>NZ_CP114058.1:4020723-4330009 GCF_026967475.1 Rouxiella chamberiensis | reverse complement strand
CGCCGGAAAAACCTTTGCCCACTCCAAAGGTGCCCTCAATATCAGCCTGACTGACATTGCCGACAGTTTTCTGCGTGATGCGGGCCATAGCGTTCGCGTCACCCATCTTGAAGAAGGCTACGACATAGAAGCCGAAATCCAGAGCTACCTGTGGGCCGATGCCATCATTTATCAGATGCCGGGCTGGTGGATGGGCGCGCCGTGGACGCTGAAAAAATACATCGACGAAGTCTTCACGGAAGGCCACGGTCGTCTGTATGAAAGCGATGGCCGTACCCGTTCCGACGCCTCCAAAAAATACGGCTCCGGCGGCCTGCTGCAAGGCACCGCGTACATGCTGTCCGTCACCTGGAATGCGCCGCTTGAAGCATTCGAAGATAAAGACCAGTTCTTCCACGGCGTGGGCGTAGACGGCGTTTACCTGCCGTTCCACAAGGCCAACCAGTTCATCGGTATGGACACCCTGCCGACCTTTATGTGCAACGACGTCATCAAGCAGCCTGATATCGAGGGTTACTTTGCCAACTATCGTGCGCATCTGGATAACGTATTCGGTCAGGCTGAAACTGCCGAGTAACTTTCCGCATTTGGCAAACCAAGCGTTTATTGCCACACTGTGAAAGCATTATTCGAGCGGGTCGGACTGTTTCGATGGCCCGCAAATTTTCAGGGAAACCGAGGTTTTTATGATAACCGTGATTGCTGAAATCATCATCAAGCCGGGCCGCCGCGATGCTGTACTGGAAAAAATCCGCCAGCTGCTGCCGACCGTACTGGAAGAGAAAGGCTGCCATCGTTACGAGCCTTTTATCGATGTGAAAGGACAGATCCCGTGGCGTCAAAGCGCGCCCGACTCCATCTTTATGGTCGAAGACTGGGCGAGTCTGGCACATCTCGAAGATCATCAGCAGGCCGCGCACATGCACGCGCATCGTGAAAACATCAAAAATGATGTGGTAGACGTCAAGATCAATATCATCGAAACCGCCTGATAACGTCCTGCCCCATAAAAAAACCGGAGCCAAAAACTCCGGTTTTTTTGTTTAGGGCCACGCCCTGACTAAAAAACAATCCGCAAGTTAACCCCTTATCATTCAAAATTCAGGTAGGCGGCAACGACAGCCAACCCCCTGAATGAAGACTGATACCGGTTAAACAGACAGCTCGGCAGTATCGCCTTTGTCTTGAAGCCAATTACGCCTGTCTTCCGATCTTTTCTTCGCCAGCAGCATGTCCATCATGCGCAGCGTCTGGTCGACATCTTCTTCGTCTATTGTCAGCTGTACCAGACGACGTGTATTTGGATCCAGCGTCGTTTCACGCAGTTGCAGCGGGTTCATCTCGCCCAGACCTTTGAAGCGCTGCACATTCGGCTTGCCCTTTTTGCGCTTGAGCTGTTCCAGCACTCCGGTCTTTTCTTCTTCATCCAGCGCGTAGAAGACTTCCTTGCCGAGGTCGATACGGTAAAGAGGCGGCATCGCGACATAGACGTGACCGCCGCGTACCAGCGAGCGGAAATGGCGTACAAACAGCGCGCACAGCAGCGTGGCGATGTGCAGCCCGTCGGAGTCGGCATCCGCAAGAATGCAGATTTTGCCATAACGCAGCTGGGTCAGATCTTCGCTGTCGGGATCGATGCCTATCGCCACAGAGATGTCATGCACCTCCTGCGAGGCCAGCACTTCGTCCGACGAGACTTCCCAGGTGTTCAGGATTTTGCCTTTCAGCGGCATGATAGCCTGATATTCACGATCGCGCGCCTGTTTTGCCGAGCCGCCTGCGGAATCCCCTTCGACCAGAAACAGTTCGGTCATTTTGAGATCCTGCGAGGTGCAGTCAGCCAGTTTGCCGGGCAGTGCCGGACCGCTGGTCAGCTTTTTACGCACCACTTTCTTCGCGGCGCGCATACGGCGCTGGGCGCTGGAAATCGCCAGTTCGGCCAGCTGTTCGGCGGCCTGTACGTTCTGGTTCAGCCACAGGCTAAATGCGTCTTTCACTACGCCGGAAACAAAGGCCGCACACTGACGGGAAGACAGACGCTCCTTGGTTTGCCCCGCAAACTGGGGATCCTGCATCTTGACCGACAGCACATAGGCACAGCGCTCCCAGATATCTTCCGCCGACAGTTTCACACCGCGCGGCAGAATGTTGCGGTATTCGCAGAACTCGCGCATGGCATCAAGCAGACCCTGACGCAGCCCGTTGACGTGCGTGCCGCCCTGCATGGTCGGGATCAGGTTGACGTAGCTTTCGGTCAGCATTTCACCGCCTTCCGGCAGCCACAGCAGCGCCCAGTCTACCGCTTCGGTATCACCGGCGAACGCACCGACAAAGGCTTTTTCCGGCAGCGTAATCAGGCCGTTGACCGCTTCCATCAGGTAATCGGTCAGGCCGTCCTGATAGCACCAGCTCTGTTCGGTATTGTTGACCTTGTCCTTGAACACAATCTCGACGCCCGGACACAGCACCGCCTTGGCTTTCAGCAGGTGACTGAGACGGCTTACGGAGAAGCGCGGGCTGTCGAAGAAACTGCCGTCGGGCCAGAAATGGACACTGGTGCCGGTATTGCGTTTGCCGACGGTGCCGGTCACGGTCAGGTCCTGCACCTTGTCGCCGTTTTCAAAGGCCATGTTGTAGATTTGGCCGTCACGACGCACGGTCACTTCCACACGCGTCGACAGGGCGTTAACCACGGAAATGCCGACGCCGTGCAGACCGCCCGAAAACTGGTAGTTCTTGTTGGAGAATTTACCGCCCGCATGCAGACGGCAGAAAATCAGTTCAACCGCAGGAATGCCCTCTTCCTGGTGGATATCCACCGGCATGCCGCGGCCATCGTCGGTCACTTCAAGTGACTGATCGGCGTGCAGAATAACTTCGATTCGACGAGCATGGCCCGCCAGCGCCTCATCGACGCTGTTATCGATAACTTCCTGTCCCAGGTGGTTTGGCCGGGTGGTATCGGTGTACATGCCCGGACGGCGGCGCACAGGTTCGAGGCCGCTGAGAACCTCGATAGAATCCGCGTTATAAGTTGATTGACTCATCGTTTTTTAATTCGTGGCTCTGGTTGTGAGTGAACGATACTGTTGCTGGCGAAAATTAATCCGTAGCCAGCCCCAAGAAATCCACAATCGGTGAGAAATAACGTTCAAACCCGACAAATGCATGATTGCCCTCGGGTTCTACGGTCTGGCGGCACGCGGTAAAATAGGCTACGGCCTGACGGTAGTCGAGGGTCTCATCGCCGGTTTGCTGGAGCAACCACAGTAGATCGGGTGACTCCAAAGGTTCGATCTGCATCACTTTGAGATCGTAAACATGGCGAGACTCTAACACATATTGCTGGCCGGTGTAGGGGTTCTGATTGACACCCAGGTAGTCGATTAAAAGTTCATAAGGACGAATGGCAGGATTAACCACTACCGCCGGCAACATAAAGCATTGCGATAACCAGGTCGCGTAATATCCGCCGAGCGAGGAGCCGACAATGCCGATTTTCTCGCCCGAACGGTCCATCACCAGCGTCTCAAGTTGCTCGGCGGCATCGGCCGGATACGGCAGCAGCTGCGGGATAACCATCTCGATATGCGGATGATGGTCGGCCAGCCAGCTTCTCAGCGCAGTGGCCTTGGCGGAGAGAGGCGAACTGTTGAAGCCGTGCAGATACAGCAAAGTGCTCATTAATAACCTTCTGCGTCGGCATCGGGGCTGAACTCGTCGCTGTCGATACGACAGACTTCGGTTTCAACACGACCGTCGGGATGAAGTGTCAGATAACGCCAGCCGGGCGCGAGGCTGTCCAGCGTGAAGTTGGTGCAGTGCGGCTTGAACTGGACGCAGGTGGAAGGCGTTGCGTAAAGCCGTTTGCCGTACCAGTCGAGATCCAGCTCCTGATGAATATGCCCGCAAATCAGCGTGGAAACCTGCGGGTAATCTTCCAGCACGGCGGCCAGCGTGTGCGCATTGCGCAGGCTGTGCTGATCGAGCCAGGTACAGCCGGAAGGCAGCGGATGATGGTGCAGCATAATCAGGGTGTAGCGCTCGGGGAACTGATCCAGACAGCGCGTCATCCATTCGAGTTGATACTCGCTGATTTCGCCGTGCGGCACGCCGAATACCTGGGTGTCGAGCAGCAGGACCTGCCACTGATTGCCGAGCAGAACCTGCTTGGAGGGGCGAATGCCAGCTTCGGCCAGTGCATCGACCATCGCCGGTTGAAAATCGTGGTTGCCGGGCAGCCACACGCAGGGCGCATCGATTCTGGCGATACCCTGCGCGAAATGGTGATAGGCCTCGAGCGACTGATCCTGCGCCAGATCGCCGGTTGCGGTAATGATATCCACCTCGTGATTGCGGGCGCAAATGGCGTCCAGCACGGCGCGATAGCTGCGAAACGTGTTTACGCCCAGCAAAGTCTGCTCTTCGCCCGCAAAGAGGTGGGTATCAGTAATCTGAAGTATCCTGACTTTGGCCCCATCAACCAAAGGCAGCGTAAACAGGCTTTCCAAATTCGATCCTTTGTTATTGAAGTCTGTCTAACAAACCGGAACCGGCATAGCTCCATGCGCCAGACAATAGCGCAACCAATCGGCAAGGAACTGGTTAATTTGATGCTTTTCATCACGCTGATGCAACTTTTTGTTAGGATAATCATAGCGTGCTTTGAAACGAAAGATCTGCTGGCTCGCACACACTTCGGCAACCATGGCGTCATGATAAAGACGCACGGTAAGCGAAGGCAGGCTCCAGTAAGAGACGGCCGGTGCCGTCTGGCTAATTTCAACCAATGAAGTATAGCGTGTCGATTCCAGAATTTTCAGCTGGTAGGTCGCGTTGGTCACCTGATATGACACTGTCTGCCCGACTTCATCGTTTCGAGGGAGCAAACGACGCAGCTGGGCGAAATTGGTTTCGCACAGGCGCATCATTTCGGGAAAATCGGGAACGTAGCGCTTAATCATTCTTTAACCCATTCTTTTCTAAGAGATTCATGGTGCAGCGCCAACCATTGCAGAGCAATGACCGATGCCGCATTATCTATGGCTCCTTCTTCCACCCAGCGATAAGCCTGCTCCCGACTCACCACATGTACCCGGATGTCTTCATTTTCAGTGTCCAGCCCATGAATTCCTTCTGCCTTGGAGGCATCGACTTCCCCTACCATAATGGAAAGTCGTTCGCTGGTGCCACCCGGACTTGCCAGATAGCTCAGCGCCGGTTTACAGCGTTTTACAGTGATACCTGCCTCTTCGGCGGCCTCGCGGCGCGCGACATCTTCAACCGTTTCGCCCTCTTCGATGATACCTGCGACCATCTCGAGCAGCCACGGTGTTTCGCTGCTTTCCAGCGCGGGGAGACGGATTTGCTCGATGAGCACAACCTCGTCGGTTACAGGATCATAAGGTAACAGAACCGCCGCATGACCACGCTCAAAAACTTCGCGCACCACCTCACCGCTCATTTCGCCATTGAACAGACGATGGCGAAAACGGTAGGCGTTGATGGCGAAGAAGCCCTGGTAGCGGTTTTCGACGGCAATGATTTCCAGATCGTTCCTGCCGTAACTGACTGGTGAATCTTTGAATTTGGCCATAAAACGTTCTCCCGTTAGCGGTAAAAAGTTTTTAATCTCCTCATCGGAACATTTAGATGAAGATGCGGTAATAATAATCAAGGTTATTTGTGGTAGATTTGGATTCGCGCGGCAGAGATGGCACATTAGGCCATGCAATTTTCTCACGGGTCTCTGCTAGAATCCGCGTCGATACCTTTATGGTTTAATGACAGCATTAAATAATAACATTGCTGCACTACAAGGAATGCAAATGAAGAAACTGCTCCCTCTTCTCATCGCGTTGAGCCTCGGCGGCGTCAGCACGGTAAGCCAGGCTGAAAATCTCGTGCAGGTCTACAAGCAAGCCAGGGAAAGTAACCCGGATTTGCGTGCGTCAGGTGCGACGCGTGATGCTGCATTCGAGAAAATTAATGAAGCACGCAGTCCGTTGCTGCCGCAATTGGGATTGGGTGTCGATTACGCTTACAACAACGGCTATCGCGATGCCAACGGTGTAAACAGTAATGAGACTAGCGGTTCATTGCAGCTGACGCAGACGATTTTCGACATGTCCAAATGGCGTGCCTTGACCCTGCAGGAAAAAACCGCCGGTATTGCCGACGTGACCTTCCAGACCGCGCAGCAGACCCTTATTCTGAACACCGCCACCGCCTATTTCAACGTTTTGAGTGCGATTGATGCGCTCTCTTACACGGAAGCGCAAAAACAGGCTATTTATCGCCAGCTGGATCAAACCACCCAGCGCTTCAACGTGGGCCTGGTCGCCATCACCGATGTGCAGAATGCCCGTTCCGAATACGACACCGTTCTGGCCAACGAAGTCACGGCCCGCAATACGCTCGACAACGCGCTCGAAGTGCTGCGTCAGGTGACCGGGGTTTACTATCCGCAGTTGGCTTCGCTGAACATCAATACGTTCACCACCCAGCGCCCCGAGCCGGTGGCCAATCTGCTGAGAGAAGCCGAAAACCGCAACCTCAGTCTGCTGTCGGCGCGTCTGTCGCAGGATTTGGCGCGTGAAGAGATTCGCTACTACCAGACCGGCCACATGCCAACACTGGATCTCACCGCTTCAAGCGGCATCAGCAACACCAAATATAACGGCTCCAGAACCGGCGAAGGTTCCAGCTATCAAGACAGCGATGCCGGGCAAAACAAGGTCGGCCTGAGCCTGACGATTCCGCTGTACAGCGGCGGCTCCGTCACCTCGCAGGTCAAACAGGCGCAGTACAACTTCGTTACCTACAGCGAGCAGCTTGAAAGCGCGCACCGCAGCGTCGTGCAGACCGTGCGTTCCTCTTTCAACAATATTTCAGCGTCCATCAGCAGCATCAACGCCTACAAGCAGGCCGTGGTTTCTGCGCAAAGCTCGCTGGATGCCACCGAAGCCGGTTATCGGGTCGGCACGCGTACCATTGTCGACGTGCTTGACGCGACCACCACGCTCTACAATGCCAAGCAGCAACTTTCCAGTGCGCGTTATACCTATCTTATCAACCAGCTAAACGTGAAATCGGCGCTCGGCACGTTGAATGAGAATGACCTGCTGTCGCTCAATGGCGCATTGGGTGCGCCGGTTCCGACCAATCCGGAACAGGTCGCGCCCGAGACGCCACAACAGAATGCCGCCGTCGATGAAGGCAACCCAAGCATAGCACCTGCGGCACCCGTGCAACGTGCCAGCACACCGGTTGCTCCGAAAACGGTAAAAACCAGCGGTAATCCTTTCCGTAACTAACCATCGATTATTGCCTGAAACCTGTTCAAAACCGCCTGTCATGGGCGGTTTTTCCTTTCGGCACGCCGATAAACGGCGCGTTACCCCCTCCGAACGTAAAGTCTGGTAACGATGGACTTTCCTGCTTTAATTGTAAGCACCTTTACCTTATTCTTATTCTGTTACAACTGTAACCTACTCTGGGTAAAGGGCGGTCACGCCCGACGATGGGATAAATAAAATGAAACGGACACAAAACGTCAATCTGGCGACTTTTCGTAAAACCTGGCGCAGCTCGCGCATTACGCCCGCCGCTGTCGCAATCAGCGCCGTTTTTATGCTTAGCGCCTGTGAAAAAAGCGATGAAAACGTCTCGCTTTACCAGAAACGCCGACGACTGCTCCAAAGCCAATCCGTCCAATAGCGCGCAATGTACCAAAGCATTCAACGATGCCAAGGCCGAAGCCGCCAAGACAGCGCCAAAATACGCCAACCGCGCAGACTGCGTCGCCGAATTCGGTGAGTCGCAGTGTACTCAGACCCCGGCACAGGCCGGTATGTCGGCCGAATCGCAACAGGGCGGCAGCATGTGGATGCCGCTGATGGCCGGCTTTATGATGGGCCGCATGATGAGCGGTGGCGGCTATGCGCAGCAACCGCTGTTTACCTCGAAAAACGCGGGCAGCCCTGCCAGCGGCAAATTCGTCGATTCCAGCGGCAAGAGCTATGGTCCCGCGACTACCGGGCGCAGCATGAATGTTCCACGCACCGCTTTGGCCCCTAAACCGGCCACCACCAGCACGGTAACGCGCGGCGGTTTCGGCGAAAGCGTCGCCAAACAGACCTCCATACAGCGTAGCTCGGCATCGGCCACACGTTCCCCTTCCCGCAGCATGGGTGGCTAGGCATGAAACGTGTAGCCATACAGGAGCGTCCCGACTGGCGCGAAAAGGCCACGGAATTCGGCTTCAATTTTCACACCATGTACGGCGAACCCTACTGGTGTGAAGATGCCTATTATCAGTTTACGCTGGCGCAGATTGAACAGATAGAAACGGCGACGGCAGAGTTGCATCAGATGTGTTTGCAGGTGGTCGAAAAGGTCGTCGCCAGCGATGCATTAATGGCTAAATTCCAGATCCCGAAACATGTCCGGGAATTTGTTCGCGCCTCCTGGCGCACCCACCAGCCTTCGCTCTATTCGCGTATGGATCTGGTTTATGACGGCGTTAATCCGCCCAAGCTTCTTGAAAATAACGCCGATACGCCGACCTCTCTCTATGAGGCCGCGTTTTTCCAATGGTTGTGGCTCGAAGATCAAATCGCGGCAGGCAAACTGCCGCCGCAGGCCGATCAGTACAACAGCATGCAGGAAAAACTGATTGAACGTTTCGGCGAACTAAAATCACAGCACGGTTTTTCGCTGCTGCATTTCGCCTGCTGCCAGGATACAGAAGAGGATCGCGGCACCGTGCAGTATTTGCAGGACTGCGCGCTCGAGGCCGATCTCGCCAGCGAGTTTCTGTATATAGAAGAGATTGGTCTGGGCGAGCGCGGGCAATTTACCGATCCGCAGGATCAGGTCATCAGCAACCTATTCAAACTGTATCCGTGGGAATTCATGTTCCGCGAAACATTTTCGACCAAGCTCGAAGATGCGGGCGTGCGCTGGCTGGAACCGGCCTGGAAAGCGATTATCTCCAACAAGGCACTGCTGCCGCTGCTATGGGAAATGTTCCCTCATCATCCTAATCTGCTGGCGTCCTACTTCGCCGAAGACGCGCATCCGCCGATGGAACGCTACGTGATAAAACCGCTGTTCTCCCGTGAGGGCGCGAATATTCGCATTATCGACAACGGCAAGGAAGTCGCCAGCGCCGACGGCCCATACGGAAAGGAAGGCATGATTGTGCAGGAATATTGCCCCATGCCGCGCCATAACGACAGCTATACCCTGATTGGCAGCTGGCTGGTTGACGATACGCCGTGCGGGATAGGCTTACGTGAAGATAAAGCGCTGATCACTCAGGATCTTTCACGCTTTTATCCTCACGTTATTGTCGATTGATAGAAAGCCTGCGATCCGCGCTTAACCCAGCTGGACAGACAGCATGCTCAACGAACTCATCACAATGCCCTGTGTCGGCAAAGTGATGGGTTCAACGCCATCCCAGGATCCCAGCAGGTAAAGCAGCGGCAGGTAGTGTTCAGGCGTGGGATTGGACAACGCCGCCCCTTCATGCTGCATGAAGTTGACTAATGGATGATCCTTGGCGTCGCCCTTCCAGTGCAGGTTGTCTACCACAAACTGACTGAAGGAATTCGCCCACGGATAAGCCTCGGCATCACCTTCCCATTTCACCATACGCAGGTTGTGCACCACGTTGCCGCTCGCCACAATCATCACGCCTTCGTCGCGCAGCGCCGTCAGCTTTTGCCCCAGCTGATAATGATATTCTGCCGGTTGGGTGCCGTCGATGCTGAGCTGAACCATCGGAATATCCGCATCGGGATACATCTTGGTCAACACGCCCCACGAACCATGATCGAATCCCCATTCGCCGGTGTCGGCCTGCACGGCAACCGGCGACAGCAGTGCCTGAATCCGTTCTGCCAACGCCGGGGAACCCGGAGCCGGATAACGGACATCAAACAGCGCCTGTGGAAACGCGCCAAAGTCGTGAATGGTGCGCGGATGTTCCATTGCCGTCACCGCCGTTCCTCGCGTATACCAGTGCGCAGACACCGCAAGAATCGCCTTCGGACGCGGCAGGGTTTTCCCGAGCGCTTCCCATGCACGGGTATAAATGTTGTCTTCCAGCACGTTCATCGGGCTTCCGTGGCCAAGAAACAGCGCAGGCATACGTGAAGTAGTCATAAAATTTTCCTTACCGCCTGGTCAAGAGGTCGCGGATGCCGTATTGCTCCGCTCGATGGGGAAAAGACTACTCGCTTTATCGCCCCGGATCTGCCGGATAAGCATGATGAAGATATTCAAAAAATTTGATGGGTAATGTCAGAAAAAAGCCGACGCAGAAGGTCGGCCTGAATCATGAAGTCACGGGTTATAACAGCCGTCACGCGTGTCGCGAAACTCAGCCCTGCAAATAGGCCACCAGGTCATCAATGGTGACGACCGGCATGTTGTGCTGGTTGGCAAAAACAATGGCTTCGGGCGCGTGCGCCATCGTGCCGTCATCGTTGGTCAGTTCGCAAAGCACGCCGTAAGGGCGGAATCCGGCCAGCTTGACCAGATCGATAGTCGCTTCGGTATGGCCCGGACGCGTTAATACGCCGCCATCGCGCGCGCGCAGCGGGAATACGTGGCCGGGGCGATTGAGATCGGAAGGCGTAGCGTCGTCGGCAATTGCCGCGCGAATGGTAGTCAGGCGATCGGCTGCAGAAACGCCGGTGGTCACGCCTTTAGCCGCTTCGATAGTGACCGTAAAACCGGTCTGATAATGGCTGGAATTATGCTCGACCATCATCGGCAACTCGAGTTGCTGACGGCGTTCGTCAGTCAGACACAGGCAGACAATGCCGCTGCCGTGGCGAATGGTCAGCGCCATCTGCTCGACGGTCATGGTTTCTGCGGCGAAAATCATATCGCCTTCGTTTTCACGATTTTCGTCATCCAGCACCATCACACCTTGTCCGTTGCGCAGGGCGGCAACAGCACGTTCAACACGCTCGGCAGGTGTACCGAATTCGGAAAGTAGAGTCTGATTCATGGTAAAATAACCTCATTAATGCTTTAAAATAAATGGATTACCAGAATCAGGGCGTCTTGCGGAGATAGCATGGCCGTGCCTATGGCAGACCATAACGATAAATAACGTAGCGGGCATCGAGGCCCTTCATGTCGTTACTCTCTCCCATCCGGACTATAACCGTCGGCCCCGGAATTACACCGGATCTGCTGACCTTCTGCCTTTCATCAGATGAAAAGACACAAGCGCTCGCGGGCTTCCACGATGACGAAAAGGGTTTCATCACATACTCTGTGGTTTACCGCCGGTGGGGACTTGCACCCCGCCCTGAGAATAAGCAGGTCAACTATAACGCCAATGAATGGACGGAGCAATGCACCCGTTGTGCTATTAAAAGCATGCAGATAGGTTTATAGAATGCCATTCAGGCATTACACTAAGAGAAAGCCACTTCTCTGAAACAGGGTAACGACGATGATCGACACTAAAAAAATTGAACAAATTGCTCGCCAGGTCCACGAAGCGATGCCAAAAGGGATCCGCGAGTTTGGTGAAGATACCGAAAAGAAAGTCCGTCAGGTCCTGCAGGCGCAGTTCAGCCGTATGGATTTGGTCAACCGCGAAGAGTTTGACGTGCAGACGCAGGTTCTGCTGCGCACCCGCGAAAAGCTGACCCTGCTGGAACAGCGTCTGGCCGAGCTTGAAGGCAAACTGGCCAACGCCAATAACGCACCTACTGCGCCGATTGCACCGACCATGAATACTCCGCAGGCCGACACTTTCGCTCCGCCAACGTCTACCGCGCCGAACCACGGCATCTTCTCCGGCCGCTGCGCCAAAAATCGACAAGCCTATTGCCTGATTGACGGAGCATTTCAGCTTTCGTCAAGCCAGCACGGCGAACAATAGAAAAGGCCCACATTTGTGGGCCTTTTTTTGACGGCAATTATGTTATCAATGAGATGAAAACTACTCTTGTGATTTGATCTGATTAATGATTTTTGTCGTCGAAAGACCGTCTTCGAAGTTCAGCACTTTCACTTCGCCGCCGTTGGCCCAGACTTCATCACAGCCTGCAATCTCATGCGGCTGATAATCGCCGCCTTTCACCAGCAGATCCGGCAGGATCCCGGCTATCAGCCGACGGGGTGTATCTTCTTCGAAACTCACGACCCAGTCGACCGCACCCAGCGCGGCGAGTACCGCCATACGCTGCGGCAACGGATTCACGGGGCGGGTTTCACCCTTCAGGCGTTTGGTCGAGGCATCGCTGTTGACGGCTACAATCAGACGATCGCCGAGCTTGCGGGCATTCGCCAGATAAGACACGTGACCGGCATGCAGAATGTCGAAGATGCCGTTGGTCATGACCACTTTCTCGCCGCGCTGACGCGCCTGCGCCACGGCTGCCTGCAATTCGGCTTCGCTCATCACGCCAAAACCGGTTTCGGAACGGCCATGTATGGCGTTTTCCAGTTCAACGGTAGAGACGGTTGACGTCCCGAGTTTGGCGACCACTACACCGGCGGCGGCATTGGCAAGGAAACAGGCCTCTTCAAGACTGTTGCCCGCGGCAAGAACCGTTGCCAGCACGCCAATCACCGTATCGCCAGCACCGGTAACATCGTAGACTTCCTGCGCCTGCGTCGGCAGATGCAGCGGCGGTTTGCCCGGTTGCAGCAAGGTCATGCCCTGCTCGGAGCGGGTCACCAGCAGCGCCGACAGCTCGAAGCGGGCAATCAGCGCCATGCCTTTTTCCACCAGCTGATCTTCGGTCTTGCAGGCTCCGACAACGGCTTCGAATTCGGACAGGTTCGGCGTCAGCAGCGTGGCGCCACGATACGGTTCGAAATCGGAGCCTTTCGGATCGATAAGCACCGGCACACCCGCAGCTTTCGCCAGTTGAATCATGGCCTGCACGTCTTTCAATGCGCCTTTGGCGTAATCGGACAGCACCATCGCGCCCGTCTGCGGCAAGGCGGTTTTGATTTTTTCCAGCATCGGCTGGAGATCGATCCCTTCGAATCCTTCTTCGAAATCGAGGCGGATCAACTGCTGGTTGCGCGACAGGATGCGCAGCTTGGTAATGGTTGGATGAGTTGGCACCGCGAGGAAATCACAGCTGACGTTGACTTCGCTCAGACGTTCGTTCAACGCACGGGCGGCATCATCGGCACCGGTCAGGCCAATCAGGCAGGAACGCGCGCCGAGAGAGGCAATGTTCATCGCCACGTTTGCCGCACCGCCCGGACGCTCTTCAATGGTATTGACTTTCACCACCGGCACCGGCGCTTCCGGTGAAATACGGCTGGTTGGGCCATACCAGTAGCGGTCTAGCATTACGTCACCTACGACCAACACTCCGGCACGGTCAAACTTAGGCAAGGTTACTTTCATCCCACACTCCAAAACAGGTAAACCCGACGTCCCGAGAGCCAAAACTCAAAGACTTTGGGTATAAAACTTGGCAAACAGGCTCGATAGACAGATCGTAGCCAAAATTAGGGTCATCCCGAAAACAATGCGCGCGATAATATCACAAGCGAAAAAGGATGGTGATAAAACCACTCAGCCGAGCCAGCGCTGCCAGCTGGTGCGAACCTGCTCGCGCTCGGTGGCAAACATATCGACCGCAACTTTGCCGTTATGTTCCTGCAACGCCAGATGATGAATCTCGTCTCGCAGCGTCACGTAGGCATGGGTCAGCTGTTCGGCTTCCTCTTTCGGCACTCGGCGGTATTTCGCCATCAGTTCGAAAATGCGCACATTATCGGACCAGCGGGTCAGTTCCGGCTCTTCGCTGGCATAACGCAGCACCAGATACTGGGCGATAAACTCGATATCGGTAATGCCGCCCGGATCGGTTTTAAGGTCGAATACCTCGCCTTTTTTGGTCGCGAGGTGGGCAACCATTTTTTCGCGCATCTCGCGTACGTCTTTTTTCAGCGCCTCGCCGTCGCGCGGGGTACAGAGAATTTCGCGGCGGATGGCGTTAATCTGCCGTGTCATTTCCGGGCTGCCGTACACCACGCGTGCGCGCACCAGCGCCTGATGTTCCCACGTCCAGGCGCTTTCCTGCTGGTACTCCCTGAACGCCGTAATCGTGCTCACCAGCATGCCGGAAGCGCCCGAAGGCCGCAGGCGATCGTCGACCTCGTACAGAATGCCGGACGCGGTGCGGGTACTGAACAAATGCATGATGCGCTGCGCCAGTCGCAGATAGAACTGACGACCATCGATGCTGCGCGGACCGTCGGTGACGACATCCATCGGACAGTCGTGCAGGAACACCAGATCCAGGTCGGAGCTGTAGCCCAACTCCCATCCGCCGAGTTTGCCATAACCGATGACCGCAAACCCGCGCCCTTCGCGCTGTTGGAGATGGGCAGGCTGGCCGTAACGCGCCAGTATGTGATCCCACGCCTGCTGAATCACCGCATTCAGAATCGCCTCCGCCAGCGAGGTCAGATGATCGCTTACCTTCATCACCGGCAACACGCCCGCTATATCTCCGGCCGCGATGCGCAGTTGCTGTGCCTGCTTGAACTGGCGCAGCGCTTCAATCTGCTGCTCTTCGTCGTCGGGCGGGACACGCAGCAAATACTGGCGCAGTTCGTCAGGATAGGATTCCGGCGCGATAGGCTGATACAGCGTATTCGGGTCAAGCAGTTCGTCGAGCAGAATCGGGTGACGCGCCAGCTGATTGGCGACCATCGGCGAGGCGGCGCAGAGGCGAATCAGCTGTTTCAGCGCGCCGGGATATTCGACCAGCAGCTCGATATACGTCGTGCGGGTTACGATATTGAGCAGTAGGAGAGTGAGGCGCTGCAAGACGATATCGGCATTAGGGTAAGTACACACTTGCGCCAGAAGTCTTGGCATTAGCTGGTCTAACTGGTCGCGACCGCGTGGACCGATGGTCCGTTTATCGACATCCTGACGAAAACTCACCAGCGTGCGCTGTAGATTGCCGCGCCCCTGGTTCGGACAACTCGCCCACCAGCGGCAGAAGGTCGCTGTCGTCGAGCTGATCGCTCCAAAGGCTGCTGTACTGCTCCTGCTGGGGGTCGTCGCCGGCATCGGGCGTGTCGTCGCCGATGAGTTCGTCAAACACCGCGCGCACCGCCTGCATATGGTGAATAATCCGGGCATTTAATTCGGCGTACGACGCGAAGTCCATGCCCCACGCCAGTCGGGCGCGGTTTAGCTCATCGCCCGGCAGCGTTTGGGTCTGCTCATCGGCAATGGCCTGTAAAAGATTTTCGAGACGACGCAAAAACAGATAACTTTCAGTCAGTTGTCGTACCTGATTTTCAGGCAATAGATGCAGCGTTTCGAGCGTGGCGAGGGTTGGCAGCAGCGCGCGCTGTTGCAGCAGCGGCTCACGACCGCCGCGAATAAGCTGGAACACCTGCACGATAAACTCAATCTCGCGGATACCGCCCGCGCCCAGCTTGATGTTGTCTTTAAGCCCACGGCGGCGCACCTCGCGGGCAATCATGCCTTTCATGTTGCGCAGAGACTGGATCACGCTGAAATCGATGTAACGACGGAAGACAAACGGCTTGAGCATCTTGCGGATTTCCTGACTGCTCGCGTCGTCGGACTCGCCCATCAGCTTGGCTTTCACCATCGCATACCGCTCCCAGTCGCGGCCCTGCTCCTGATAGTAGTCTTCCAGCGCCGCAAAGCTCAGCACCAGCGGACCGCTGTCGCCGAAGGGACGTAACCGCATGTCGACGCGATAGACAAAGCCGTCGATAGTGGGTTGATCCAGCGCCTTGATAAGCCTCTGCCCCAGACGAATAAAGAACTGTGCGTTCTCGAGCTGGCGACGTCCGCCCTGTGTCTGGCCGTTTTCGGGATAGGAAAAATCAGGTCGATATCGGAGGAGAAATTCAGTTCACCGCCGCCAAGCTTACCCATACCAAGAATCAGCAGCTTTTGCGGTTCACCCGCGGCATTGGTCGGCGTGCCCCACTCGCGGCAGCAGGCGTCATACAGCCAGTCGCGCGCGGCGACAATCAGCGTTTCAGCCAGTACGCTCAGCTGTTGCAGCGTCTGCTCGCAGCTACTGGTTTGCCTCGCCTGCGACCAGCTGATACGCAGCATTTTTTCCTTGCGAAACAGGCGCAACGCCTTCATTAATCCGGCTTCGTCCTGCACCTGTTCAAGTCGGCTGGCGATGTCGGAGGAATAATGCTGCCACTCGTCAACCTGCGGCGGATGGGCAGAAATCGCCTGCCACCACTGCGGATGAACGATGAAATTCTCACTGATAAAGTCGCTGCTGGCTAATATGCGCAGCGCCTCGTCGGTTAACGCGGGCACGTCGTTCAACTGCTGTTGTTCAACGCTTTGTCTGAAACGCAGGTGCAGCTTGTCGGCCTGAGCCTCGAGCAGCGGAGTGAGAGGCAACATTCTTTCTTTCCTTCGATAATCGGCCTGACATGGCGTCAGGCCGGGCTATTCATTAACGGGGCTGGCCGTTTAACCAGAATGCAGGCTGCATAACGGCATGCTGACGCGCCGAATCTTCCCAGGCGTGCTGCTGCTGCACGATAGCCTGTTGAAGTTCGGTCCACACGGTAATATAAACCATTGCCTCTTCAAGCGGATACGCACCCGACAACAGGTGGAAAGCCAAGATCTGGCGCTTCAGACGGGCGAGCTGGTCGCGATAACCCTCTTCGGTCAGCGGCTGCGAGAAAGCCTCTTTCAGATCGGCTGCGGTGCGGCCCAGCATGATGTCGGCAAAACGTTTGAACGAACCGTCGAGTTTCTTCTGCGACTTGTCATCGACAAACGGTTTCCACTGCTGATTGGCCAACCACGAAGTAAGCACTAACTTACATTGCAGATAGTCGGCGCTCAGGCAGACTTCTTCGGCGTCCAGCCCTTTCTTGTCGAGCTTCTCGGCGAGTTCAGTCAGACGTGCACGAAGATCGGTCGAGGCCTTGCGCGGGATAAGCCCGCCGTAGATAACCAGCGCCTGACGCACCACTTCTACCGCTTGCAGCACGGAAATACGGGACGTTTTGTCGCCACGCACCCAGAGTTCTTCCTGATATTGCCAATGACTCAGGCCCAGCTCAAGCATGCCGCTCAGCGCCTGCTCGACGGAGGCTTTCGGCTCGGCGCGGTAAACCGGCAGCGGAGCAGACTCGCGCAGCACATTGCCCTGTGCAAGATGATAACCGCGTGCCGCCTTGCTCAGGCCGCCCAGACGCAGACCGCCTTTTTGACCCAGCAAGGTCGCCAGCGCCAGCAGATCGGCCGTATTGCCCTGCTTAATCTCGAGTTCGATTTCAGATAATGGTTCAGACAGTTCACCTGCCGAGACACTGCCCTGATCCAGACCAAGTTCAATCTCGCTTTGCTGGTAAGTGATTACCCACTTTTCACGCACGAAATCAGTACGGAACAGCGGCTTTAATTCCGCTTGCAGCGCGGCGACGTCAACATCTTGCGGCCAGATGTCTGCCGGGAACAGGCTCAGATCCAGTTCGGGCGTGGCGATATCGACATTATATTCAGGGCGTTGGTGTAAACCCGCCACCACTTTGCCGGCGGTTTTGATTGTCATCTCGTAACGGTCGTCAAAACCGCGGATGCGCAGGCCCATGTCCAGCTTGCGAAGACGGTTATCCGGGGTTTCGTAATAGATATTGGTCAGTTTTTGTGGCGCAGAATGCTGGCAGGTCAACGCAGACAGCTGCTCCGGAAGCTCGGCGATGGCCGCAGGGCTGGCAATAAATTTTAGTTCTATTTCTAAGGTCATAACGCTTTGCACCGCTTCTAGGCTTAACAGGAAAATTTTTCTCAATTCTAACACACACACCCCGCGCAAGCCGCATTCCGTGGGATTGTAAGATAGTTCTCATTTCGGTTTTTGCGTTGCGTCGTCACACTGTTGCCCTTACTATCGTTCCTCACGAATGTAATCGACAGCCGGGGCACTGATTCGCAGGCCCGCAACTACGAAGAATGACAAATAATGCATAAATTCCGCCTTTTTGGCTTCGCTTTGATCGCTTTAGGCATCACTTGGGGCGCTCACGCAGATGAAAAGCGCTATATTTCCGACGATTTGATTACCTACATCCACAGTGGTCCGGGCAATCAGTATCGTATCGTGGGTACGTTGAATTCAGGTGATGAAGTGACCCTGAAAAACGTCAACAATAGCACCAACTACGGCCAAATCGTCGACGCCAAAGGCCGCGACGCCTGGATCCCGCTTGACCAGCTGAGCAACTCTCCAAGCTTGCGCACCCAGGTTCCCGACCTTCAGCAGCAGGTGAAAACGCTCACCGACAAACTGACCAATATCGATTCCAGCTGGAACCAGCGCACCGCCGAGATGCAGCAGAAAGTCTCGTCGAGCGATGGCATCATCAATGGTCTGAAGAGTGAAAATCAGGATCTGAAAAACCAGCTGATCGTGGCACAGAAAAAGGTTAGCGCCGTAAATGTGCAACTCGACGATAAACAGAGAACCATTATTCTGCAATGGTTTATGTATGGCGGCGGTGTAGCGGGCGTGGGCCTGATTCTGGGTCTGCTGTTGCCTCATCTGGTGCCGCGCCGCAAGAAGAAAGACCGCTGGATGAGCTGAGTCCCCCGACTCGCCTTGCACATTCCGCTTAACAAAAGGCACCGCGTGTGCCTTTTCGCGTTGCTGTCATTCAGGCCTGAACGCGGTTTAACCCACAATTCCATTAACAAATTTGCTACAATAGCTGGGTAAAAGTTTTTTTGTCTTGGTTCTCTATTCTCAGGAGTTAGCCCGTGAAAATCTATTTGGTCGGCGGTGCCGTCCGTGACAGTCTGTTAAACCTTGCCGTCAGTGAGCAAGATTGGGTCGTGGTCGGATCCACGCCCGAAGCGATGCTCGATCTTGGTTATCAACAGGTTGGCAAAGATTTTCCCGTATTTCTGCACCCTGTGAGCCGCGATGAGTACGCCCTCGCGCGCACCGAGCGCAAATCGGGCACGGGGTATAACGGCTTTACCTGCCATGCTTCACCCGATGTCACGCTGGAGCAGGATCTCATGCGCCGCGACCTGACCATCAACGCCATTGCCCGCAGCGCCGACGGTGAACTGGTCGACCCTTATCAGGGTCAGGCCGATATTGAATCCCGCACGTTACGCCATGTTTCCGAGGCTTTCGGCGAAGATCCTCTGCGTGTTCTGCGACTTGCCCGCTTTGCTGCGCGCTTCGCCCATCTTGGATTCACCATCGCGCCCGAAACGCAGCAGTTGATCACCAAAATGGCCGCCAGCGGCGAACTTGAGGCTCTCACGCCCGAAAGAGTGTGGAAAGAGACGGAGAAAGCCCTGCAAACCTCGGATCCGCAGGTTTATTTCCAGGTGTTGCGTGACTGCAATGCCCTGAAAGTTCTGTTCCCCGAAGTGGACGCGCTGTTTCGGCGTGCCCGCGCCCGCGAAATGGCATCCCGAGATCGATACCGGTATTCATACCTTGATGACGCTGAAAATGGCGGCCGAACTGAGTCCCGACGTCGATATTCGTTTCTCGGCGCTGTGCCACGATTTAGGTAAAGGCCTGACGCTGCCCGAACTTTGGCCAAGTCATCACGGCCACGGACCTGCGGGGGTGAAGCTGGTTGAAGGGTTGTGCCAGCGTCTTCGCGTGCCGACGGCCATTCGTGAGCTGGCTGTGCTGGTCGCCGAGTTCCACGACCTTATCCATACCGTTGAACGTTTGCGCCCCGAAACGCTCCTGAAACTGTTCGACACTATCGATGTCTGGCGCAAGCCGCAGCGACTTGAGCAGATGATTCTGACAAGCGAAGCCGATGCGCGCGGCAGGACCGGTTTCGAACGCAATCCTTATCCGCAGGGCGATTACCTGCGTGCTGCTTTCGCAGCGGCCAACAGTGTGTCTATCAAAGAGGTGGTGGATTCCGGTCTGAAAGGCATGGCCATTCGCGAAGAGCTTGGCAAACGCCGTATTGCCGCCATTGCGGCATGGCGTGAAACGCAGGATATTCTGGCCCGCCAGCCTTGAGCCTCGACATTCGTTCTTCCATAAAAAAACCCGCCGCAGCGGGTTTTTTCGTTTGTCATCGACTAGGTCAGAAACACCCAGTAAACCAGCCCTGCCACGATAAAGCGATAAATCGCGAAAGGCACAAACGAGATACGTTTGATAACGGTCAGGAAGGTTTTGATGGCGATTAACGCGACGATAAACGCCGTGACAAATCCTACGGCAAACATGGGCAGATCGGCCCAGCTCAGGATCGAGTGATTCTTGTAGAGGTCAAGAATACTGGCCCCCAGCATCATTGGTACCGCAAGCAGGAAGGAGTATTCGGACGCCGCATAGCGACTCACGCCCATCAGCAAACCGCCGCCGATAGTCGCCCCCGAGCGGGAGAATCCGGGCCACAGCGCCAGACACTGGAAACAACCAATCATAAACGCCTGCAAATAGGTAATGTCATCGATACCCACGGCCTTTGGAAACTTGGGTTTGACCCATTCGGCAATCAGGATATAGATACCGCCGACAATCAGCGCATACATCACAAAGCGAGGCTCGAAAAGTCCCTTGATCTGATGGCTGAAAAGCAGACCCACGACCACCGCCGGGATCATGCCGAGCAGGATGTGCAGCAGGGTAAGATGCCCTTTGCCTATCCCTTCGTGCTCAACCTTCTTTCCGAAATGAATGCCGATAAGGCCAAATAGACGGCGCCAGAACATGACGACAACAGCAAGAATGGAACCTAATTGAATAATGACTTCGAAAACCTTCGATTTGTCATCGTTAAAGCCCATCAAGTTACCGGCAATAATTAAATGTCCGGTGGACGAGACAGGCAGAAACTCGGTCAACCCTTCCACAATCCCCATAATCAGCGCAATTAGAAGCTGATGGCCTTCAGTTACCATATGTATCCCTGCCCTAAATAGAGTGTTCACTTAAAAGCGGCGTAATGCTCTAACAACTTAGGGCACGTTTTTCTGCCCTGTGTGCAATCCCAGAAATCGACGTTCCAAGCTATCGAAAAGTAATGCATTATTGTGACAGCAGTTTTTCACGTTTTGCATGGAAAGCCATCATTTAAAATAAAATTATTTATTACGCTGGCCGCGCTCGATGATAACGCCGACGTTGGCAGCCTGTGCGATGGCGCCCGGCTTGCTCAGTTTGATGCGAACCCAGGGGTGTTGAAGCGCGTCATCAGCAGACTGGCGACCTCTTCGGCCACGCGTTTCGACCAGTGCGAAACTTTGTGACGTAACGTGTTCGATGACCACATCGCTGACGTCGGCGTAGCTCAGACAGTCGTTGACGTCATCACTTTTGGCTGATTTTCGGTTATCCCAGGCGAGTTCGATATCAAACACCAGTTTCTGCTGAATGGTTTGTTCCCACTCGAAAGCGCCGATCGTGGTGATGACATTTAGTTGCTCAATAAATACGATATCCATCATACGTCTCTCTGTTTTAAGCCGTGCCGGAAGCCAATGCATCTGCGCTTTGAAAGAGGATGGGTATACCACTTCCAGCGGAAAGTGCGTATTATCCATAGAAGTAGTGTTTTACACGACCCCTAATAGACGGAATTGCTTTTATGAGTGCAACCGCGCTTGGAATGATTATTTTCGCCTACCTTTGCGGCTCGATTTCCAGTGCTATTCTGGTCTGCCGCCTGGCGAGATTACCCGACCCACGAACTCAAGGCTCCGGCAATCCGGGCGCAACCAACGTCCTCAGAGTCGGCGGAAAAGCCGCGGCGGCGTGCGTGCTGGTGTTCGATATCCTCAAAGGCATGCTGCCGGTGTGGCTGGCCTACAAGCTTCATGTGACACCGATGTATCTCGGGCTTACGGCGATTGCAGCCTGCATCGGCCATATCTATCCCGTCTTCTTCCGCTTCAAGGGCGGCAAAGGCGTGGCGACCGCTCTGGGGGCCATCGCTCCCATAGGCTGGGATCTGACCGGCCTCATGACCGGCACCTGGCTGCTGACCGTGCTCCTGAGCGGCTACTCGTCGCTCGGCGCCATTATCAGCGCGCTGATTGCCCCGTTCTACGTCTGGTGGTTCAAACCTCAATTTACCTTCCCCGTCGCCATGCTCTCGTGCCTGATTCTGTTGCGGCATCACGACAATATCCAAAGGCTGTGGCGCGGACAGGAAACCAAAATCTGGACCCGCCTCAAAGAGAAACGCGCCGCCCGAAAAGCCGCGCAAAACGGCAAATAGCAGACATAAAAAAACGACCTCATCGGGTCGTTTTTTGTTTTTACTGTTCGCCTGACTCCTGCATCAAGCCTGCGTGAATCATGGCTTACAGAGGCAAAACTCCAGCTTATACAGGCGAAAGTTCGTCCAGCGGCCAGCGAGGACGAACGGAGATCCCGAGATCCGTGTTGGCGCTGGTTTTCAGTCGCACCATGCCCGCGTAGGCAATCATTGCGCCGTTGTCGGTACAGAATTCAGGACGGGCGTAAAACACTTCTCCGCCACGTTTTTCCATCACTTCGGCCAGTTTGCTGCGCAGCGTACGGTTGGCGCTGACGCCGCCCGCCATGACGAGGCGTTTGAATCCGGTCTGTTCCAGCGCGCGCTTGCACTTGATAGCCAGCGTATCGACCACCGCGTCTTCAAAGGCGCGTGCGATGTCGGCATGCGTCTGCGCGTCGCTTTCATTGCCGCGAATGGTGTTGGCAGCAAAGGTTTTCAGGCCGGAAAAACTGAAATCGAGTCCGGGGCGATCGGTCATCGGGCGCGGGAAGGTAAAGCGCCCCGCCACACCTTGCTGCGCCATTTTCGACAGCAACGGACCGCCGGGATAGTCCAGCCCCAGCAGTTTTGCCGTTTTGTCGAAGGCTTCGCCTGCGGCGTCGTCGATAGACTCGCCAAGCAGCGTGTATTCACCGATGGCCGTCACGCTAATCAGCTGGGTATGGCCGCCGGAAACCAGCAGCGCGACGAAGGGGAATGCGGGCGGATTGTCTTCCAGCATGGGCGCAAGAAGATGGCCTTCCATGTGATGCACAGGAATGGCAGGCACGTTCCAGGCAAACGCCAGCGAGCGGCCGATTGTCGCGCCGACCAAGAGCGCACCGACCAGCCCCGGACCTGCGGTATACGCTACGCCGTCGATGTCCTGTGCGGTCAGATTCGCTTCTTTCAACGCTTCTTTTATCAGCGGCAACGTTTTGCGCACGTGGTCGCGTGAGGCCAGTTCCGGCACCACACCGCCGTAGTCGGCATGGACTTTTACCTGACTATACAGTTGGTTAGCCAATAACCCGTTTTCGGTGTCGTAAATTGCTATCCCGGTCTCATCACAGGACGTTTCAATACCCAGTACTCGCATCACTCTTTCCATCATGTTTTCGCGCCAACTCGCGGCGCGTAGTCTATCACACAACCCGTCGGGCAGATCGCCCCGTCATGACCGAAACGCGCAATTTGCGCGCAGAAAACCACGTCTTGGTGCAAAACATTGATTAATCGCGAGCAATTCGAGTTGATTGGTATATAATCGCCGGCCGACGCAAAAGCGAGCGCACAGTCCCCCGTCACGTGGATTGTATTACGCCCGTTTCAATTTGCCATTGGGCTTTACAAGGCTGGGCAAATTGGAGTAAAATTCCGCACCATTTTGAAATGTGCTGGCACAACGCTAGCAAACAAACCGATTTTATCGAGGTGAGAGGCACATGCCTGTAATTAAAGTACGTGAAAACGAGCCGTTCGACGTAGCTCTGCGTCGCTTCAAGCGTTCCTGCGAAAAAGCGGGTGTTCTGGCCGAAGTTCGTCGTCGCGAATTCTATGAAAAACCGACTACCGAACGTAAACGCGCTAAAGCATCTGCAGTAAAACGCCACGCCAAGAAACTGGCTCGCGAAAACGCACGTCGCACTCGTCTGTATTAATCTTTCGGGGGCAACCCCAATCGCGTAATAGAGTTTTTTATCACGCGCAGACCGAGTAGTAGCATACGAAGGCCGTGCTTTCCGCAAGGAATGCGCGGCTTGTTCTCGTTTATAGGCTGCACCCAAAAGATTTCGTGAACCTGTTTTTTCAAGCGGTTTTGCGAAAGATACAGGGTAAGTGAGTAAGGGGCTTATGGCTGGGAGAATTCCGCGCGTATTCATCAATGACTTGCTGGCTCGCACCGACATCGTCGATTTAATCGATGCCCGTGTAAAGCTCAAGAAGCAAGGCAAGAACTACCACGCGTGCTGCCCATTTCACCATGAGAAGACACCCTCATTTACCGTAAACAGCGATAAGCAGTTTTATCACTGTTTCGGTTGTGGCGCTCACGGCAACGCCGTCGACTTCCTGATGAATTACGACCGACTCGAGTTTGTCGAATGCATCGAGGAACTGGCGACCATGCAAGGTCTGGAAGTGCCGTATGAAGTTGGCACCGGCCCTACCCCGATGGAACGCCATCAGCGTCAAAGTCTTTATCAGTTGATGGAACCGCTCAGCGAGTTTTATCGGCAGTCACTTAAACAACCTGCTGGCGCACCTGCCCGCGAGTATCTGGCTCAACGCGGTTTAAGCGATGAAGTAATCAACCATTTTGCCATTGGTTTCGCCCCGCAAGGCTGGGACAACGCGTTAAAACGCTTTGGCAAGACCGCAGACGACAGAAGCTCTCTGACCGACGCCGGTATGTTGATTACCAACGAACAAGGGCGAACTTACGACCGTTTCCGTGAACGCGTCATGTTCCCTATCCGTGATAAACGCGGAAGGGTGATTGCGTTTGGTGGACGAGTGCTGGGCGACGCCTTACCCAAATATCTCAACTCCCCGGAAACCGAGATTTTCCATAAAGGCCGCCAGCTGTATGGCCTTTATGAAGCACAGAAAAATCATCCTGCGCCTTCCCGCCTGTTGGTGGTTGAAGGCTATATGGACGTCGTTGCGTTGGCGCAGTTCGGCATCGATTATGCCGTCGCCTCACTCGGAACCTCGACCACCGCTGAACATATTCAGCTGTTGTTCCGCGCGACCGATACGGTTATCTGCTGTTACGACGGCGACCGCGCAGGCCGGGAAGCAGCCTGGCGCGCGCTTGAAACCGCCTTGCCGTATCTGCAGGATGGCCGCCAGTTGCGGTTCATGTTTTTACCCGACGGTGAAGACCCGGACACTCTGGTACGAAAAGAAGGCAAAGAGGCCTTTGAGCAGCGTATGGAAGAGGCGCATTCGATCTCGACCTTCCTGTTCGATACCTTGATGCCGCAGGTTGATCTGAGCAGTCCCGAGGGTCGCACCAAGCTGAGTATGCTGGCGCTGCCGTTGGTAAGTCAGGTTCCGGGCGAGACATTGCGGCTCTATCTGCGTCAGCAGTTGGGCAACAAGCTCGGAATTCTGGATGATAGCCAGTTGGAAAAACTGATGCCGAAGCCGGCTGAAAGTGCAAATAGCTACCAGGCACCCCAGCTAAAACGCACAACCATGCGTATACTGATAGGGTTGCTGGTACAAAATCCACAACTGGCTACACTTATACCCTCGTTGCAAGGTTTAGAGCAATCAAAAATTCCGGGCCTGGATCTGCTTAAAGAGCTGGCCGATATCTGCAATGCGCAGCCTGGCCTGAAAACCGGACAGCTGCTGGAGATGTACCGCGATAATAAATTCGGCCCACAGCTTGAAATCCTGGCAATGTGGGACGATATAGCAGATAGGGACATTGCAGAAAAAACATTCCTGGACGCGCTGGACCATTTGTTTGACTCGGCATTGTTGCAACGACTGGACACTCTGCTTGCCCGTTCACGCACCGAAGGCCTGACCGCCGAAGAACGGGAAGAAGTACGAGCCATCAACGAAGCGCGTGGCAGAAAAGGTTAACGACTATTCTCCTGATTCAAAGGGGAACGCAACGTCATTGGTGCTACGGCAGGGCGACAAGCGCGAACGTTTCCGGGAGCTTGCCTCGGCAAGTCACCGGCGTGATTGAACGCAGCCAGGCTACACAGACTTTGCCAGACAGAACTCAACGGCTTAAGTGCCGATATATAGCGGGATGCTACCCCGCCGAATGCCGCCATAGTGGGCCGCGGCGAAATCAAATACGCCCCAAATGTTATTGTTGGCGGTTTCGCCGACCGACACCAACCCAATACTCTGAAGTGTGGATACCGTCTTATGGAGCAAAACCCGCAGTCACAGCTTAAGCTACTTGTCACCCGTGGTAAGGAGCAAGGCTATTTGACCTTTGCTGAGGTCAATGACCATCTGCCGGAAGATATCGTCGACTCCGACCAGATCGAAGACATCATCCAGATGATCAACGACATGGGTATTCAGGTTCTTGAAGAAGCGCCTGATGCCGATGACTTGATGCTGGCCGAAAATAGACCTGATACCGACGAAGATGCAGCAGAAGCAGCAGCGCAGGTGCTCTCAAGCGTAGAATCTGAAATCGGCCGTACCACCGATCCTGTCCGCATGTATATGCGTGAAATGGGTACCGTTGAACTTCTGACCCGTGAAGGCGAAATCGACATCGCCAAACGTATCGAAGACGGTATCAACCAGGTTCAGTGCTCGGTTGCCGAATATCCTGAAGCTATCACCTATTTGTTAGAGCAATATGACCGTGTTGAAGCGGGCGAAGCACGCCTGTCAGATTTGATAACCGGTTTTGTTGATCCTAACGCAGAAGAAGATATTGCACCGACCGCGACGCACGTCGGTTCCGAACTGTCCAACGAAGAGCTGGACGACTCGGACGATGACGAAGACGAAGACGACGATGCAGAAGACGACAACAGCATTGACCCTGAGCTGGCGCGCCAGAAGTTCACCGAACTGCGTGAACAGCATGAAGCGACGCGTTCTGTCATCAAGAAGAATGGCCGCAGCCACAAGAGCTCTGCCGAAGAGATTCTGAAGCTGTCCGAAGTCTTCAAACAGTTCCGTCTGGTGCCAAAACAGTTCGATTTCCTGGTAAACAGCATGCGCTCCATGATGGACCGCAGCTCGTGCCCAGGAACGTCTGATCATGAAGCTGTGCGTTGAACAGTGCAAAATGCCGAAGAAAAACTTCGTCAATCTGTTCGCAGGTAACGAAACCAACCAAACCTGGTTCGATGCTGCACTGGCAATGGCCAAGCCATGGTCTGAAAAACTGAAAGAAGTAACCGAAGATGTGCAGCGTGGTCTTCAAAAACTGCGCCAGATCGAAGAAGAAACCGGTCTGACCATCGAACAGGTTAAAGATATCAACCGTCGCATGTCGATCGGTGAAGCGAAAGCGCGTCGCGCCAAGAAAGAGATGGTGGAAGCCAACTTGCGTCTGGTTATTTCTATCGCCAAGAAATACACCAACCGCGGTTTGCAGTTCCTCGACCTGATTCAGGAAGGTAATATCGGCCTGATGAAAGCGGTAGACAAGTTTGAATACCGTCGTGGTTACAAGTTCTCGACTTATGCGACCTGGTGGATCCGTCAGGCTATCACCCGCTCCATCGCCGACCAGGCGCGTACCATCCGTATTCCGGTGCATATGATTGAGACTATCAACAAACTCAACCGTATTTCTCGTCAGATGCTGCAGGAGATGGGTCGCGAGCCGACGCCGGAAGAGCTGGCCGAACGTATGCTGATGCCGGAAGACAAGATCCGCAAGGTGCTGAAGATTGCCAAAGAGCCTATCTCCATGGAAACGCCAATCGGCGACGATGAAGATTCGCATCTGGGTGATTTCATCGAGGATACTACCCTCGAGCTGCCGCTGGACTCTGCGACTTCCGAGAGCCTGCGTTCTGCGACGCACGACGTGCTTGCCGGTCTGACCGCACGTGAAGCGAAAGTGCTGCGTATGCGTTTCGGTATCGATATGAACACTGACCACACGCTTGAAGAAGTGGGCAAACAGTTCGACGTTACCCGTGAGCGTATTCGTCAGATTGAAGCGAAGGCGTTGCGTAAATTGCGCCACCCAAGCCGCTCCGAAGTTCTGCGCAGCTTCCTCGACGATTAATCGCTAATCGTCGAGTGCTGACCCACAGCCGAACGCTAAAAGCCCCATCTGGACGACCCGATGGGGCTTTTTTATTGGGTATCGCAGAAGAATATCGACCGTTTTTTTCTGCTGATTAATGAGAATGCGCCGTGCTGAACGGTTCCCAACATCGGAGTTTTTGTAACCCCTGCCCGCCAAACGTTTGTTTTTTCTCTGGCAAAGAGGAGATGCATGTTCAGAAAGCGGTTACAAAGCTTCCTGGCGCTATTCAATGGCATCAAACAACTCGCGATAGCGATTAACGAGTTCGTCCAATGTCGCGCGATTGAGGCCGCTTGGATTCGGTAGAACCCAGACTTCCGTTTCACCTATCATCAGTTCCTGACGGCCCCACGCGACCTTGCGAATACCAAACGCGCTGCTAAAAGCCTGCTTGCCCAATACTGCCAGCGCTTTCGGTTGATACTGCATCATTTTCGCTTTCAGCGCTTCTCCGCCCTCTTGCAACTCATTGCGAGCCAGTTCCGTCGCCTCGACCGTTGGGCGTTCGACCAGCATCGTAATGCCGCAGCGCGTATCCAGCAGATGCTGCTCCTCTTCCGGTTTGAGCTGCCGTTCCGTGAATCCTGCCTGATGGATGACCTTCCAGAAGCGGTTGTTGCCATTGGCAAAATGAAAGCCGTGATGCGCCGTCGAAAGACCCGGATTAATGCCGCAAAAAACCACCTGCAGGTTCGAACTGATAATGTCAGTAATCATGTTTATGCCTTGAGCCGTATTTAATGAGGTTATCCTAAAAACTCGCAGCAATAACAACAAGCTAAAAGTTGAACATAAAACACGCATACAGTTGGATGAAGTGTAGACCTGAGGCTGCGAACTACCGTATAATCCCGCACCGCGGCCCCTTAGCTCAGTTGGTTAGAGCACGCGACTCATAATCGCTTGGTCACTGGTTCAAGTCCAGTAGGGGCCACCAGATTTTCCCTGTTAAATCAGGCATTTAAGCCACTCCTTAGCGAGTGGCTTTTTTGTTCCTAGGGCAAAGTGTCGCAAAAGTGTCGCACAAAAAAACTGACCTATGTTTTCGAGTCGCTTTTACGGCAAAAAAAACCTGCTTGCGCAGGCTTTACAAAAATAATTTTTAAATCCAAAGATTGCCTTGATTGCCTCGACCAGGATGCGGTGGCACTGGATTGATCAAAGCAGGTTTTGAAATTATATACTCAATGGTTTCAAGTGATTTAAAAGTGCACCCGCAGTTAATATTTGTGCATTGGTGATATCTTTCTTTTGTTTCAGTACTGAGGAATCGACTGGATCTAGTATGAGCGGTATTTTGGCAAAGCGGGCAATTCATCATTCAGGCAGTCTCCTCAGAAGTTTAAGACTATCTACACGCATAACTCACCCAAAGCAAGTTAAAACTCACTTTAAGTGAATCACTCAAATTCCTCATAGCTCACATCTGACAGCAGCACCTCTAAATTCAGCATGGTAATAAAGCCGCTATTGCTCATATTGTGCTGTACCTTACTGATTATCCACCGCTGGGCATCAATTACCGTTTTGAATCCACTGACCGTTACCGGCGTTTCAGGAAAGAGATCCGCACGCCCCATTGCCAGCGTTAAAGAAAATTCCGCCACACCGCGCTGCAACTTCTCCCATTTGGATGTCGCTGCACGCATGGCCGCTGACTTGGTCGCATAAACTGTGGTAAGAGCCAGCACGTTGTCCTCCGTTCCGGCCATGTATTCGCCTTCTTTTTCCTCGGGCTTTTTGGTCGCTTTCTTCTTCACCTTGGCCTTAGGGTGTTCCAGAGCGCGCAGGTGTGGCTCGCTTTTCTTGCGCTTCACCTTTACCTTTTTGGGCGCAGGGTCTTTAGTGTGCAGCCAACTAGCCGTTACGCCAGTGTATGCCCCTCGGTCAGCAATACTGAAACTGTGGCGATCGCCATCTTTTCGGATGATGGTCATTTGTGGGATAGGCTTACCGGTGGCGGTTACGCCTGTGCCTGGCTTGATAAACAACAGACGACCCTGTTTTACGGCAGCTATTGCGCCATTCAACGTTGCCAGGCGAGTAATAAATTTAGCGTCCGTCTCCTGCGTCTGGTCGATATGCGGGATCGCAATGTTTGCCAGCCCGTCGGCCAGCATGGCTTTCAAGTTATTGCGCTCGGCAATCTGTGTAACAACCTCACCCAGCGTGGTGTCATGGTAGGACAAGGCACGACGGGAATTTAGCGTGCCTCTGAAATCGGCACTGCGGGCGCGAATTGTCAGCGTATCAGGCGCGCCATGATGTTCAACTTCATCAACGGTAAAGCTCCCCTTTCCAACCAGTGCGGAACCCTTCCACCCAAGAAATACCGACAATACGGCTCCGCGCTCCGGCATGGTTACCATGCCGTCGGCGTCGTCCAGCTCAATATCAAGCTGGTCAGCTTCAAACCCACGATTATCGGTAAGGTTCAGTGACAGTAATCGTGAGCGGATATTTTGCGTTATGTCGCGCTGGTCGAGGTTAATCATAAAATCCGGCGTAACCTCGGCCCCTGCCGGCAGGTTCACTGAGGTGATCATGACAACAGCCCCCGACAATAGTTTGAGCCTGAGAGGATAGGCTACCGATTACAGATTGAACGCTTGAAGAAAGGTTGTTGCCTTGTCCCAGCAAATCGTTAGCCTGCGTTTTTAAATCGCCAAACATCGCAGTCAGCGACTCATCTACGCGCAGGAGGCTCGCGTTAAATTCAATACGGCGGGCGCTGCCGTCAGAGAAAAACTCCGATGCATTGGTGTTGATATTTTCAACCACGTACATTCCATAAATCGTGCCATCGCCTCCAATCAGCGGCCATGCCCGCCCCAAGTCTGCCAGCGCCTTGAGCGTTGCCAATGACACTTTACCGCCGGTAATTTCCGGAAGTAGTAGCCCGCTGAGGGTTATTTTCTCGTCGCCTGGCCCGAGAAATTGCGCGGTCGCGCGCTGGCCTACACGGTTATTGGTCGGCCATCGATAATCAACGTTGTGCTGCAACCCCTGATAGGGCAAGGTCTGGCGCATGAATACCATCATGCCTAATGTCATCATCATGTTACCTGCTCCTTAATCATTTCCCATCTGACTGCGTTGGCGGGCAAGTCGTTCACGCTCCTGTCGTTGGCGGTCTTGCGCCATAAGTGCCAGCGCGTCGTCTTTGCTCATGCCTGCCGGAATGTTTATCTGGTAATGATTGGTTGTCTGACTTTTATCAACGAACCCTCCCCCGCCTCCGCGAGTCACCGGCGCATAACCGTCGCCCGCAGAAATCGGCGCATAGGCACCCCCACCAAAAGCCAATGGCATACGCTCACCTGGCGCAGGGGTATACCCCCCACCCCCAAAAGCCGCGCTGCCTGGCTCGCCATTTTTCGGCACCTTATCGGCGAGGCCGTTTGATTTGTCATCTATCAACCCCAGCTTGTCCAACACCCAATCTATGCCGGTGCGCAGTTGGTTCAGTGCGTCCAGTGGGATACGTAATGCGCTGCCGATCCATTCGCCGAATTGCTTGCCCGCGCCGCGGCAATTGTCGAGTGATTCCTGCGTGGCTTTGACCGGCGCAACCAATTCCTTAAACCATCCCCACGCGGCCTTGACCTTATCGGCTATCCACCCAAATTGGTCAGCGAACGGGGCCAGCGCATCACCGACGGGTAGAAATGCCGCTTTAATACCTTCCATCACGCCGCCGAAAAAGGCGCTGATTGGCTCCCAATATTTTCGTATCATCAGCACGGCACCGACAATCACCGCAACAGCTGCAACCACGGGCCATGTAATCGCGCCAAAGACACCGGCAATCGTACTGCCTGCAACGCTGAATGCAGTGCCGAGAAAGCCAGCACCTGCAATCAACACATTCAAACCTGTCATAACCGGCCATGCCACCAGACCAATTGCCCCAATAACACCAGTTAGAATTAAGCCAGCTGTAGCGGCTGTCCCTAAACCTTTTGCAAGTTCAGGGTTTTTCTGTATCCATCCGTCAACCTTCAAAAGAAACGCAGTAAGGCTTTGAGTGAGCTTTCTCAAACTGCTGTCCTGTTGGTCAAACAAGTCAGTACCAATAGCCTCATAGCCCGATTGCAGTTCTTTGAAATCGCCGCCCAGGTTGTCTTGCTGCACCTTGACCAGCTTTTCCGTGCTGCCATCTGAATGCTCAAATGTGCTCGTCAGCCTATCCAGCTTTCCGCTCACGGCATCATCAAGCAGTATGGCCGCCGATTTCATGGCATCTTCGCCAAAAATGGTTTTGAGGTATTCTGCCTGCTGTGCCGTACCGAGCTTGTTTTTAGTGAATGACCGCTGCATCTCCTTCAAAATTGTGAACACGGGGCGCATGTTGCCTTTGCTGTCCGAGGTTTTCACATTCAATTCCTTGAGCGCCTTGAAAGCCTCGCCTGTTGGCCCTTGCAAACGCGTAAGCAGTGCGCTGGTTCCCGTTCCCGCCATGCTGCCGGTTATGCCTTTGTCTGCCAGAGAACCAACAATTGCCGCCGTCTGCTCAACGCTGACATCGGCCTTTTTCGCGCCTGGCGCAATGTAGGTCATCGCATCGCTCAGGCCTTCAAAGTCCGTGGCGGTTTTATTCAGCGTGGAAGAAATCACGTCGCCCAGGTGCGCGACCTGACTGTTAGCCAGACCAAAGGCGTTTTTCGTGCTCATCAAAAGGCGGGCGTTGTCCTCCATTGAACGTTCGTTTGCCAGGGACATATTCAACGTGACCGGCGTTGCGGCCATGACTGCCGAGACATCGCCGCCGCCCTTGGCAATGATATTTTGTGCCGAGGCAGCGTCACCGGCGGAAGCCGCCGTGTTATCACCGATTTGCCTCGCCTGGGTTCGCAACGCCGCCATTTCAGGGGAATTCTTTTCTAAGCCGAGTGTTGCCTGCAACGTCGAGTTTTTCTGCGCGAATTCGAAGCCAGGCTTGAGCAGGGTCATTTCTGCCACACCGCCGACCGTTGCCATGCCAATGCCAGCGCCGCCAATGTTACGCACCTTGCCGGATAACTCTTGCCCCGCCCTGTAACGCTCACTCACACGATTGAGCTTTTCCTGCTGCTGACTCAAACGCGCCAGCTCCTGTTTCTGGCGAACAATGCTGCTTTTGGCCGCATCAGCAGCGGCCTTGAGACGTTGCTGCTCCGAACTCAGCCGCTTGGTCGATATACCGGCAGCGCTGAGCGCTTCACGTTGCTGCTGAACGGAAAGACGCAGGCCGTTTTGTTTGGTTTGCAGCTCGGCGGTCGCACGCTTGGATTGCTCAAGCAGTCGGATTTGTGCCTTGGTCGGATTGGCGGTATTTCGAATTTGAAGCGCAAGCGCGGCGGTTTCTTCCTGGGCTTTTTTAAGTGCCTGGCTGGTGACAGCAAGCTGGGCGCTGCTTTTGCGAAACCCTTCCACTTTGGATGCCTGGGCATTCAATTCGCGCAGGTTTTCTTCGGCTTTCTTGACGTCACCTGACAATGATTTCGAAGCGTTTCTGAATAGCCTTAAAAGGTCGGCTCGCCTGGTCAACGGCTTTAAGCAGCACCTGCAATTTTAAGCTGTTACTCATCAGTGTTTCCGTTTCGCAAGAGGGCTTTGTGACGCCAGTCCAATAACTCGGCCAGCGTCATATTGAACATCTCGGAGGGTTGCCAGTGAAACAGGATTGCGATATCGGCCATCAGGTCATTGACCATCAGGCCGCGAGGCCAGTCTATTTCTCCGACTTCGGCGATAAAAAACCGATCACCTTTCCTGCCAGCGCCACCAGGTCGGGCAACTCCATCCTGCCCACTTCGTCCTTGGTCAGGCTTGGCAGGGTAATACGCGGCAGGACAACCAGCAGCGCGTCAACGTCGGCATTTGCCACGGCGGCCAAGCCTACGCCGCGCAACGCACCGGCATTGGGTTTGATAATTTCTACCTGGGTGATTTCGGTTTCGCCGCGCTTAATCGGGGTATCCAGCGTTACCATGTTTTCGTTCTGTTCCATAAAATGTTGTCTCTTTAAAGTCAGTTGTGACCAGCGCCTTAACGCTGGCTTGATAAATTACAGGCCGATGTTTTTGCGATGCTCCGCAAGCAGGTCTACGCCGTTCACCTTCTCAATCATGTTGATAGTGTCGATCTCGAGCAGCTCCTGACCGCCCCAGGTGAGTTTGTAATACGTACATTGCGTAGAAACTTTGGTTTCGGTGTCTTCGCCCTGCTTTTTCTCACCCATGTCGATTTCCTTGTGGCGTCCGCGCATCACCACTTCGACCGCCGTTGTCTCGCCGGTGTCGTCGCGTTGATAGGAGCCAGCAAAGCGCAGCGGCACGCCCGCAATTTGGGCGCTCCCCCACTGCTTGAGCACCAGATCGTCAATACCGCCCATCGACCACTCGACCGCCAGTGCGTCATCATCCAGCCCAAGGTCAACCGGCGCGGCCCCGTTCATGCCGCCGCCGCGATAGTTTTCCAGCTTGCGGGTCAGTTTTGGCAGCGTAATTGAGGACACCACGCCCTGATAACTGTTGGCATCGTTGAACAGGTTCAACATCTTTAATTTTCTAGGCAAAGCCATGATTCAAGGCTCCTTAATTGCTGTTAACGGACGCAGCGAAATCAGCCAGATAGGTATCGGTGATGCGCTGGCGCAGCGTGAGATCTTCGAGTGGCGGCACGGGCGTGTAGTCGTAATCTATAAACAACTTGCCCGCCTTGAGGGTGTCTTTATCGTTGGCGCTTTCGTCATACCAAGCAGTTGCACCCAGCAGATAACCGGCGTTGACCAGCTCGCGAAATTTGGCGTTGATGCCTTCAATCACGTCTTTGACCAGCGTTGGCGTCATGGGCTTGTCGTTGGCCCATAAATGCGCCTCGGCCATCGTATCCGCAATCACCTGTGCGGTGCGGGTGTAGTTCTCAAACTGGAACAATGGATCATCCGAACAGGTACGGTTCCCCCAAAAACGGAAACCATCCTTGCGAATAAGCGTGGTAACGCAGGCCTGATTAAGCAGGTCGGCATCGGTTCCGACAGTTTGCAGATCCCAAAACACACTGGCCGAAACGCCGGTAACGCCATTGATGCCGACGTTTGACAGGGTTTTGTGCCAGCCGGTGTCCTGGTCGATTTTGGCGCGCAGGCCCATTGCCCGCGATACGGCATACGCCGTTTCTGACTTGTTGGCCGTAGTATTGAAACTGATAAAATCCGGCCAAATCAGCATAAGTTCGCGCTGACTAAAATTGTCACGGTAGGCGATGGCTTCGGACAGGGTTTTACATCCCCATGCGGAAATATAACCAAAGGCGCGCAGCTGCTGACAGACCGAAGCCAACGCCGTTGCCACTTCCAGAGGGTCAAGGCCTGGCACGCCCAAAATGCGAGGCTTAACGCCGCACTCGGTCTGCGCACTGAGCAACGCTTTCATGCCGGTATAGCGCCCGTTTTCATCCGTTTTGCCAATGACATTGGAAATAGTTTCCGCGTCGGTCGCGCCCTCAGCCACACGAACAACCACGGTCACCGGCTTACACTGATCGGCAATGGCTTGCAGCGCCGTAGCCAACGTGCCTTTAGTGCCAGCCTTGGCAATGCCCGCCTGAACGTTGGTCAGCAGTACCGGAGTATTTAGGGGAAAGGCCGTCGCATCGGCATCCTGAGCGGTGCATACAATGCCAAGGATTGCCGTCGACACGGTTGAGATAGTGCGCGTGCCGTCGTTGATTTCGACGACGCGAACACCGTGATGATAATCAGCCATCTGTTTTTTAGCTCCATCATGAAGGGGTGCGGCTAGGATGCCGTGCCTTCGCACAGGGGGCATCTCTTCGGGGACGTGTCGCCCTTCACACAACAAAGACATAAAAAAAGCGCCCCGAGGGACGCCTTTTTATCTTGGAGCAATTACGCCGTGGGCATTTCGGGCCAGTTAATGGCGGGCGCTTTACCGGCATCAATGGCGTGCACGGCCTGCGCGAAGGCCATCCACCGTGTAAGGCTCGCGCGGTCGGCCTCGGTTATCATCCCGAGTTGTAGCTGAGTCTGCCAAAACTGCGTGGTTGTAGCGACATACGCCAATAGCTGAGCCTTCTTATTTTTCGCAACCTGCACATCATCTACGACCGGCGCTTTTAGCATCGGCGCGCCGTTCTCGTCGGCGGTAATAATCTTGCCCTCGGCCTGCCCGTTCATGACTTTCGAATACAGGGCTGCGGAGATTATTACGGCATCGTCAGGCATGTTGTCGCCGTTGATATCACTGTTATAAAAACCCGATGTTGATTTACTGAAATACAAAGTCGTCATGATTAATAACCCCAAACCAAAATACGTCCGGAAAGTCCGTTCTGCGTAGTAGGCCCACCCGAACTCAAAACATTTCTCACCCGCGCGACGGCTGTTGTCACCGTCGAACCTGAAAGGTCAAAACCCCATACCGTTACGTTTGTTGGACTCCAACCTGTTGGATTAGCTTCATTTGCCACCCCGCCGCACATCTGACTTTTAAAAGCGGTTGGCAATGAAACTGTCATAATCCCATTGGCGTCACAAACGCCGGATGCCCACTGTAAAATCAGACCGGACGGAAATTTTTGATAACCATTGCCTGCCTTTAAAAAACCATAACTGCCCATGTCAGGGATTTGATTGACTCCCGTACCCACGGTTTTTACCGCCGCATCACCTAACCCAAGGTTTCCCCTGAATTTCTCCACATCGACAATATCAGCGCCGTTTTGCTCCTTCGCCATTTTTTCGGCGACCTTGTTAAGCATGGTGGTCGAAAAGTTCGGATCGTCACCCAGCGCCGCCGCCAGTTCGTTCAACGTATCCAGCGCATCAGGCGACCCGTCAACCAGCGCAGACAGTGCCTTTCGCACATAAGCCGTGGTAGCCAGCTGCGTACTGTTGTTGCCTTCGGAAGCGGTCGGCGCGGTCGGGACGCCGGTAAATTGCGGGCTTTCCTTGAATGCATATTGCGGGTGCGGATTCGGGTCGCTGACGTGTTGAGCCACCAATTCATCAAGATGCTTGCTGACCTGCGTGTTTTGGTCATCCACATATTGGCGGGTAGCCAGCACAACCGACGGGTCAACTTTTAACGTTACCGTGTCCGTGCTATTTACAATCAGGATCATGCGCACGGTTTGAGTTCGCCCGCTACCCTCCTGCAAAAGTGGCTTATAGGTTTCGGGGCAGTTCGCTACGGCAATCAGTGTGCCGTTGCTGTCAAACAAACCGATCTCGCGTATCCAGAAGCCGCCCTCATTTTCGGGAATGATTTGCTCGGCGATAATCTGGCTGCTGTTGGCCGCATCAACGCTGAGCGTGTTGATAGCGGCACGCCGCTTTTCAGATACCAGCGCTGTTTGTGACGGGTTTGGCGTTGGCAGCGTGCCGTTGCCGTCACCCACCGCCATTTGCGTAATTTGCAACTTGGTACCCAAAGCCGCCATGTTTGCCAGCTTGGCCGCGCCAAGTGTCGTTAGCAGGGCAAAATATTTAGCTGTCATGCGTTTACTCTCATGTTATCGATAATATGCACACCGGCACCGGTATAGCCTGGGCCAGTTATGGTTATTACTTCGGGGCTGTAGGGGTACACCGTCAGCGTGTCGCCGCTATAACTTGTCACGCTGACCCGTGATGCGCCGGTTGTTTCAAGGTTGATGGAAAGGCCGATAAGGTGGCGGCTACAGGGTTTCGCATCGGCTATGAGGCGCTCCAGCTCCTGATACATCTCATCGGTAATTCCCGTATCAAGCACGCCAATTTCCAGCCGAAACGTACCTGGCGCCTCGTTCGTCTGCCACCATTCGACTACGCGGATCAGATAGCCCAACGGCTCAACCACACGACGCAGCGCGCCTATCGTCCCTTTGTGCTTATGCACTGATTGCGACGCGGCCACTACCGACCGCTTGGTGGACTCGGGCCACTTTTCGTTCCAGCTATCAACAGACCACGCCCACGCCAGATAAGGCAGTAACGACAGCGGGCATTCGTAGGCGTTCCACAGCGTGCGAAGCGGCACGGGGATGCCTTCAATCCGCGCACACGCCTGTGCGGCGGCAACCTCAAGCGCGCTTGAACCTACGGGCATCAACCGCTCAGTCATCGCGCACCCCGATTTCAATCGCTGTGCCGGTGCAGTGACCAGCCTGCGTTTTGTCCAGGATAAAATCGGTTGCCGGTTCCGTCAGTTCAACATACTCGACGCCCGCCACGCGCAACACCGAGGCGTAGGCCTGCCGACGTATACTACGGCCCAGCTTTCGCTGCTCTGCGATAAAGGCCGAAAGTTTATTACCGGCATCCACCAGGCAAGGGCCAGCGGCCACGTCGTCGTAAAGATAGAGCTTGGCGCTTACCGAATAGTCTGTAATTGCCGCCGATTGCACCGTAACCCTGTCAGCGACCGGCCTCACATCCTCGGCGTTCAATGCCGCTTCAACCGCTGACAACAAGGCGGCATTGGCTTCGCCGCTGCCTTCGCGCGCGAGTACCGTGATCGTGACGGTTGCCGGTGATGGGCTGATTGCCGACGCATCGGCAATCGCGCCATCTACGCTGCGGGCGTGCCACTCATAGGCAGCAGACGGGCCCGCAACGCTCAAGCCTTCGAACGATTGCTGGATGCGCAGCAGAAAATCGCCGTCACTCTCCATGACGGCGACCGTCGGCGGTATTGTGCTTTCATCGGCAGCGACGAGGGTTAGGCGCTCGACGTTGTAATTTGCTCCAATTTGGTCGAGGTCGTTGCCGGTCGAATAGGCCAGCATCACCGCCCGCGCCGCCTCATTAACTCGCTGGCGCAGAATGACTTCACGGTAAGCATTTTCCTGTAGCAGCTTAACTATCGGTTCGGATTCAAGCGTAAGCGTGCGCGTAATGGCCTCCTGGTCTTCTTCTGGATACAAGGAAACAAGCGTGGCCTTTCGCTCGGCCAGCAAAGTTTCATAGTCCAGCGTTTCCACCACGTCCGGTGCGGGTAACTGACTTAAATCGATAATTGACATGATTTCAGCTCACAGGTAAGGAAAGAGAAAAGGTTGCTGAGGTGTCGACGCGCGTTCCTGTAATTTCCACGACCATTTTGCCCGCCTCGCCTTTCTCAAAAGTGATACCCGTCAGCTTGATGCGCGGCTCCCATTTCAAAACGGCGATGTAGCACGCGGCCATGATTTGCAGCCGCAGAGCGTCATTTTTCGGCTGGTCAATCAGGTCGGACAACATCGAGCCGTAATCACGCCTCATGACACGCGAGCCGATGGGCGTGCCGAGAATGTCACTCAGCGATTGCCGTATATGCTCAAGGTCGTCTATCGCTGCGCCGGTTGCGCGGCTCATCCCGAGATAACTTGCGTTAGCCATATGTCCCCTTGGTCTGCGAACCACCGCTTTGCACATTGCCGTGTTTGTGGTCATCAACCACGATGCCGTTGGATGTAAAACTGCCGCCCGAGTGTGTAACGTCCCCGCTCATCTCGCCGCCTTCGGTTACTTTTAAGGTTTTGGCTATCAGTTCATGGGTGCATTCCACCGTCGGCGTATCCAGCGTGATTTTTTGAGAGGCGTTGACCAATACAACCTTGGTCTTGGCAGTAATGGATTCGGTGGCTTCCACGTTGGCAGATTTGATGCCGACGGCTTTTAGCGCGCCGGTTTTGGGTTCGTACTCGATAACCGCACCGTCGGAAAAGGTAAAGTGCAAGGCCTCGGCAGAATTGGACGGCGCGGGGAATTTGTCGGAGAAAATACCAGGCAGGACGAACGCGGCATCAAGCTCGCCGCCCAGGGAAAATATCAGAACTTGCTCGCCCACGGACGGGGCGAACCAGGTGCGCGTATTGCCTGCGCGGGCGCTCAGCCATTGCAGCCAATCGGTAATATTCTCTCCCGTTTGAACGCGACATTTACCCGCAACCAGGTCAATCTCGGTCACGGTGCCAATGCGGATCAGGTTGCGAATAAGTCGCAGAGTTTCGTTGATTTCTTCGAGTAGGTTCATAGGGCAATAATCCCGCGAGGGGCATCCATGCCGCAATCAACAGAGGTTCATTCACCCATGACACAACAGGCTATTTAGCAAGATGGCTAATAATGATGCTTTCGATATTCTGCATATCATCCTCACTGAACCCCAGCAACGGACGGGCGTCGTATTTAACCTCTTTGTCATGACTATTTCGCGTGATTTTGTCTCTCAATCCATAGTGATGAACGCGCGCCATACGTTGCACCTTGCCGGTAAATTCTACCGATGCATCGTTGCCGGTCGCCTTGGCCTTCATGTATTTATTGGTGCGCATCTTGGTAAACATTTCACGTTTAACACGCCCTTTTTTCGCCCTGATTTTTTGCGTTTTTCTCGCAGCGAAGGGCGTGCCGTCCGGCGCGCGTTGCGCCTTGATATTGGCCTGCTGGCTGGCGCGGAGCCTCTTTGCAATGTCTGCGGCCATTTGCTTTCGCGACGCGGGCGACAGGTTGGCAATCAGCGCCGCCAGACGTTCTTCGAATGCCTGCAAATCATTCACGCCATTCACTCACTAACTCGCCATGAACATAAAGCTGCCTCGGGCGCGGTATATTTTCCGGCTCCTGCGGCTCCGGCACATGCTCAACGTGCAGCGCCCCATCGATATCTTTCACTATTACGCGCTCGGTAAGCTGCAAATCAATGCTGATATCAACCGTGCTGTCACTGATCACATCCACCTTGAACGTGTACCCCGTCTGACGTTTTTCAGTCGTGGCCATGATGTCGGGCTGATTCACACGTAGCCAGGCAAGGATGGGCACGACCAATAAATCCACGTCTGCGGAGTAATCGGTAATAACGATATTGACCTGATACTGGTATTCAAATGAAAGCGACGGGGCCAGCGTGGAAACCACCCGCCCGCGATCGATAAACATATTGAAACTATCGGGGTTGCGTTGCAGATAAGGCGATGCCTGGGTGAGCGCTTCGCGTAGCTGCTTGGGTTTTAGCATCTTGCTTCTCCTGACACTGCTTGACGGCTTCGACCTGCAAGCCGCACGCCGCCAGCGCGCCTTCAAGCTGACGAATATCGGCGCTTAGGTCGCCGTTGGTTTTGGGATCACTTGCCGGAAATGGGCAGCTCGTTACCCTCGGACAGCCAACGTAAATAATCGTTGGCACTGGCAAAGGCGGGGCGCTCTTGCAGCCGGATAACAGCATCAGGCAAAGCAGCATTGAACCAAGTTTTGAGCGTTTCATTTTCAGCGATTAACCTCTGAATTTTTGCTTCACGATTGCGCGCCGCCGAGTTGGCATCCCCGAGCAACATGCGCAGGGCCAGCTCGCTTTTTTCACGCTCGGCAGATTCATCTTGCAGGCGAGCGATCGCGGCATCGCGGCTTTCGATACCGGCAGACAAGGTGCCGACTATCCTGTTCGCACTTTCCAGTTGAATACTCAGGTGATGGGCGTAACCGGCGGCAGCGAGCAAAGCCAGAAGCGCGACAACCAAAAGACCGATGGCGATGCGCATGTTACACCCCGCTCAGGCAAAGCTTGCGCTCAGCCTGGCGGCGTCTTTCCAGACCAGCCGACACCTTGCCATTCACGAATACCCAGCGGGTAAGCTGATCGCACGCCTGCCACCACTGATGCCGATTGAGGTACGACACCAACGTTGAGCGGCAGGCCGCGCCGGTTCCCACGTTAAATGAGAAACTCACCAGCGCATCGTAAACCGGCTGCGGCATTGCCACCGGTGCGCAGACAGCCAGCTGGCTTTCAACCTTTTTACATCATCGACAAGGTTCGTCGCCGCCTGCCGTTCCGTGACATGGCTGCGGCCAGTTACACCGACGGTATGCCCAATGCCGTTTGTCCACGTTCCTGCCTGACACTTGTAGGGCGAAAGCCGACAGCCCTCGAAATCGGTGATAAGGCGCAACCCCGCCTCGGAGGTGTGAAGCTGCCGATAATCCGGCAACGTGGCGGCAAGGAGCAAAACCGCCGCCGCCAGACAGCGTTTAACGAGTGTATTCATTGATAACCTCCTCGCTCATTCCTCGCGCCCGCAACAGCGCCAGCGTTGCGCGCTTGTAGTGCCAGTTAACGATCGCGCTGACCAGGTTGATTATCAGCGTCCCCACCGCGACCAGGCTACCGACGATAAAGGCGATATCCTGCGGCGAGTGACGGGCGAACCACGCCAGAAGGATCGCGACAAAATAGGCAACGGCCGATTTAATCCATTCCATTTTTAGTCCCAAAGTTGAACGGTTTCGCGCACGGTCGAGGCGGCTACCTCCGGCATTTCCAGCGCGTAGCCGTGGGGAAGGATCACCCCCATGTTTGCCAGACCTGGATTAGCCGCAAGGACTTGCTCAAAAACGGACTCGGTGCGCCCGTAAAAGCGCCAGCATATTGAGTCCACGGTATCGCCCTGCCGCGCATACACTTTCATCACAACAACCCGATAATGCAGGCCGAGCGACCGGCAATCTTGCTGATACTAAAACGCGCATCACGCCATAGCTCTGATGCCGACACGTCGATTTCCTCAGCCTTTCGTGTGCCGCTGGCGTCATAACCGCGATAGCGTTCGACAATCGTTGCGCCGGTCAGGGCGCACACGGCGGCCTCGTAGTGGGTCAGCTTGATGCTCTCCCCGTCTATCTTGTCGGCAGGAACGTCGGCAAGGGTGAGATAACCCGCCTCCATTTGTGCCGTGCGATAGTCGTACAGCTCCGCGTTTACTTCCGAAATGGCTGTTTTTACCGCCTGGCGCAAACGCTCGGCGGTCACGGTGCCTTCATAGCGCAGCGAGGCGCGCAGGCTTTTCAGGTCAACGTCCGGCCAGAAGAACGTATTTTTTATCGGCTTTTCGTCAGCGTCTGACGGTTTCGGGGCCGGTATTACTAGCGACATAATGACCTCTAAATGGGGGACGGTGGACGACGGCATGATCGCGGTAAAACCGGTCGCAGCCGTCGTGCCGTCCTGCTCGGGGAGCATTCTTTTTAACGGCTTACCTGATTGCGCAAATCACGGGCCAGCCGCTCAATATCTTTGACGACGCCGCAGCGGTCGTGCAGCTGCAACGCGCGTTTTAGGTGCTCTAACGCCTCTAAAGCCCTGCCCGCATCGCGCAGCACATACCCGATAATTTTGTGCAGCTTGGCGCGCACCTGGTCGGGCATGTCTTCCGCATTCGTCAGCTCCAGCGTCGCCAGCAGCGGCGCGGGGTCTACCGCCTCCTTTGCCGTATAGGCGCGGGTTGCCGCGTCGGAGACTTCCTCGGCCAGCAGGTAGGCCGTGCTGTTGCGCTTGTACAGGTCGGGCGGTACCAGGCCAAAGCGCAGCGCGTAACGGGCGATATCCAGCGCGCCGGTAATGTCTCCGGCATCGAGACGCCAGATCATGACGGTCATCAGGATGGCATCCTGCGCGCCGCGGCCCTCACTCAAGACACCGTCGACCCACGGCACGTACTCGGTAAGCAGTTTCCGCTTAATCTCGGCTTTCTTCTCGTTCGAGCGCACCTGTTTCAGCGTGCGTTTGTCTTCATTGAGCTTGAGCAGCATCCGCTCGTAGCCGTTGGCATAGCGCAGCGGGCCGGAGTCCCGCTGCGAAGCCTCGACCGCAGACTGGCGCATCATGTGACGGCGGGCAGGGCTTAACATGGCTTACTCTCCCGCTGATGCTTCGGCCTCTCCCGCTGATGCTTCGGCGGCTTTGGCAAATTCACCCAGCTGAATATTTTCAACCAGCGCACCGCAGGCATAATCCTCAACCACGTAATCTTCATTGATGGATTCGTAGTTTTCGATGCGGTCACGCTTCGCGACTTCATCGACCATGCGGCGGTTGGTATCTTCCTGCCAGTAGATAGACAGGTTATCGAGGCGGGTGATAAGCAACGCATTCGCGGGGAAGTACGGCACGCGATAGGCAGGCAGGTTGCCAATGCGTTTTTGGCTCACAATCATGTCGGCGGCCAGCGCTTCGGTGTTTGCCTGGGTCTGGTTAACCAGCGGGAAGTATTTATCCGCGAGCAGTTGACGACCGCAGATCACAACCAGCTCGGGGTCTTCCTGATACCACGGCTCAATCAACGTGTTGGTCGCATCCATCACCAGCGCGTCGAGGTTGGCATAGTCGCCGTTTTTGCCGACGCGGATTTTATCGGATACCACCGCATCACCTTCGCCGACGATTTTGTTCATCACGCGGGTTGGCGCGTTGTCGCGGTATTTCTGCAACCAGCCTACGGCCACATCCTGCAACAGCGGATACTTGGTGCGGTTTGACGTCTTCGCGCGGCTGATACCGTTGAAGCCAATCATGATGCGGTCAAGCGCCTGGCGTTTGATGATGGCATCACGCAGTCGGGTCTGAAAATCTTCGTAGCGCGCCCACAGGTCAAGGGTGTTGTAGCGGATATGGAAATCGTAGTTAACCTGCACGCATTCGTAGCCCTCACTGTCAAGGGAGGCGAAATCAGCCGTTTCGCGCTCGTCACCGCCCGCCGTGTCCGTGGTGCTGGCGATAGAACCGCTCACGCCCACGCCGATTTTTTCCCCTTCATTTCGGCAACCGGCACGATATTGATGCGGGTCAGAAACTCGGACGACTCTTGCACGCGGTTCATCAGCGTTTGCGTCACGGACGGAGCAACGGTAAATTTTTTGTTCAGGTCGCCGGTTTCGACGTTGTTCAACTCGGCCAGGCGAGAGAGAAAAGCATTAAATTTAAAACGGGTTGGTTGACGCATTTTTTTCCTAATAAGTTCGGGGTTTGACGGTCGTTCTGGTTTCGGCAGGCCGCGATTAACAGTCGGTCAGGACTTCATTTTTTCCGTTACCGCCGCTGGACTGCGGGCGACGCGATTGAGTAAAGCTATCGCTGGTCGAAAGTTTTTGACTCAGCTCGACCAGCTCGGCACGGTCGGCCTCGGTGGCCTGCTCCAACAGGGCAAGGCGTTCATTGAAAGACGCCTCAACCGTTGCAATCTGTTCACGCACCTGCCCGACTTCCTGCTGGGCAAATCCGGCCACTTCTTCCACAGCGGCATGCACTTCTGTCAGCCGTGCGTCGTCACTTGCCTGTTTTTTGGCAAACTTGTCCTTGATGCGGGAAAGCAGTGAAACAGCGGGTTCGGTGACCTCTTCAAATATCAGCTCGGCTTCAACGGCGGCGGTAAAGAGGTTGTCAGGGTCTACCTTGCGGCTTGCCAGCGGGTTGAGCTTGGCCGTGGCGCTGAATGCCAGCATTTCGGTGCCAAGGCTCGCGGGGTCATCAGTGATCGCCAGCCCGACCAGGTAGGCCTGATTGGTGTCGGCAAATTTGGGGTTGACCTCAATCGAGGTGTAGATTTTCTGGCGCGCCTTGCTCAATTCGACCAGTTCAGGGGTTGGATTAATTTCACCGTACAGCGCCAGCTTGCCCTGCATTGGCCCTTCGGTAATTTCTTCGGCGGTCAACGCGGTCACGTCACCGTAGCGGCGAAATGCGCTGTCGGGGGTGTAACCCTTGATGTGCTCCATGTTGATGCGGGCACCGTACATCGACGGGTCATAGTTGGTTGCCATTTGCGAAATCCAGTCACGGGAAATCGCTCGACCGTCGGTCGTTGCGCCCTCCACGGCGATACGAAAACGCTTTGCTTTAACTGTCATGAATCAGGCTCCGGTTGTGGATAGGTTCGGGTTGAAGGCCAGTTTCCAGACCTTGCCCCCAAGTCACAACGAGCGCCGGTTGTGCGCATTCCCACACAACAGCCAGCACGGGCAGGCGCGGGCGCGCCTCGGTAGCCTGTTGCCATGAACACTACCCCGAACCTCATCATCAGCGACCCACGGCGACAAGCTGCCCTTCTCTACTGGCAGGGCTTCTCCGTTCGCCAGATTGCGGAAACGCTGCATCAAAAAGCCCCGACCGTGCAAAGCTGGAAGAAGCGAGACGCATGGGACGCCGTTGCGCCCATTAGTCGCGTCGAAACCAGCATGGAAGCACGGTTGATTCAACTCATCGCAAAAGACGCAAAAGACGGGAGGGACTTCAAAGAAATTGACCTGCTAGGCCGACAGATTGAACGCCTGGCAAGGGTTGACCGCTATCGTCAGTCCGGCAACGAAGCAGATCTCAATCCCAACGTGCGCAACCGCAACAAGGGCGAGCGCGCGCCGGTCATCAAGAACGTATTCAGTGAAGAAGCGACGGAAAAACTCAGTGAAATTTTCATGGGGGAGTCGTTCGACTATCAGCTGCACTGGCACAAGGCCGGACTCCAGCACCGTATTCGCAACATCCTCAAGTCTCGCCAGATTGGCGCAACCTTCTACTTTGCCCGTGAAGCCCTGATTGACGCACTGACCACGGGCCGCAATCAAATTTTTCTCTCGGCCAGCAAGGCGCAGGCGCACGTTTTCAAGAATTACATCATCGACTTTGCCCGTCAGGTCGATGTTGACCTGAAAGGCGACCCGATTGTGCTACCAAACGGCGCGCGCCTCATATTTCTTGGCACCAACGTGCGCACCGCTCAGAGCTATACCGGCAACCTGTACCTGGATGAATATTTCTGGATACCTAAGTTTCAGGAGCTGCGCAAGGTCGCCTCGGGCATGTCGTTGCACAAGAAATGGCGCACAACCTATTTTTCTACACCGTCGAGTCTGGCGCACAGCGCGTACCCGTTCTGGTCGGGGAGCTGTTCAACAAGGGGCGTCGCGACAAGGCATCCCGTATCGAGCTGGACTTGAGCCACAGCCATTTGTCGAAAGGCGTGCTGTGTGAAGACGGCCAGTGGCGGCAGATTGTCACGGTCGAAGATGCACTGACCGGCGGCTGTAACCTGTTCGACCTGGATCAGCTGTCGCTCGAATACAGCCCGGCAGAATACGACAACCTGCTGATGTGTGAATTTGTGGATGATGCCGCATCCGTCTTCCCGTTCGCCGAGCTTCAAACCTGCATGGTAGACAGCCTTGAAGAATGGCTGGACTTCAATCCGTACTCCCTGCGGCCCTTCGATTATCGCCCCGTCTGGATTGGTTATGACCCGTCACACACCGGCGACAGCGCAGGCTGTGCCGTGGTCGCACCGCCTATGGCGCACGGCGGCAAGTTCCGCGTATTGGAGCGTCACCAGTGGCGCGGCATGGACTTTGCCGCGCAGGCGAAATCCATTGAGGATTTAACCAAGAAATACAACACGGAATACATCGGCATTGACTCGACCGGCATCGGGCAAGGCGTTTTTCAGCTGGTACGCCAGTTCTTTCCCGCCGCACGCGAAATCCGGTATTCACCTGAAATCAAAACCGCAATGGTACTGAAAACCAAAGACACCATCACCAGCGGGCGCCTGGAGTACGACACCGGCAGCACTGACATTACACAAAGCTTTATGGCGATACGCAAAACCATGACGGCCAGCGGCAACCGTTCCACCTACGAGGCCAGCCGCAGCGAAGAAGCCAGCCACGCGGACGTTGCCTGGGCAATCATGCACACACTGTTAAACGAACCGCTCACCGCCGCCAACGGCAACCTAAGCCCGAACATTCTGGAGTTCAACTAATGAGTAAGCGCAAGGGCCGCAAGGCCTTATCCCTGCAACATACCGCTACACCTCCCGCACCGCAGGCCGAGGCGTTTACCTTTGGTGAACCGTCGCCGGTGATGGATAAGCGGGACATTCTGGATTATGTCGAGTGCATCGGAAACAGCCGCTGGTATGAACCGCCGGTAAGCTTCGACGGGCTGGCGCGCAGCCTGCGCGCCGCCGTGCATCACAGCTCGCCGATTTACGTAAAACGTAATATTCTGGCCTCGACGTTCATCCCTCACCCGCTGCTCACCCAGCAGGAATTCAGCAAATTTGCCCTGGATTATCTGGTATTTGGTAACGCCTTCGCCGAGCTGCGACGCAATGCGCTCGGCGAACCGCTGCGCCTGGAAACCTCACCGGCCAAATATACGCGTCGCGGTGCCGAAACTGGCGTGTATTGGTTTACGCAGTATTGGAAAGACGCGCACGAATTTGAAAAGGGCAGCGTTTTTCACCTGCTTGAGCCGGATATCAATCAGGAGCTTTACGGCCTGCCGGAGTATCTCAGCGCGCTGAACAGCGCCTGGCTGAATGAGGCGGCCACGCTATTTCGCCGCAAGTATTACCAGAAACGGCGCACATGCCGGATACATTCTCTACATGACCGACGCGGCGCAGAGCAGCAGCGATATCGACCAGATGAGAAAAGCGATGCGCGACACAAAGGGATTGGGGAATTTTCGCAACCTGTTTATGTACGCCCCCAACGGCAAGCCCGACGGCATCAAGATTTTGCCGCTCAGTGAAGTGGCAACCAAGGACGATTTTTTCAATATCAAAAAAGTCAGCCGTGACGACCTGTTAAGCGCGCACCGCGTACCGCCGCAGATGATGGGCATCATCCCCGACAACGCGGGGGATTTGGGGATGTTGAAAAGGCGGCAAAAGTTTTTGTGCGTAACGAGCTGACACCACTGCAAGAGCGCATGAAAGAAATCAACCAGTGGATAGGCGTTGACGTGATCCAGTTCCAGCCCTACAAGCTCGGCGACGACTAACCCCTGGCCATGTACGAGCCGCCCAGCAAGGCGGCTTTTTTCACCTTAACATCACCTCTCGCCCTGGCCGACCCGCTCAAACCCGCTCTAAGACCAGAGCGCCTCAGACGCACGACACGACGCGCAACACTCACGCCCCCTCCCAAGCCTGATTTTTGACGCCGCACCGCCCTGCGTGCGTCTGGCTGCGCCTACGCCTAGCCGCTGCTAGCCTCTGCGCGCAATACTTTCCCCGCCGCGCCTGCCCGCTTTGTAGACCGTTTTTAATGCGGTTGCACGACCGTAAAAAACCAGGCGGGGCCTGGTCTTTAGAGTGATAGATGATCCTATCGAGATCATGCGGATTCATGCACTGTATGCATGCAAGGTGATTTTTTTAATCAGCACCGCTCTTTTGCTGCCTGTGGCTAATTTTTGCGGCCTGTAAAATCTCTGCAATGCTCATACCTGATAGCTCGGCAATCCAAATCAAAGCGATATCTTTATCGTTATTTTGGCAATCGCAACTCGATGAAAGCCGAGCAATCAGGTTAATTCGTTCAAGTGTGACAACCTCTTCTAAATCTGACACCTTTTTTACCCCCTGGTGTTTGAAACACTGTATGCATAAACAGTATGGTAGATGCAGAGAGGAAATAATTCCATACATATCTTAGGAAAAAACTAAAAAAACTTAGAAAAAAATAACACTGTTAACTCACTGAAACTATTAGATTCGCAACTTTAAAAGCCATAATTACCTCTCATTCACCGCAAAATAAGCCCATTAACTCTACAAAACTTTGCCGTCCATACCTCATGAAACTTAATCCAAACTATCGTCTTTTATGAAAGGTGGCGCGCTTTTCGTGACAGGTCACACGCTTAGCTTTGTTTCTTTCCATCCGAATGTTTGCCAGCAAGCCCCCTCACCTATCAACGGACATCCCTCCGGACTGCCTGGGAGACTGTCACCGCATCGGCCGCAGGCTCGCTCTTTCTGTTTGGCTAATTGCGCCCACAGCTCTGCATTGTCCTTTCGGATCAGCATTGTGATGTATTCATTCAACTCATAAGGCTCTCGCTGCGGGCGACGAGCGGCGCAGTTCTGCGCCAACATAATAAGCTCCTGTTCGTCCAGAATTAAATCTAGCTTGCGACAACCTTTTTCAGCTTGACGCAGCCGCTGTGCGGCTTTCCTTTCTGCTGCTGACTTTGCCATTTTTTTGCTCCTAACTATTGATAGAAATCTGCCCAATCCTGGATAACATTAAATTGCACGCTTTCATCTCCGAACTTCATCATCGCGCCCCGTGTCAGCGCTTCCAGCTGCCATTTCTCCGCTACAATGCCCTTACCGATAAGTTTCTGACGAATTTCAGGAATTCTCGCCCGCTCTGCCTCGGTTAAGCGTGCCGACGGGGCCACCTCGCGATATTTGAACGGGTTGGCACTGCGTTGTTGCCGGTTTACCTTCGGCAACTCCTGCTTAATTCGCGCCACAATCGCCCTCACGGCGGCAGTGTCGTCCCAATCAATCACCGCATGTTGCTCGCTAAATAACGCCTCTGTGTGGCTCCCAGCCTCGCCACCGTGGCTATCTGCTACCGCTGCGCTTTCGACCAACCCACAGTTATTGACAGGACTCCGAGGCGCGCCAGAGGCGCTTTTTAAAGTCAAAAGATCAACGTCAACGGCAGAAGAAACGATGCGCCATTGTGTTGACCTGGTTTCAAATACGTTGGACTCACCCAAGTGCGGGGCAAAGATACCGACAACCTTTTTAACTTCCTCGTCATAGGCATTCAGTTCTTCTGCGGTGCGACGCGCTACGCGCACGGTCTGGCTATCGCGTGGCGTATTAGCCCCGCCCTGGGCCTCAATGTAGGCGGCAAAATTTCCCGCGTCGGCTGCGGCGCGCACGGCTTCCACTTCCTCGTCGAAAGTCTCAGTCAGATTGAGTGAACGAATGCGTCGGCACTCACGGTAAGCGCCCATTGAAGGCAGGCCGATTGAGTGAAATTGAGGGATGCGCCATGTAGCCGCCCAGGCGGTCACAGCAGTAGCGGCATCGGAAAGTAGCTCGCCGGTTTCAAAGTCGCGATCGCCTTCCAGCGCGTAGCCATCAATATTTTTAGCGATGTACTTTGCGATATAACCGGCAGCGCCGCCTTTGTTCATATGCTTGCAGTCAAAGCGGTTCTTTGCGGCCCCGCGCTCGTCGCCGTCTTCTTTCATGGCGTATTTACGCATGATGTCGATAATCTGCTGACGTTGGGCGCGCTTGGCGAACAGCATCATGTGCCAGTGCGGCGTTGCATCATGGTGTGGCTCAACAACGCGCATACCGTAAACTTTCAGGCCGTTGTCTTTAAAAGCGGTGCGGATTTTTGCCCAGACCTTACAAAGGTAGCGCTGGCCGTCTTTCGGGGTGTAAGCCTCTTTGTCCCAATTGTGGTTAAACTGGACTCGCTTATCCTTACCCACGGTACGCGTCGGATGGTATTTGGAAGGGGTCGTGATAGTGATAAACATTCCGACGTCGCCATTGTCTGCCGCATATTGCTCAGTAAAGGCGATGGTGTTCATTAGCTCCATACGGCGGATCTCAGGATTCGAGATACTGGCCATTACCTTTTCAATCAGACTGAAACGCTCGCCGGTTTCGGTATTTTCAAGCTCGCAGCTTTTCAGGTATTCCAGATTCGACAGGCGGCGCGCCTTGACCTCGCGGACGGCTTGAATACTGGCATAGGCAGAAGCCGCGCTGGCACGACTTACCGCCCCGATCGCAATCAAGAGAGCTTCACGCCATTGCATGCGCTGTGCTTTAAACTTTCGCTCCCACCACTCCGCGTTTACCAGGCGTGACAAGCTGGCAATGGCTGACTGAGCATCCATCTTACCTTTTCGGTAACGCGTCCAGTGCATGGGTTGAACGTTGAAGGCGCGAGCCATTCCTGCAATCTGTCCATAAAGGGCAGATTGGGTGCGGCTATCAAATAGCACCGAATTATCGCCATCGTTTTCGGCAATTAACTCTTCACAACGGCTTTCATAAATCTGCATCAGCTGACCGGCTATGCGCATGCAAAGGCGCTTCAAGTCCTTATCCTTCATGCCAGGCAGACGGTTGTATTCATCCGACTCCGAAAGAAATCGAGCCGATGCCTTGATATTCATGGCATGCGCTTCATTTACAAATTCAACGCGCGGCAGAATCGTGCGACCCAAAGTGAATACAAGATATTTGTTCGCCGCGTGGTGTCCTTTTTCTTTTAAAAGGAATTTGTGGCGACTAAGGAATTTTTCAGCCAGCTCATAAGGCAATGTTTTAACTTTGGCTAAAACGGCTTGCCCCTGATGGTATTCATCACGGGTAAGCTGTCTTTCCGGCCCTGCAATTGCAGGGCGCGGGGCGTTCCAAAAATATGCCCATTCAGTTACAGCAGGGATCATTCGCAAACACCTGCATAAGCACTTACGCACGTGGAGTCATCAGTCACAGCCATGAGCAAGTCAAACTGATTCCCGCCACGTGTTGTTAATGCCCAATCTCTGTAAGTCTCAATACCATGAGACGCAAGACTTACCTCAGCACCATTCTTAGTGGCTTTTTTCGGATCATGACCTGAGTGAAAAAACACCGCATTGCCACGGCGAGAGCAAGCTGCAACCATTTTCTCCCACTCTGCAAGACGCTTTATCTCGTCCGGCCAACGCTTAAAAATCTGTCCCATTTCAGACTTAGCGACATTAACGCACGGCATGCAACCAACGCGGTTACACCCTTTTTCGTACAGGGGGTTGGGCTTGATACCATGACGTTTTGCATACGCAAATACTTCCTCATGCGTCCAATTAAGGATAGGGCGATAGACGCTCAACCCTTTACCCAAATCGAACCCAGACTCCCATTCAGCCAAATTAGCCCGTTGTGGCGACTCCTGGGCACGTACCCCTTGCCATGTGACAACTTGCTCATAACGGTCAAGCAAAGGTTTAACAAACTGCTCACTGACAGGTTGCTGCTTTAAGTCAATTGAGCAGAATTTGCTCTTGGTTGAAGGGAAACGCCCCTTCCACATACACAAATCCAAAAATGGAATGCCGGTAGGATAAAGAGTGGCTAGGGCTGTTTGGATAATCTTTTCAGCCTGCTTATCCGTAAAGCCACACTCAGCCGTCAGTGATTCAGGCCATTTTTCAGAAATGAATTTTCTCTTGTTTGCGATGCGTAGAGAGAAATCAGCCCTAACTCTTTTAACCGTTCTAGCTTGCTCTCCAGGTAAGACAAGTATTCAAGCGTTAACGGATGCTCATGCCCTGTATCTGCAAATACAGTCATATATAAAACACCAGCTTCACGCGCTCGAAGCCACTGGGTCAACGAATCTTTACCACCTGAAACAAGGATGGCGTTCATCGTTCCCCACTCAAAACAACGGTTGTCTATAGCGTTCATAACCGCAACTCCGCTTAAATTAGTAAAAGCATTCAATAACTGTCAGTAAAATCTTTTAAATAGACGCTCTTTCTTTTCTTCTGATGATTGGCAATCGACACAACGCGTCACACCAATAATGGTCGCCCGACGTTCCGCTGAAATAACATCCTCACAGTCAACACACGTCATAGTAGATACACTGACCGGTTTACTGGTTGCAGCTTTGATTTGCGCGTCCAAAACTTCGGCCTGCCTTGCCTGCTCTAAATCCATTGGATCACTCATTGTTATTTATCCTTTGTTAGGGTTGTTGTAGCTACTTTGCATAACTTGCAAAGACGTTTAATTTCTCGTTCCAAATCCTCTGCATCATTTATTTGCTTGGAATAAATCAATGCAGAGATACTTCTATGCACAAAGTCGTTATATAAGCTGACTAGATTTTGATACACCGCATAGGTTGTCAGATGTTCACGACTAGAAGATTTATCAATTACCTTTTGCGCAAGGATATATTCCCCACCTTTCGGGACGATGAAATAGAAATCTGAAATAGCGACTTTATTACGCCCTTCAAAAATAGATTTTCCCTCGACCTCCCGAACCTTGCCCATTAGTGGATTTCCTCAGACTCACTGCGAATACGCTCGGCCTCCTGCCGGAGTGTTTCCACTGCGCCGCGACCGTCGATTTCTTTATGAATCAGATGTGCGGCAATAGCTTCCAGCCTTGCAGCAAATACAGCGGTAAGGTTTTTACGCTCGTCCAGGCGAGCTTCGGTCAGGGCCAATAGAAAACCCTCTTGCGCGGTAGGCACCTGCACCTTTTCAGCGCCAACTTTGATTTGATGAATTTGAATGTTTCGCATTTTGATGCTCCTGTTTTTAGGCAATACAATGCCCGACGCGTAAGCGCCTATTATTTAAAAAGGGAATTAATGATTAGAGTTTGTTTTGCAATCGTCTTTGCTAACGAACCTTGGCAAAGTCCCTGCAAAATCAATTAAAGAATTCAGCGCAGCAACCACTTGCAATCTTTCGGTATAACTCAACTCCGAAAACTTGGCATTAATATGTCGCGCCTTTAATCCAGCGTGAAAACAAATTGTTTTACGCATATGCAACGGACTTTCATCAAATGTTTCCTGCGCTACATTCTTCTTGAATGCCAACATTTCTTTTATTTTAGAAATATGTTTAATTCCAATCTCTCTTTGTTTGTCGTCTGCCAGTAACATAAACACCTCAACCAAATAAGCGTTTTAACAATTTTCTTGCCTGCTTCGGCTTGGATGCCTTTACAGCCATTACGTGTTTTCTTTCAGGATTCCAGCGATTACCGTTTGGCAATTCAATCCATCCGTGGCCGAAGTGACGAGACGGACTTTGCTGCTTTAATAAGGGTGCAATTGAGATAGTCATAGATTTCCTTAACTCAGTCCTATTGATGCGCCTAACCCGCTAATTACCTCGGCAGTTGAGGAAAGCGCAGGGTTAGAGTGAATGCGAGCCTGTAAAGATATTCCGGCCAATGTCAGGCAGCGAATTGCAGAATTGATACCTGCGGTAAACGCACCCTGGCGGCAGGCTGTCATTCGTTCTGTTGATATAACCTCGGCGGCCACGCTGCCCACTGCTGCCGTTGCCTTCATTACATAAACCGGCAATTTTTCGGCTGTCATTTCATTTACCGGCACTGATGGGAGGCAATTGATTTGAGCCAGCATCCCGTCAAGCAATGTCGGGTCTTCGGTTAAATCGGTTAACACCATCAGCTCTTCAATCGTCAAGCGGTGGTTTTGTTCAGGGTTGAGCTTGTTACGTAAAACCTGAACGGACATTCCTGCTTTCGGCCCTATTTCTGCGAGATTGTGTGCTAAAGCAAACTTGCGACAAGCTTCGGCATAGTGGGCATGTGTGGAAATGCGATAATCAAACATAGGCGACTCACCTTTAGTGAAGTAACTTCTAGCCAACGCTTAAGGCTATGTTGCATTCAGAAAGGGCTTGGATGGTCAATGCAGCCATGTTTACTTCGACCAGCCCGCGAGCCTTGTTTTTCTTGGGTTTAATTGTTAAGCGGCCATCCTTGATCATCTCGCGAGCGGTCCCCATAGGCGTGCTAGTCAACTCGCAATAAGCATCAAGTGGGAGATATGGAACGGGTATCGTAATTGTAATGTTAGGTCTCATAAGGCAAAATCTCCGGTTAGTTTGTACTCATCAATATTCATCAACATTCATTAACATTAAGCTTTCATTAAGCTACAAAGCGGATATTAATCTAGCTTTAAGAAAGTAATCAAGGAAAAACTTCCGTGAGCCTACAAATAAATTTTGAAACTGGTGGCGGTAAAGTGTTGGATCGAGTCCTAGCCGCCTACGGATTTACAACTAAGATCGCCTTGTGCGAGCACTTAGGGATTGCAAGTAGCAGCTTAGCCAACCGTTACAAGCGGGATTTCTTTCCGTCGGATATTGTGATTAGGTGCATTGCAGAGACTGGCGCAAGCCTGAAATGGCTTGCCACAGGGGAAGGAACGGCCGGTGATGCAGGAGATCAGAATGCGGTCAAATGCCTTTCTGATACTTTAGTTAACGTTCCCTGCAGCAACTTGATAAACGGGGAGTTAAGAAAAGAATATGACTTAAAGATTGATTCAAGATTTTTACCAAACAATGCAGACGGTATGTCTCTCCATCTCGTAATCGAGAACAGCATCCAGTATTTCATCAATAAAGATATTACAGATTTAAAAGATGGGAAATGGCTTGTCCAAATCGAAGGGGCGTTATCCATCAGGACGTTAACTAGAATCCCGGTTGGCCGCGGTTCGCATTCAAGGCGATGGGGCTGATTTTGAATGCAGAGTTGATGATATAAAGCCCCTAGGGCATGTGATCATGCATTGCTATCGTTAGATAATACTTTAAGGGACTAAATTAAATGAGATGTTTTATTCTTTACCTGACTATGTTAGTTACATTCAGTTCATTTGCAGCACCTAAACACTTTGCTTCTGTTACAGATGTTCAAGCCGACTTTAATAATTACCCCCTTCGGAGGGTGATTTTGTCGTCCTAAAAGAGAAACCACTCACGGTAACTGTTTCGCCGAGAACCGTAGCCGAGGACTCGCCTAACGTGACGGCTAGGCTACTCGAAAAAGCATCAATTAATGTTGCTTACCGCTCATTCATACATACAGACATAAACCAGATAACTATTATCGCATTCCCCCATGAATATAATTATCAAACACATAGTTCTGTATTTTTAAAAGATAAGCCTTTAAAACTCACTATCACTCGTCAAGCAGCTCTTAGTGAAGTTCAAAAGTACCTGCACGTTAGTAGCTTTAATGACCTCGTGGAAGAAGATGGCACGACTTTTACATCCAACTTTTACAACTGTTGTTACTTGCCTGAAGGTAAGCCTGGATTGAAATCCTTTTACTCCACCATATCGAAGAAGTAGCGCTGCTATGCCAATAAGAAAACTAGATTCTGGCTTATGGGTATCAGATTTTTACCCGCTGGGGAGAGGGATAGGTAAGCGTGTCCGCAAGAAGTTTGCCACCAAAGGCGAGGCGTTAGCATTTGAGCGATTCGCACTCGACCCAGACAAAAATAAAGAATGGCTCGGACCTATAGAAGACAAGCGGTTGTTATCTGATTTGGTAGAGTCATGGTTTTCAGCTCACGGGATCACTTTGGGTGACGGGGAGCGAAGAAAGGGGGCGATGCTTCATGCATGTAAATGCATGGGCGAGCCTACGGCTATGGAGTTTAGTGCGGAGCATTTCTCACGTTACAGAGAGAAAAGGCTTAAGGGGGAGTTTGCGCGTTTCTGCACGAGTGGAAAAAATCTCTGCGCGCACAATCAATTTAGAGTTGGCATATTTCAAAGCTGTGTTTAATGAACTAACACGCTTAGGCCGCTGGAAACATAACAATCCAGTTGAGCATCTTCGTGCATTCCGCACAGGTGAAGGCGAAATGGCTTTCCTTACAGCCGATGAAATTGAAATTTTGCTAAAAGAATGTGAATCCAGCTCGTCAAAAGCTTTAGTAAGCGTCGTTAAAATTTGCCTTTTGACGGGAGCACGTTGGTCAGAAGCTGAAAGCCTAAAGCGCTCGCAGTTCACTCCACATAAAATCACCTTCATTCACACTAAAGGGAAACGAAATAGGACCGTACCTATAAGCGAAGAGTTTTATAATGAGATCCCTAAAAAAAGTGGTCAGCTTTTTGTATCTTGCTACTCGGCATTTAGGACTGCACTTAAGAGGACTGGTATTGAGTTACCTGCAGGTCAGTTGTCCCACGTTTTGCGGCATACATTCGCAAGTCATTTTATGATGAATGGCGGAAATATTTTGGTTTTGCAACGCATCTTAGGTCATACAGATATCAAGATGACAATGCGTTACTCTCACTTTTCCCCTGACCATTTGGACGAGGCAGTGAAATTTAACCCTTTAGCCAAAAGTGTCGCAAAAGTGTCGCAATAGAACCCGAACCCTCGTTAATATTCGTTAATATTCGGTGCGTATCTCATTGATTTATATTGTAACTAATTGATTTACATAGACCATAAAAACAACTCATAATCGCTTGGTCACTGGTTCAAGTCCAGTAGGGGCCACCAAATTTACTGTTTAAATACAGACAATTAAGCTACTTTCCGAAGTGGCTTTTTTGTTTCCTGAATTTAGAGTGGCTGACCTGCCCCCAATATCAGATACAACCTTAAGTTAGTAATGGACTGATCCCACGACGGTAGACAGTTCCTGTCCTCACGACGAGGCCTGTTCAAAGGCCTCCGGACTGACGCCGCCGAGATGACTGTGGCGCCGGGCCCGATTGTAGAACACTTCTATGTAATCGAAGATATCCGCCCGGGCCAGATCCCGGGTTTTATAGATGCGTTTTCTGATCCGTTCTTTTTCAGTGAACTGAAGAACGATTCGGCCACCGCATTATCCCAGCAGTTGCCACGCCGGCTCATGCTCGGGGCCAGGTTATTGGCCCGACAGGAGCGCCGCCAGTCGTCACTGCCATACTGGCTGCCTTGGTCCGAATGCACGATGACCTCACTGTCGGGTTTACATCGCCAGACCGCCATCATCAGCGCATCCAGCGCCAGCTCCCGTGACAGAGTAAGCTTCATCGACCAGCCCACCACGTTACCCCCCGCCAGATAGAGCCAGCCCTGCCAGGTGCGAATATAGATAATGTCGATGACCCAGACCTGATTGGCCCGGATGACGGTAAACTGCCGCTGCACGCGATTTGGAGCCACAACGGAAGGTCACCCGGCTATGCGGCGTGGCACTTGATAGCCGCGCACGGCTTTTATCCGGTTCAGTTGCATAATACGGCTCACCCGATTTTTACCGCAAGTTTCACCGATTTCATTCAGATCACCATGAACCCGGCGGTAACCATACCCCCACTCAGGGCATAGGAATCACGGATGAGCATCGGCAAACGCTGGTTATCTTTATCGCGTGCCGAAACCGGATTATGCAGCCACGCATAAAATCCGGCCCGGGCGACATTCAGTACCCGACACATCGTCATGACACCCCACACAGTGCGGTGTTCATTGATAAAGCGGTACTTCAGTCGGGCGCCCTTGCAAAGTACCGCGCGGCCTTTCTCAGGATATCCCGTTCTTCTTCGGCACGCTTCAGCTGCGCCCTGAGTTTCAGGATCTCGCTTTTAGCCTCCAGTAAATCCCGGGCATGCTGCTCGCTGTTATCAGGTTTAAACGCCCGTAACCATTTATAGAGACTGTGTGCTGAAACGCCCAGCCGGTCAGAAACATCAGCACGGAATAACCGCGTTCCGTTATTTGACGGACGGCTTCTTCCTTAAATTCAGGTGTAAATCGTGGTGTGCCCATACGCTCCTCCTATGCTCAAACTATAGGGCAGGATCGTCTACCGGGGTGGGGTCAGTCCAAAGGAGATTGGCAACTGACCAGATAAAGGCGGCCGTTTGAGAGAAGTTAGTGTTAGTCATAGCAAGTTCCGTAGCCATAAGCATAATAAGTGAGTCATGATTTTATGAAATCATACCTGCCACGGCCTAAATCTCAAACTCACCATCTTGGTGACACCGCGCTTTTGAAACATCGAATAAGCTATTAATGAACAAATAATTGCGAAAGAATTGCCAAAGCAGCTACAAAGACATCCTATCCAATTGTTTTAAATGATCAAAAATAACAACTAAATATTTTAAAAAAATAATAGGTCTAATCCTAGATTAGCCAAAATAAAACCATTAGAGTTATCTTAAAAAGAAATGCTCCTTTCATATTACTCATGGTGTAAAAAATGGATTTCATCCTCGTTCCTGGTGTGATGGTACGCAATGGTATTTTGTGGGCCGCGGGGATTTTAAAATTCCCGTCGGCTCCGGGTTCCGTTACGATCCTTCTCGTACTTGCGCTCATTATTTGCGTGTATCGCTGGCACCAGCAGGTCAAGCGTCGTTCGAACGCTTTATTAAATATTACGAATAAAATTAAAAGCATTCCTAAAGACGAGTTTAATCTGCGTATTGCCGAGATCGACAGTGACATAGGTGACTCACGCGGCAGCGAAGAGACAGACAACGTCGCCAATGCATGGGAAGAGTATCGTGAGACACATGTCACCGACGACCGCGAAGGGTTAGCGATAGCCCGTAATACTGTCCGCCCTGGGCATTTCTTTAATCTGGAAGATATCCATTTTACCCCGGGATTTTGGCGGATTGTCCCCGGGCTTTTCGTGACCATTGGCCTTTCATTAACGTTTTTAGGCCTTATCTCCGCGCTAAACTCAATGAGTACGACATTAGGTGATGGTGGAAGTGCCGCGCTTGAAGGATTGTTAACCATTGCCTCAGCGAAGTTTATTATGTCGCTGACCGGGCTATTCTGCTCAATTGTCTTTACCGTTTCTCTCCGACTAGGCACATCCAAACTAGAGAAAAATGTTCACAACCTTAATAGTCTGATTGAGCAACGCCTGGCCTTTATTAGCCTGGAGGAGCTAACGCTTCGCCAGCTCAAAGCCACTGACGAAAACCGCGATCACTTCCGCAAAATTGGGATGGAGATGGTCGCAGAGCTGGGCCGTCCATTACGTGAAGAGTTACCGAGAGCAATTTCGGAATCGATCAGCAAGGCCATTACGCCGGTTATTGAGCAGGTCAGCCGTTTGGGCAACGACGGCGTCGGCGAAATGGTGCAAAACCTCTCCTCCCGCTTCTCTGAAGACGTGGGTCATGCGCTGACTCAGGCCAGCGACCGTATTTCTCTCGCTGGCGACCAGATCAAACTACTGGCCGAACGGATGGACCAAAGCTCGGGCAAGATGGGCAATGAGATGGAGAATGCGCTGAGCAGACTTGGCCAGGCGGTGGAAAACTTGCGCGACGGTATGTCGCAATCGGCTGAAACTGCGACTTCTGCCTTTAATCAGGGTGCAGAAAATCTGCTGGCGACGATGAATACTACCCTGCAAGGTATCCGCGATAATACCGGTGAAGGCGCGCGCGCCATGAGTGAAGCCGCATCGGATATGAAAACCGCCGCGATAGGTATTCGCACCGAATTGGAGTCCGCAGCAAAACAGGGCTCAGAAGCGGCTCAGGCGCGTATGTCTGAGTCAGCCTCACAGGCCAGCGAAGCGATTAACCAGGCAGCTACGCACGTGCTTGGCGCCTTTGGTAACACGGCCAATGAAATTACGCGCACGACAGAAGAGTTGTCGCGTAAAGCCAGCGCCGAGTTGCTGACTCCACTCTCGGCTATTGCGGAACAGTTAGATACCGTTAAAACGTCACTGGCTGACTCCAGCAGCGCTTTACGTCGCTCTTCGGAGAGTATTAAAGAAGGCGCGATAGCGTCTGAGAATGCATCGGGTACCTTCCGGACCTCTACTCAAGCCCTGGCATCAGCGGCCGACCCTATTCGTGCCACTATGGAACGTATTGAGCTCAGCACGCGCCAGCTTCGAGAAAGCAGCGAAAACAGCCTTGCCTCCATTGCTACCGCCGCAAAAACCAATGCTGAACAGTCGGCAATGACACTATCGGCGGCGCAGGAAACGCTGGGCGGCCAGCAGCGCGCAATTGAGTCAACCTTAACCAGCCTGCGGTCACTTATCGACGCGCTGCGTGGTCAGGGCGATCGTCTGGATGATATTGACGAAAGATTAGGCAAAGCCTTCGAGGTTTATCAGCGGCAAGTGGAGGCATCTGTAGAAACGCTGTTTAGTCATGTTAAATCCATGCAGGACTCGTTGAATCCAGCTCTTGATACCATGCAGGCGATTGTCGATCAGGCTGAAGCCTTTGCTCCGAAACAGAGGCCGCTGCAATGAGAGGAGGTTCGGCCCGCAGGCGCTCCAGCGAGGAAGAAGAAGAGTCAGTCTTTGTCTCAATGACGGATATGACCGTGAGTTTTCTATTTATTGTGATGGTGCTGCTGGCATTTTTTGCCAGCCGCTATAACGATAAAAATACCGTGCCCCGCGATGAGTATGAAACCGCCGTTAAAACGCGAGATAAAACCATTGAGGACTTACGTGCGCAAATCGTCGAACTCAAAAAAGTCGACCCGCTCGAGCAATATATGTCGCAGGCTGCGGCCGCTCGTTTGAGTTTGCTCTACAAGCTACGCGACAGTATCAAAACGGCCTATCCTCAACTTCCGGTCGATGTTATCCCAGAAGAGGGCACACTACGTTTCCAGGGGAGGGCCTGTTTGCCAGCGGCAGCTATACCTTAAATGATGATAAACGTAAGATTGTAGAGACGCTGGCTACGACACTGAACTCTCTGCTCCCCTGCTACACCTTCGGGAAAACGGTCAGTTGGAACCAGAGCTGCAACCCCTCTTTCTCGATTATTGAGGCAGTGCAAATTGAAGGCCACACCGATGCGAAAGGTGATGACCTCTATAACCTGAATTTATCCACCAACCGCGCGATTACCACCTTTACCACGATGCTGACCGCCGCCCCCGATCTCGTTGCGCACTTTAATATGCGCCACCAGCCGGTACTGTCAGTAGCAGGCTATGGCAAGATGCGCCCGGTCAGGCCTAATGATACGCCGCAAAATATGGCGATGAATCGCCGTATCGACCTGCGCATTATTATGCATACTCCGGCTAATGCAGCTGAAATCGAAAATATTAGAAAACGTCTGATTGAGCCTCTGGGGAGCACGAACTAATGACCCTGAGCCAGTTATTGTTTAAATCCCACACACTCTTTCATCCGGCATTGCCGGTCTCTAAAGATTTTAATCATAAAATTCAGCAAATTCATGAGCGCTGGCCAGATGTCGTTGTTGAGGTGCCTGAGCGAGATCGTGAATTGGTGATGAAAAAGTTATTGGCATTAGTGCAGAGCTGGGAGTGGGATGAAGTAAAGATGTCGTTTATCTGCTCCGGAGCCCCTATCGTTTTTAACGAAGACTTTCGCGCTCGAGAAATTTTCTCTCCTCTACAACAGTTCTACCTACGCGAAACCGAGTTAACCGATTCCTCTTCGTTTTTATCCGCCATGATGGCGGCTTATATTCGCAGTTATCAACCGGGTGCTGAACACACGCGTAAACTCAGTCAGTCCCTTACTCTTGCTAAAGAGAATATGGGGGCAAAATGGAGAGATATACTGGCGGCCTTACCAGAGCTGCTTGACCCTCAACGTGCACATATTGCGCTGGCCACCAAAATGGTCACCATGGATTCACCTTGGCAGGAGTTACGCAACGTCGGTATTGTTCGCCCCCACGAGCCGGGTGTGATGTCCTTTGCTCATCAGGCCTACGTTGAGCTGCTCTCTCCTGATTTAGACCAAAAAGTGGTGATCGAGAAGCTTTTTGACTGGTTGAAACCTGAGGGCAGAGCAGCACTGATGTTCGGTGCCGCCGAAACGATTAATGCGTTACTTGCCCCCTGGATAAAGACTCAACCAGATGAGAGGCTTTCACGCTACCTCACCGATAAACTGGTCGAACTCTATGGCGATCCGCGTTTGGGGTTGGGTGGTATTTGGGGCGGTGTCGAGGAGGCCTGCCGTAACACGATTATCAATTGGCTGACCCGAGAGAATATTCTCTTCTTTCTTGATGTTGTATCAGATGTTGAAGATAGCCACATGTGGGAACCAAGGCGTAAGTTTTGGTTAGGACTCTATAACCAAGAGAAAATCACCTCGGCTTGGGTAGCATTTAGCGATCAGGCTGCTTTCCATGCACGCGCAATTAAACGGTCAATGAAAGATGCCTCTACCCTTAGTTTTGGCAGCCAGACGGCTCGAGGTTCAAGGACAAATACTTCATTATTAATTTTAAGAATCGGTGACTGCATTGTTGTTGAGGGTTCACACAATTATAAAGTTCACATATTCCGCATCAACAACGATAAAGCTCCCCAACTCTTTCAACTAGGCTATGACTGCGACACGATCAGGTGGATCCCAGACTCAATAAGTATTCCTCACTTAGGTCAATGGCAGTCGAAAGTCCTTGAGCAAATTGAGTATCTATCATGACTTTTAACTTTAGCCACAACGTGCATGAAGTGGTTCTGAGCATCGAGCCTGATAAACAAAGCTTTATTGGCCGTCTGCTAAAAAGAAAGGAAACCGAGAGTTTCGCTAAGCTCTCTAACAGCGATCGCGCACTGGCCTTTGCTATCTCCGATTTAAAAGCCCTGGCCGAAGAGCATAACGAGGATCTGATTATCACCGATGATCAAATCCACTTATCACATAAGCTGGCAGGTTTACTCGACTCCCATGCCGCACAAACGCTCAGCTTTCCACCGCTCATCGACTTAACCTTAAAAACCGATATTGAAGGCTCTCTGGGCAGCAGCTCATTCAGGTTGCAACATGAATGGTTGCGTAACGGCGTACGCCAATCACCACGCCGCATTGGTTCAATTTTATCTACTTCGCAGGGATTGCGCCGCCTGCCGCTGTGGATGATGGAAGCAGTTGAGGTCGCAGAGAATTTTACCCCCGGTGGGGGTGAGGCTTCAGATTGGGAAGCCATGGCCCGCTTCAGGCAATCCCTCGACCCCGGCGTAAAAATGGGTAGTGAGATTGATGCAGTTCGCGTCTCAATGACAGATTTCCTGCAGGGACTAGAGGTTCGCCTTGCCGATCGTTTCTCTATTTCTGCCACCCAAAATCAGGATGAAGCAGATTTCGAAATTGTCCCTTTTTCTGGGAAATCGATAGACGGTCTAGGGGAAGCAGGAGAAACCGTCAGTGAATCTGACGGCGAACTCACTGGTAATATGCTGCATCGTTTTCAACAGCGCGTTAGAACCCAGGGCGTTTCTACCTGCTTATCGTGTTGGCGAAGGCAGTTATTTAGTCGTCGACAGAAGCGCACGCCCAATTTTGGAAGTGATGGCAAACAAACAAAAAGCGCCAACAGAAGAGCGATTGTCATTTATTCAAAATCCAAGACCCGCGATTACCGAGGCCATTGAGTCTGCTTTGCGCAGCGCTGGAAAACTAGATGGCTTGGATGAGCAAGGTGAAGAAGAAGCGATAGAAGCGGCAGCGGGTCCTGCGTTTGTTGAGACTGCTGAGTACTCTGAACGTGTAACCGGGCTGCTGAATTATCGTAAATCACTTAAAAACGTTCAACTTGGTGACACCTCATGGCTACCTGAGGAAATTCCAGATGCGTTGCTAAAAACGCTCAATGACATGGACCAAGCCGCTCTGGAAAACGTTTGCAGTGGCTTGCGCAAAGCTATCGATCAGGGCGAAAAACAGATTAGTTTAGGCTCTCATACCATTGATGCATCTGCAGAGACTTTAGCTGCTCTCGAAAAGCGTCTGGATGAGCTAGCCGATATAGAAGACCCAAAGCTATCCAACCTGACTCAGGACGATGATGGAATAGACTTACCTCCGGCAACCATCATTCTAAACACCAAAGACAACTTTGATGATTTAGGATGGCGTCCTGACCTAATTGGGCGTAAAACGGTCATTGCCGAGCAACTGCCGCAAGGTATAAAAACACCGTTGCGCTCACATCAGACCGAAAGTTTTCAACTCCAGCTCTCGTCCTGGAAAACAGGTATGCCGGGTATTCTTAATGCCGATGAGCAAGGATTAGGTAAAACGCTACAGACCATTGCATTTTTACGTTGGTTAAAAGAGAACAATGCTGCCAGCACTGAACCCGGTAAAGCACGTGGTCCTATTCTTATCGTTGCGCCCACCTCTCTACTTGAGAACTGGAATGCCGAGGTTGAGCAGCATACTGATGCCGATCGTCTGGGACACTTAATGAGGCTGTATGGCTCAGCGCTGAGTCAGTATAAAATTCTCGGTGCCAAAGGAGTTGAGACAAAAGATGGCAACGCCTTGCTGAATTTTGACCAACTCCATGAGTCAATTAATGAAGGCAAGGGCCACCGCTTCTGGATACTTACCACCTACACTACGCTGACCAACTACCAGCATTCATTCGCCAAAATCCATTTTTCAGCGGTAGTGTTTGATGAGATTCAGGCGATTAAAAATCCTGTATCGCTTCGCGCCTATGCTGGCCGCGCAGTCAATGCTGATTACCGCATTGGGTTAACCGGTACCCCCATCGAAAATGCCACAACAGATTTGTGGGCCATAATGGATCAGCTGGCTCCGGGTTCTCTCGACACTTTGACCAATTTCAAAGAGCAATACGACGAACCCGAAGAAGATAATATGCAACGGCTTCATCAACGCGTCTTCTATTCTCAGAATGGTCTTCCTGCCTTAGCTTTTCGTCGTCTAAAAGAGGATGTCGCTAAAGAGCTGCCGCCAAAAAGCCGGTATCTATATCCACGCCTCATGCCTGAAGGACAGGCCATCGCCTATGAAAACGCACGCGTAAAATTGTCGCAAGGTGGTGCAGGCGCGGCATTAAAAATGTTGCAGCACATTCGCGGTGTTTCTGTGCACCCTACGATGGACATGTCCGGCGGTTATCAAAGCTTTATTGATGCATCGGCGCGTTTACAGGCCTGTTTTAAAATCTTGCATCGTATTAAAGAGAAAGGTGAGCGCGCTCTGGTATTTATTGAACACCGCAAAATGCAGTTCCGGTTTATGGAGCTAGCCAGGCAGGAATTTAGTCTCGAGCATATTGATCATATCAATGGCGATACCCCCATCAAAAAACGCCAACAGATCGTAAAAAAATTCCAACAACATCTGCTTCAAGATGGTGGCTTTGATTTGCTGGTGTTAGGTCCAAAAGCAGCGGGCACGGGTTTGACCCTGACAGCAGCGACGCATGTTATTCACCTCTCGCGTTGGTGGAACCCTGCCGTAGAGGAGCAGTGCAACGATCGCGTGCACCGTATTGGCCAGAAATATCCAGTGAATGTCCATATGCCAATGGCCATTCATGCGAGCTATCGAGAGCACTCTTTTGACTGTTTACTGCAAAGCCTTATGTCACGTAAGCGCCGCCTTGCACGATCGGCTTTATGGCCAATGGGCGACAGTACTGACGATACCCAACAGTTACAAAATGCGCTTAAGCAAGATAGAAGCGAATCTGAGTCCGTCAATGATGCCGTTAAAGTTAGCATGCAGGCCATGTTTGACAGAGATGGAGAAACTGATGGCATGCCATCTGACAATGGTTCGTATCGGATTAGTTAGCTCGGTTATCGATTCAGGTTGCTATTAAGGAGTTCTACTCAATGAGTCGTTTTGCAGGTGAACAACCGTCAGAAGAAATTTTATCCGCGGCAAGTCAATGGAAACAACACTGCCTCCTTGATCAAGGTTCACTGTTTAGCAATAGTTTACTGTGGAACAGTGAATACATTGCCGAAATCGAGCTGCGTTTTATTAATAGCGAGTTAGAGCTAACTGGAAAATTTCTTGAGCAGTTAGAACAGCAATTAAGGCCTTGTTCCGCCATGGCAAAGAAACTGGCCGCAGAATTATTTTGGCTGCTGCTACTGTGCCCGGATAATATTAATGCTGAAACTAAACGGGTTCAGGTTGCCGAAATCTGGTCATGGTCTGGTGAAACTTTAATTGTTAGCAACTCACTATTGAAAGACAACGTTTTAAACGGAGTTGGCAGTGGAGGGGTAGGATATAACTCCTTACGCTACAAAGAGTTTGTCTTTGAAATTTTAGTAATTAAGCACTTGCTGGCTCTTTCTCTTACCGAGCGCCAAAAACTATTAAACAATGGCTTCGAGTTCGCCGCCTGGCTGAAAACTATCCCTGAAAGTGAAACACGCCAGTTTCGCCATATGCTGCTCTTTTTACTGTTTCCAGACGATTTTGAACGCATTTTTGGCGGCAACGATCGTAGGTCGGTTATTAAAGCGTTTTCCGGTATCAATCCAAATAAGATGAGTGCGCTGGAGATTGATAAGCAGTTACTGGAGATCCGCCGAGAACAACAAGAAAAATATCCAGATATGCCGTTGGATTTTTACGTCTTACCTCTTTCAAAGGACTGGCAGAAAACAGATAAACCTATCCTGCCTCAGATCATTGCGGAATCTGTGCCTGTAAGCCCCATGCAGGATGCTTTACCTATCAACTTAATTCTGTTCGGACCTCCGGGAACAGGTAAAACCTTTGAGTTGAACCTACTAAAGGCAAAGTATGTAAGCACTGCCAGCACCATCACTCGAGAACCAGTGGCTAACCGAACAGCTGGCTGAGAAGTCGTGGTGCGATGTAGTATTTATGGCACTTTGGGATTTGGGAGGTAAAGCGAAAGTCAGTGAGATCAAAAATCATGAATTTATTGCGGTCAAAGCAGCAGCTCAGGGACGCACCCAAAATTTGCAACAAACAATGTGGTCAACGCTGCAGCAACATGCAGCTGAAAACTCGGATACAGTAAAATACGCAAGGCGTACCTCCCCTATTTATTTGATAAACGTGAAGACAGTAGTTGGTTCATATTACCAGAGAGTGATGATGAGTGTGTTGAGCTCGTGACATTGAGTAAGTCATTAAAATTACAACCCGATGCAAAAAAACCATCCAACGCTATGAATTCGTCACCTTTCACCAAGCCTACAGTTATGAAGACTTTGTCGAAGGTATTCGACCAGAATTAGATGAAGAGAGTGGGGAGCTAAGCTATAGCCCACAGGATGGGGTTTTCCGCAGGATCTGCCATCGTGCTGAGGCAGATCCTGAGAATCGCTATGCCATTTTCATTGACGAAATTAACCGCGGTAATGTCGCGAAAATCTTCGGTGAGCTAATTACTCTGATTGAGATCGATAAGCGCCTTTCAGCAACTGGCGGCATGCAAATTACTTTGCCCTATTCCCGTAAACCCTTTGGCGTACCGGATAATTTAGATATCTACGGCACAATGAACACGGCTGACCGCTCAATATCGCTTTTAGATACCGCACTACGTCGCCGCTTTCAGTTTAAGGAATTAATGCCGAATGCTGATTTTATTGCCGGAGCAACGGGTGATGGGCTGATTGATGATGGCGAAGGCAATCCTATCCATTTGCGCCAACTGTTGGAAGCCATGAACCAGAGGATCCGTTTTTTGATCAGCCGCGATCTGATGCTGGGACACGCTTACCTCTGCAAAGTGAAAACCTTTGAAGATCTAAAAGCCGTTTTTTTGAACCAGTTTATCCCTCTGTTACAAGAGTATTTTTACGATGACTGGAACAAAATCCAAAGAATTTTTAAAGATATCGACGCTAATGGGGCTCTCGTTGAAGCGCCGCTTATTGGGCACATTAGGCTTACCAGCAAAGATGTCTTTGGTTTTACTCAAGATGACTTCGAAGATGTTATGGAATACAAAGTAAGTCGGGCTGATGAAATCACTCCTGATTCGATCAGAAAAATCTACGCATCTCTGGATTAAACGAGATGCCAGAAATTCTAAGCTGTATTGAACATTCAACGCTTAAGTTGGTAACGGAAAGAGCGCCTTTTGAAAGAGCACTCAGCCTCCAGCATGCCGCATTACTGGAAAAACTTGCATTAACGCTTCCTGCTGGCGCAATAAGTTGGGGCAATCAATCGGTGCGTTTTTCACAATATTGTGGAGTGATTCAACTTGGGGAACTAACCATTGAGGTCTTGCCAAAAATCCATGGCAAAGAACCCAACCTGAGTCTTGCCGCGCGGCCCTGATCCATATGCTATACGCTGCTCGAGTGCTTAATAGCCATAAGAGCGGTAGTGCCGGGATTAATACACAGAATCACACCTTGCTAGATATTTTTGTTCAGCATTTTTGTCAGGATGTCCACGTTCTGCTGTTACAGGGAAAATTAAAGAGCTACGTTACTCAGGAAGATAACCTGCCGGTTTTGCGGGGGCGATTGGCTATCCCACAACATATCAAACACAATATGGTTCATCGAGAGCGTCTGTATTGTCGTTTTGATGAATTCAGTGATGATATTCTGGTAAACCAAATTATCCGTTTCACCTTAAAACTGTTAATCCCACAGGTAAGATCAAGGCAGACTAAAACAACGCTCCATGAACTGTTAATGCACTTCGACGGTATACACGAAACAGCCATTACAATACAAACTTTCAAAAAACTAAATAATGACAGATTCAGTCTTCGATATCAGCCTGTTATCGAGCAGTGTCGGCTGTTTGTGTCAGGTATGAAACCTGATATTTTGGCCGGTGGGATTGCGCTATTCTCATTATTGTTTGATATGAACCGTCTCTTTGAAGCTTGGGTCGCCGAGCTGCTGAAACCATGGGCCCATCAAAAAGGTTGGTATCTTCGGACCCAAGGCCCCAGAAGATATCTCGCACAGCGGCAAGACAACGGACACGATGTTTTCCAGATGCGGCCAGATATAGCTTTTGTCGACGAAAAAGATAATGTCGTAATGATAGCCGATACTAAATGGAAATTGCTCAATAGTGACGACCGCAAGTTTGGTATTAATCAAGCCGATGCTTATCAGCTTTATGCCTACGCTGGTCGCTATTCTATACCGCACGTACAGATGATTTATCCAGCACAGATAGGATTAGGTAAAAGTTTCAAATTCCAAATGGCAGGTGTGCATCAGTCCATGCTCACCGTTAAAACGGTGGCTATAGAGAAATTGAAAAGCCTAGAATGGTCGATAGAATAGGCCTTATCGAGGCTCACTAACCACAATTTATCAAGGAAAGTGAATGCGTAAAACCCTCCACTCCGAACAGCCGTTCCGGCGGTCACACGAAGGTGTGGCTGCCCCGACGGTTTATTCGGGGATTACCCATGCAAACAAGAGATCGAGCGCTTCGTCGTCATCATATGAAAAGACTCAAAGCTAAACGCGGTCGCTATAATAGTGCGGCTTACAGCTGGCCTGAAGGCGCGACTATTATCAATATCGGTAAGGCTTATCATACGCCCTGTAACTGTTCATGCTGGATGTGCGGACATCAGCGTCTTCATTGCGGAATGAACATGCAGGAAGTGAGAGCAAGAGCGAAATACCAAGATTGAGCACCTGGGTCCACCTTAAGGGTGGGCTCTTTTTCAGCAAACTCCATCTGATAAACCACCTTGTCAGCCCCTCGCCCACCCACTACAATCTCAAAAAACACAATGAGGACCACACAATGCAAAGTCGAGCCACCAGCGCCAAGATCACCAAACAACAAATCTACCGTTCCGTCGCTAGCTCAACGGCTATTGAAACTGGCGAAGCTGTGCAGAAAATTGAGCAAAATCTTAAGCAGTACCAAGCTCAGGCAAAAATCATTGGTTTAGCTCGCTAATCCGGCAAAATATCGTTAACCAGCTGCATCATTGGCTTATAGTTACCTGAGACACCGGCCTGAATTGCCTTGAAATAAAAAGCTTTATGCTCGTCCCAGAGGCTGTAATCCAGCAACCCAGTGCCAGCCTGAATCGACAGCGCATCAAAAAGCAGACGCGACAACCTGCCGTTTCCCTCTCTGAATGGGTGGATCAGGATAAACTCCACATGGCATTCAGCCAGATAATCGATTAGTTCCAATCGGCTCAGGGTGTTAAGTTCTTCAAAGCGATGCAGATAACGCTTTTCAAAGCCTGCAATGAGATGGGGGATTCGATCAGCAGCTGAAAATTTAAAACCATCTTTCACGAGATTAGCATTACGCAATCTACCTGCCCAATCGTAGACATTTCCCAGCCAATGCCGATGCCACTCCTGGATATGCCCAAAATCTAACGCTGTTAGGGGAGCTGATTCTATAAAAATCTGCTCATACAACATCAGCAGTAATCCCGATTCCAGCGCTTCCATTTCAGCTTCATCTACAATGCTCAGTTTATTTAACAATACGCTGTCCGATGAACCAGGCTGGTAAATCATCTCTGAAGAATTCAGACTATATTTAGCCAATTCTCATCCCCTCTGGAATAAATTCACCACATTGCTGGTGGCCTGCTCAACATTATTAACCCTTTTCTCCCACTGCTCTAACGCCCTCCTCTTCTCTACCAGATAGTCATAGCGGTCATAGTGTTTTGAACTGACATCCTGAAGGGCATGGTTTTGGATACGGTCACGTAGCTCTTTCGTAATGCCGATTTCCCCCATCAAGGTTTTGCAGGTTCGGCGCAAATCACGCGCAACAAAGCTTGGATTAGTGGGGAAAAACTCACGGTAATAGATGATTGCCTGAGCAAAACTATCAGTTCTCAAATGCTTATCGGCATTTTTACGCTGTGAAAAGATATAAGCAGAGTCACTGCCGCTTTCTTCTTTTACGCGCTGCAAGATTTCAATAGCGGATTCGGTTAACGGTACCAGGTGGTCACGTTTGTTTTTAGAAACATCAGCGACCACTAACAGCGTTTTCTCTTCCCAGTTAACGACATTCCAGCGACTCGCCGCCAGCTCATGCGGTCGTTGACCACCGGTATAAACACAGAGGTTAAGCAAATGGCTAACGATGCTACCCACCCCGGAAGCTTGAGGGAAAGCGCCCATCAGATCCTGTAGTTCATTGAGCGTAAGCCAGTTTTCACCGACCTTTTCTGCCGATGACTGTTTTGGGATAACGCTGACAGGATTCATCTCCAGCTCGAACATGACGTTTTGCTGGTGGTTTGCAGGATCGTTATCAGCCTTCAGGCCGTAGTTAAAAGCTGCGATAAGATAAGAACGAGCCGCGGTTTGCCTCAACGCTCGCTCCGCGTTGGATGATAGCTGCTAATATCTGTTTGATATGCAGCGGCGTTACTTGATTGGCTTTGGTATCCCGACTAATAAAGAAATAGGTCTCTTTTTCAAGTCTAGTGAGTACCTGTTACCAAGTCCGTTTACCCTCTTCACGCATTTTACTGGTGTAACCCTGTATCAGCTGTTCAATACTGCCTTTAAGCTGTTCTGCGCGCTTTTACTGTTCTTGGGCACCTTCTTGCTCCGCTTTCACCGTTTTAGGGTTTATATCCTCTTTAAGCGTCCCAGCATATCCTTTAGCCTGCTGTCTTGCCTGAGCCAGGGACATTTCTGGGTAGCGTCCCAAGAGGATGAACTGACGTTGAGCCTGCCAGTAATAGCGGTAGTAAAAAACTCGCTGCCCGGAAGGCTCAACTTTTACACCCAATCTGCCAGCACCGCGCTCACCGCTTTTGTCCCAAACATAGTGAGCAGCATCTAATGGTTTGAGGCCGCGTATCAATGAATCCGTTAAATTATCTGCCAAAAGATATTCTTCCTGGTGCTGTTTTCTGGGTGATGTAGCAGGTGATGTAAGGATGATACTGAAAGGAAGATCGTGGAACAACATGAAACGAAGAAAACAGTATAACTCCATGTTTTAATGCAATTAACTAAACATCTTGGGTTATAATGCAAAAGGATGAAACAAGCTATTCATATGACTCATAATCGCTTGGTCACTGGTTCAAGTCCAGTAGGGGCCACCAAATTTTCCCTGTTAAATCAGGACATTAAGCCACTCCTTAGCGAGTGGCTTTTTTGTTTTTAAGTAACAAGTGTCTCAAAAATGGCGCACGGCAATTCTCACTCCCAAGCCGGTCGGCTCAAAACATAACTATCCCCCCTCGTGCGCGGCTCCCAGCCTCGCCACCGAGGCTATTTGTTCCCGCTGCGCTTTCGACCCTCCCACAGTTATTGACAGGACTCCGAGGCGTGCCAGAAGCGCTTTTAAAGTAACTCTTCGTCATAGGCATTCAACTCTTCGGCTACATGCAAGGTCCGGCGAATGCGAGAGGTGTTAGCACTGCCTTGTGCCTTGATGTAAGAGGCAAAGTTATCTGCGTCAGCGGCGGCACAAACAGCACCAAAGACAATCTCATTAACCACTCATTACCTGCTTTTTCCCTTTCTCTCTCCTCATCCCCATCTACACTGAAAGGGTCTTAAACGTTCGGCGAAAGAGGAAAAGATATGCTTGGAAAATGGTTATTCATTATTGCAGCGGCAGCAGCCATTCTGATATTCATCAACTGGGACAAAATCCTTGTTTCTATTGAGCCAATGCTGCGTTAAATCCGCTATCATTCGCCCCATACCTTTTCGTATTTTATCCCGCTGGAGAGAACCTCATGAAAGACGGCCCCCTGAACGAAGAAGAGCTCGAATGGCTTGAAGATGTGCTGATCAAGTACGGCAATGACGAATCCGTTCTGGATGTTGCCGAACTGGACGGCATGTTGACGGCTATCCTCTCCGGTCCAAACATGATTGAGCCAAGCGTATGGCTGGTCGCCCTGTGGGGTGGAGAGGATTTTATCCCGGACTGGGAATCTCAGGAGGAAGTGACCCGCTTTATGGATCTGACTTTCCAGCACATGAATGATATTGCAGACCGGCTCAATGATTATCCGGAACAGTTCGAGCCGCTGTTTGGCGAGCAAACGGTAGAGGGAACGGACTATACGGTCGTCGACGAATGGTGTTATGGCTATATGCGCGGCATTGCGCTGGATGACTGGTCCTCGCTGCCTGCGGCATTTAAACCTTCTCTCGAGGCGATTGAGTTGCACGGTTTGGAGAAGAATATGACCACGCTCGAAGGGATGACGGACGATCAGATTGAAACCACGATCGAAGAGATAAAACCGGCTGCGTTGAACCTGCATGGTTACTGGTTAAGCCAGCGTCAGGAACGTCATTAATTCTTTGATTTTTATGCTTCAAAAAATGCATAAAAAAAGGCCGCACAGTATGCGGCCTTTTTTCTATAACAGAGTTTAAAGATTGTCTTAATACGCGGCTTTATGGATAAACCCTTTGAAAATCGTCAGGAAGATAATCTTGAGATCTAGCCCCAGACTCCAGTTATGGATGTAATCAAGGTCAAACTCGACGCGTTTTTCCATTTTGTCCAGCGTATCGGTTTCTCCGCGCCAGCCATTAATTTGCGCCCAGCCTGTAATGCCCGGTTTCATTTTATGGCGCAGCATATAACCACTAATCATGGTGCGATACAGCTCATTATGCGCCACGGCATGAGGTCTTGGGCCCACAATAGACATATCGCCTTTCAACACGTTGATAAACTGTGGCAGTTCATCCAGCGAGGTTTTACGCAGGAAACTTCCGAGCTTGGTAATACGAGCATCGCCCTTTGTTGCCTGAACAACACTGTCACCGTTTTCCATGACAACCATGCTTCTGAATTTCCAGACGGCAATACCTTTGCCATCAATACCATAACGCTGTTGCTTGAAAATCACCGGTCCCGGCGACGTTAATTTCACGGCAATCGCAATGAACAGCAGGATGGGTGAAATAAAGGTCAGAATGATAATGGAGACAATGATGTCTTCCAGTCGTTTAATAAGCCTGTTCACCCCAATCATGGGGGTATCGAACAGCGAAACCACCGGAACACCGTTTATTTCATCGGTGCGCGCATGCAGTAAATTAAAGGTAAAAACATCGGGGATAAGCACCACGGAACAGGTTGAATCGGAGAGTTCTTCAACGGCTTCCTTGATGATTTTTTCCTGAGTCATCGGCAAGGCGATATAGACCCGATCGATTTTACCGACGCGAGCATCATGAATTAGCTGTTTGAAATCGCCGATTTTCGGAATGTCGGTATCTTGTGGCACGTCGCCATCATCATAGATGCCAAGCACTCTAAAGCCCATCCAATGCGCATCGCGCAGGGATTCCGCCAGTTTGATACCCGGCGTGAAAGCGCCCATAATCGCGACATTACGGGTGTTATAACCTTTATTGCGTAGATGACCAATAACATAGCGAATAACGAGTCGCGAGATGATTAATCCTAAACAGACAATAAGGAACCAGGTAGCGCAAATAACAATATTTTCGTTGACGATCTGGACCAGAGATAAGGCACCAAAGGTCACCAATACACTTAACACCCAACTCTGAAGAACGACCCTGAGTTCAAAACCAATCCTGACACCGCGCCAGGAGCGGTAAAAATCGGTAAAACCACCAATCATCTGGAATACAATTATCGAAGCCAATACCATGATTATATCTTGGTACATGAATGCTTCATGAAAAAACAAACGCGTGAAATATAACCCAAATGATATAGTCAAGATATCGGAAAGTCTTTGAATGACTGAAGTGACAGAAGCACTATACTGTAATGTTTTTCTACCGAAACTCGTCATGTTGTTTGCCTGTCTGCGATCATGGATATCATATGCCCATAAGGAAATATGTCGGATACAAGTCTTGGCTATGCGCCCGGCAAGTTGGCCTTGCTCTTGAAAAACTCTTCGAAGTCTCAATGCTTCCAAGATAAAGGGTTCAAAAACGACGTTAAATGCCCTGAAAAAGTTCTGACTTGGCTTCCGAAATACTTCTCAAATTGGCTAAACAAGAGACAGATTGCCCCTGCAAGCCTTCAAAACACCGTAAAAAACCGGAGAGTAAATGACTTTCTGCGCCCCATTCCTTAGGGTTGCAAAAGCCGCAATGCATTCTATCTTACTGAAAAAACACAATTTCACAATTGCTGCTAGCTACTTGCTGCTTATGAACTTCATCAGCATAGCTATTTCATAAGAGTACGAACCGAGCGAGCCTCCTTTAAGAAATTCCTTAACCCCAATGATAACGAGAGACAATTTTAGCGTGCTTTATTAACATCTCTCGGCTCTGACAAGTTAGCTACGCTGTAGATTATAGATGATATGTTAAATCCATAAAAAAACCTGCTTTGGCAGGTTCAAATCACAGATAATTCGGAATTAGCCGCAATAAAAGAATCGCGAATGTTTCGTTATCCAATATATCTGTGATTTGCCAACTCTGCTGCTGTCGATATTTAAGTCAAATTCGACGTATTCGCCAAACCGTTGGTGCCAAATATTAGCTCGCTAATTTAGGCAACCAGCTTTGGCAGGCCTCATCAATTAACTGGTACACATGATCGAACGCCTCTCGACTCTGGCGATAAGGATCGGGGATCTCTTTTTTATCCAGCCAGTGCCCCAGGAGTAATGTTTTCCCCCGGGCTTCCGATGCCTGCTTTGATACCTGTTCAATATGAGACTGGTCCATCACCAGAATTAAATCGTACTGACGAGCCAATTCAGCGCTGAATTGCTGCCCACGATGTCCTTCCAATGAAAGCCCATGCTCTTTAGCAATAAAAGAAGCCTGAGAATCGGCCTGGTGCCCAATAAGGGCACCCACGCCAGCCGAATCGATCTTCTTGCCCGGCAGTAACTGACGAAGCCGTCTTTCGGCCGTCGGCGAACGGCAGATGTTTCCGGTACACACCACCAATACCGAATTAAACATATATTAGTCCCAGTTTTTGTAGAACTGCAGAGTCTGAAGCGTGTCGTGCGTACCGGTAATGGTAGGAAGCAGCTGTGAAATTACGCGGTTCCAACGAACAAGAGGCGCGGTAGTCACATAAACAATGTCGTACGGCTTGAGCTGGAACTGCGCAGCCATCACCATCGCGGAGGCATCTTTGGCCTGAAGCTGATAGATATTGGCGATACGCCCCTGCTTGTCGCCTTTCAACTGGCGAATAACAAAGATGCCCGAGGCGTCAGATTGAATCTGATCAATACCTGAAGAGTTACCCAGGGCTTCGGCCAGCGTCATGCCACTGCGGTCCATCTTCATGGTTGCCTGCTGCAAGACTTCGCCCATCACGAAGACTTTCTGGCTGTCATTGCGCGGAACATAAAGAATGTCACCCGGATATAACAGGTGGTTCTGCATCAGGTCGCCCTTTTGCAGCAACGATGCCAGGTTGATAATCGTATCCTTGCCATCGTGGGTAAGGACCACATTGCGCCAGTCGGCATCGGAAGCCAAACCGCCTGCGGCATTGATGGCATCGACCACAGTCATCGGAATGTTGGTGATAGGCAGTTGGGCAGATTTGTTGACCTGACCGGAGACGTAGGCTTTTTGCGAGCGGAAGGCCGCTACACTCACGTCAACCTGCGGGCTTTCAATATAGGTGACGAGACGCTTGGCAATATCCTGACGGACTTCGGCCATGGTTTTGCCCACCACGTGCACTTTACCGATATAAGGATAGAAAATATTGCCGTCGGCGCCGACCCAGTTACCGCTGTCTTCGGCACTGCGATACTGACCCGCAGGCGTAGTCAATTCTGCGTGATCCCACACGGTGACGTTGACGACATCGCCGACACCGATGCGGTATTGGTAATTATTTACCTGCGCGTCCAGAGCAGGGTTCGGGCGAGACAACACTTTCGGAGGACGCATTTGCTGAACCAGCTGAGGCGTCATCGGATAGACGTTGACTTTTTGATCCCAGTCGGAATTGCTGTCCGGCTGTTCAACCACATTCTTACCGACGCTGTTCAATCCCTGACCAGGCACTACGGTACAGCCACTAAGGAGACCCACAAGAACAGCAACGGCTGTCAACTTGATTACATGTTTTTTTGTCATTGATTTCATTCAAAAGTTAGAGTCAAGTATTGGAAAGGACGCGCTATCACCCTTGTCCCTGTTGTATTGCCAAACCACGTGGGAAGACGCGTGGTTTAAAGGTTTAAGGAAATTTCAACTGTGCCCGTTACCGGCGTCATCGCAGCCCATGCTTTTTGCCTTGCTGCACCGCACCTGCGTGCGCGACGAAGGGAAACTTAAACGTCCCTGAATGGTTGTAGTATCAGGCACAGAAAAATTTTGCGCCATAGGGTCGGCACAAATCAGATATTGCCGTAGGCGATAGCGAATTTCATCGCCGGGCTTCAAGGACTGTAAACGCGAACTGGAAGTCGAAAACTCGGCAACCCTTTGTGAAATAGAGGATTTTCTGATAGGTAAAAATCCGCTCGCGGAGAGGCAAGCGCCAAGGCATGACGTGTCGACTGCGAATTCTTTTTCCATCAGGGAAAACCTTCTCCTTTGCCGATAATGACTGTACGTTCAAATTACGATGGAATGGCCCATCCGTAGGTCGATATGGAGAAAAAAGCGCAACGCCAAAAATCGGATCGACTCGGCAGTGTTCATGATACCGCCCCTAATCGCGCTAACCTGTTGAATAGGCGTTACGACGGATAATGCCACAGCGAAGGGTATAGATTACAGGTTTTTCAACGAATGAAACCGCAGCCGATAATTTCGCCATCCACGCTACCGCCTTGGCTTATCAGCAACCAGAGCACTGTGGGCTTCCAGCCCGCCAACTACCAGACGATTATTCCGACTTTTTTCCAGCAAAACCAAGCAATAACAATTTATCGCCCAGAAGGATTTGTGATGAAGATAACAAAAATTCGTCAAAATTGCGCTAACGATGTCGTTCATTCGTTAACAACTTACTTTAATTATTTAAAATTTAAAATGAGAAGGTTCTCTGATGATTCGAGACATCCGCCACCGCAGCAGTGAATTTATGCCCTTCCAGCGTCAATAGAAGCGTTTTTGCCTCCAGACCACCGGCAAAACCGGTCAATGCACCAGATGCGCCAATGACGCGATGACAGGGAGCGATGATAGAAATCGGATTACGCCCATTCGCAGCGCCGACGGCGCGAACGGACTTGGGATTACCCAGCGCCAGCGCTATCTGGCTGTAACTGCGGGTTTCACCATAGGGAATTTCCAGCAATGCCTGCCAGACCCGTTTCTGAAATTCGGTTCCCTGAAAATCCAGCGGGAGGTCGAAACGGGTTCGCGTTCCTGCGAAATACTCGTTTAACTGACGCTCGGTTTCGACGAGTATCGGGTGTGTCTCATTTTCAATCAATGTGCCAAGGCGAACGCGGTTTTCCCGCTCAATCTCCCACAGCACGGCGGCCAGTCTGTCGCCCCGCGCCACCAGCGTTAAAATACCCACCGGTGAATGCATGCGTTTGAAGGTATTGTTCATCTTGTCGAACCCTGCTGGCGTTGAAAAAGAGTGCAACCAGTGTAGACAATATTGTGCACCTTAGGAACGCAAAGCGTGATAACCCAAGAGGTGTAGCGACATTACGCGCTGATTATGGCAGTAAGATGAAAAATAATAACCTGACTAAAGTTTTATTTTGTATTGATAGCCTATTTTCATCAGGCCAAAGCTATTTCTGGCACCTAATTTCTGCATCACGTTTCTTTTGTGGGTTTGCACGGTTTTATAGCTTACCCCCAGCGATTCGGATATTTCCATCGGCGTCTTGTTATTCAGCAATAATGACATCACGCGTAACTCGCTCGAGGTGAGCGACAGCTCATTGCTGTCGGAGTTGACTATCTCCAGCAGGTTCGGACTGCAATAATAATCGCCCGAGATCCCTTTATCGATGGCGTGTTCAACCGACACGATGTCATCTTTCTTGGAAATAAGCACACGCGCTTTGCACTTCATCAACTCTTTGATAAGAAAAACATTATCTACATCAGTACAAATTATGAGCGTCACACGATTCCAGTGTTCTGCATTGCGGCGGATAAAATCGATGCCGTCCATTGGAAATAGATTGGTGTCATATATTTCCATGATGACAATATCAATCATTTCGGCGTCGAGCATCGATTGTAACGGAGAGAAACCTTTTAACGCGCCCCGAATTTTAACATCTTCAGGAATTAGCGCTCTCATGGCCAAGGAGGTAAAGGAATGAGGTTCCATTATGACCAAGTTTTTCATAGTTCCCTTAAATATAAAGAGTCATCCTAACGGCTAGTAAAAATATAAAATCAGCCGTACAGCATGAATAGGCCTAAATGGTTTAAATCCAATTAAAACGTAAAACCCTGAAAACCTGAGCTCCTGCAATTTTTTATGTCGGTAAAGAGGGTTTATCAAAATTTAACCCTAACTTTAACCGCGCTGAAATAGCCATTTCGACGCAAATTTACAGAAAATTAACACTTGAGGGGCCTGCATGTTACTAGGAATTTTCTTAGCAAAGCCACTCAAACCGCTTATAACTCAAAAAACGTTAATGTTTACTGGTTAAAAAACAGCTAATTACAGAATGAATAAGACTCTAGCGAAAATCATCTATTAATAATTCTACTCATTCCCCACTCATTAGCCAGACAAGATTTGGCCCGCCCTTCAGGCCCTGGCGGCTATTTTTTGATGTTACTGCCCTGCTTGCCTTGGGAAATCATCACCCTGTTAAATTGACGTTAAATATTAATGCGACTGTTGTTTTATAACTTTTATGCCATTTACGGGGGTTCATATTCCAGATTGTTTTTTGCACAATAATAAAGGCCAGTGATAGAATGTGACCTAAATCACACTTTTACCGTTTTCAACATCTCCAAACTTCTACCATAACTTATTTAAATTCATGGCGTTGCCCTGAAATTATGCCGTTTCGTATGTGTATAAGGTTGCATGTATTAAGGACTTAATTCGATGAACACCCTGACGACTGGATTCATGATGATGCGCTGGGAATTACTGAGCGCGCTGATGATGTTTTTTGCCAGCCAACTGAATGTGGTTTGCCGTCAAACCAGTAAGAACACCCTGGCATTTATGTGCAGCGGATTAGGTCTGTCGATGACCTGCTGGTTCGTGATGGGTCTGATGGGGATGACGTTCAGCGTTGAAGCCCTGTCACATTTCTGGCTGACGTCCAAAGACGTGTTTATCGATATTATGAGTCAGCAGCCAACGACCTGGCCTATGCCCTGATCCCTTTTTCTGCGGCAGCGAACCGTGCGCAATGCCCCCTCGCTGCCGGAAATGCCCGTCTTTATCTGCGTTAAGTTACTAATCCTTTCTATATCTTACATATTATTTGCTAAAGCCTGAATTCCCGTATTAGATACTGTTCATACTTTTCCCAAAAATGACATTTGACCCTCTGCCCTTATCTCGCGCTATTTTCGAGAAGCCGGAGGGAGATATAGGATATCGAATGAAGACGCATTACGTGATTGGCGCAGTCGTTTTGATGTTGGGTTCTCCGCTTTATGCTCTCGCCGCCGAGGCGCAAACGCCGGTCTCTTCGGCCATTCCACAGACACAAATAAAACAGCGCGATAGCTTTATCGCCACTCTCATGAAGAAGATGACGCTGGACGACAAAATCGGTCAGCTTAATCTGGTGAGCGTCGGCCCCGATAATCCGAAAGAAAAGATCATGGCCGATATTCGTGAAGACAAGGTTGGCGGCGTATTCAATACCGTGACCAAGCCGGATATCCGCCGTATGCAGGATCAGGTGCAATACAGCCGCCTCAAGATCCCGCCTTTCTATGCCTATGATGTGGTGCACGGTCAGCGCACGATATTTCCTATCAGCCTTGGACTGGCGTCGAGCTGGGATATGCAGGCCGTCGCCACCAGCGCACGCGTGTCGGCAGAAGAAACCGCCGCCGATGGCCTGAACATGACCTTTTCCCCCATGGTCGATATCACGCGTGATCCCCGCTGGGGCCGTGTCTCTGAAGGGTTTGGCGAAGATACCTATCTGACCTCGCGTCTGGCCTATGAAATGGTCAAGGGCTATCAGGGCGATGACCCTTCCGCGCCCGGCAACGTGATGGCCAACGTCAAGCACTATGCGCTGTACGGCGCAGTGGAAGGCGGACGCGAATACAACACGGTCGACATGAGCCTGTCGCGGATGTTCAACGACTACATGCCGCCCTACAAGGCTGCCGTCGATGCGGGTGTGGGCGGCGTAATGGTCGCGCTGAACTCCGTCAATGGCGTACCGGCCACCTCGAACGGCTGGCTGCTGAAAGATATCCTGCGCGATCAGTGGAAATTCCACGGACTCACGGTAAGCGATCACGGCGCCATCGGCGGTCTGGTCAAACACGGCGTAGCCGAAGACGATCGTCAGGCGGCAGCCATGGCGCTCAAGGCCGGCGTCGATATGGACATGGCCGACAATCAGTACGGCCAGTATCTGCGCGGCTTGCTGAAAGACAAACTCATCAGTGAGCAGGATATCGACCGCGCGGTGCGTGATGTATTGATTGCCAAATGGGACATGGGCCTGTTCGCCGACCCTTATCGCCATCTTGGGCCGCCCTCCACCGACCCTGTCGATACCAATGCCGAAAGTCGTCTGCATCGCACCGAGGCGCGTGAGGTCGCGCGCGCCTCGATGGTGTTGCTGAAAAATGACAACCACGTTCTGCCGTTGCAGAAAAAAGGCACCATTGCGCTGATTGGCGCACTGGCCGACAGTCAGCGCGACATGATGGGCAGCTGGTCTGCGGCGGGGGTTTCCAAACAGACGATCACCGTGCGCAAGGGCATGCAGGATGCGATAGGCGACAAGGCCACGCTGCTATACGCACGTGGCTCCAATATTATCGACGATCCAGCCATCGTGACTTTCCTGAACTCGTATGAAAAACAGATCCAGAACGATCCGCGTCCGGCACAGGAAATGATCGACGAAGCGGTGAAAACCGCCGAGAAAGCCGATGTCATCGTCGCCGTGGTCGGGGAAGCGCAAGGCATGGCGCACGAGGCTTCCAGCCGCACTGATATCAGCATTCCGCAAAGCCAGAAAAATCTGCTGAAGGCGCTGAAAGCCACCGGTAAACCGCTGGTGCTGGTGCTGATGAACGGGCGTCCGCTCACCCTGCCGTGGGAAAATGACAATGCCAACGCGATGCTCGAAACCTGGTTTGCGGGCACCGAAGGCGGTCATGCAGTTGCCGATGTGCTCTTTGGCGACTACAACCCGTCGGGCAAGCTGCCGATGACCTTCCCGCGCGCCGTCGGCCAGATCCCGCTCTACAACAGCGTGCTGAACACCGGCAGGCCGTTTAATCCGCAAAAGCCGGACAAGTACACCTCGCGCTATTTCGATATCACCAACGGACCGCTGTTCCCGTTTGGCTATGGCCTGAGTTATACCGATTTCTCTGTGTCGGATGTCAGCCTGTCCTCCACCACGCTTGCACGCAACGGCGCGATAACCGCAAGTGTCAGGGTGAAAAATACCGGCAAGGTCGCGGGCGCGACCGTGGTTCAGCTTTATACGCAGGATGTCACCGCTTCAATCAGCCGTCCGGTTAAAGAGCTCAAGAACTTCGAGAAAGTGTATCTGCAACCCGGCGAAGAGAAGCAGGTCAGCTTTACGCTGCGCACGGCCGATCTCGGCTTCTATGACAACCAGCTCAAATGGGCCGCCGAGGCCGGAAAATTCAACGTCTTTATTGGCCTGGATTCGGTAAACGTCAAGGAAAACAGCTTCCTGCTGCTCTAATCTCCCCTTCTGCGCCTGTTGAAGCCCCCTGCTCTCAACAGGTGCAGTCCCCTGCTTCATAATAATTCTTGATACCTGTCACAATCACGGCAGCCCGCGCTGGAAAGCCGCGTCACAGGCGTTAAATTTAAGCCATCTCATCCGACCACTTTCGTAGTGTGGCTACTGATTTCGATGGAGTGCGTTATGAAGCGTTGGTCTGTACCTTATCCTCATCTGCTTGCGCCGCTGGACTTGGGGTTTACCCAGCTCAAGAACCGCGTCTTGATGGGCTCGATGCATACGGGACTTGAGGAGCGGGAAGATGGTCCCGAACGTCTGGCCGCCTTCTACGCCGAGCGCGCGGCCGCGGGTGTCGGGCTTATCGTGACCGGCGGGATTGCGCCCAATACACAGGGTGTGGTGTATCAGGGCGGCTCCGTGCTGAATCACCCTTCGCAGGTCGGCCAGCATAGAATAGTGACCGATGCCGTGCATGCTGCGGGCGGAAAAATCGCGCTGCAAATCCTCCACGCAGGCCGCTACAGTTATCAGCCCCATCCCGTTGCGCCCTCTGCGCTGCAAGCGCCCATCAACCGGTTTGCCCCACACGCGCTCAGTGACGTCGAAATCGAGCAAACCCTTGAAGACTTCGCTCACTGTGCGCAACTGGCGCGCGAGGCGGGTTATGACGGCGTAGAGATCATGGGGTCGGAAGGTTATCTGATTAACGAATTTTTGACTGCCCGCACCAATCAGCGCGAAGACAAATGGGGCGGCAGCGCCGAGAATCGCATGCGGTTTGCCGAAGAAGCCGTGCGCCGTGTGCGGCGTATCTGCGGCACGAACTTTATTATTATTTACCGCCTCTCCATGCTGGATCTGGTGGAACAGGGCAGCAACTGGGAAGAGACGGAACTGCTGGCGATGAAAATCGAGCAGGCGGGCGCGACCCTTATCAACACCGGCATTGGTTGGCACGAGGCGCGCATTCCGACCATCGCCACCCGCGTGCCCCGCGCCGCCTTCGGCTGGGTCACGCAGCGGCTGATGGGCAAGCTCGGCATTCCGCTCATCACCACCAACCGCATCAACGATCCTGATATTGCAGAAGACCTGCTGGCCAACGGCTATGCCGATATGGTCTCGATGGCGCGCCCTTTCCTCGCCGATCCGGCGTTTGTGCAAAAGGCCGCCGAGGATAGGGCAGACGAAATCAATACCTGTATCGGCTGTAATCAGGCCTGTCTCGACCAGGTTTTCGCAGGGGAATTGGCCTCCTGTCTGGTGAATCCACGCGCCTGCCATGAAACCGAAATGCCGCTGTTCCCAACCAGCCAGAGTAAACGCCTGGCGGTCGTCGGGGCAGGCCCTGCGGGGCTGGCTTTTGCCACCACGGCGGCGCAGCGCGGTCATCACGTTACCCTGTTCGATGCCCAGCCCGAAATCGGCGGACAGTTTAATATCGCCAAACAGATCCCCGGAAAAGAGGAGTTTTATCAGACCCTGCGCTATTACTCGCGCCAGCTTGCCCTGCTCGACGTCCAGCTGAGACTGGGCAGCCAGGTGAATGCCGAGACGCTTGACGGCTTTGATGAGGTGATTCTGGCCTGCGGTATTCTGCCGCGCTTGCCCGACATCACGGGCATCGATCACCCGAGCGTGCTGACCTATCTCGAGGTGCTGCGTGACAAAAAGCCGGTAGGCCAGCGCGTTGCTATCATCGGCGCGGGCGGGATCGGCTTTGATACCGCCGAATATCTGGCGCATGTCGAGCCTTCCGCCAGCCTCAATATCGCGATGTTCAATCAGGAATGGGGCATTGATTCCAGCCTGTGCCAGCGCGGCGGACTGGCCGTCGAAGGTGCCCGGCCGCTGCCTTCTGCCCGTGACATCACCCTGTTACAGCGCAAGACCAGCAAGGTCGGCGCAGGGTTGGGCAAGACGACGGGCTGGATCCATCGTACCAGCCTGCTGGCGCGCGGCGTGAAGATGCTGAACGGCGTGAGCTACGAGCGTATCGACGATAACGGTCTGCATATTCTTCGTGAGGGAGAGGCGCACTGTCTGGCGGTTGATAACGTGATTGTCTGTGCGGGTCAGGAGTCACAGCGCGGGCTGGAAGCACCGCTGCGTCAACGCGGCAAGACGGTCCATCTGATTGGCGGCGCGGACGTTGCCGTAGAACTGGATGCCCGTCGCGCAATCGATCAGGGCACCCGTCTAGGACTGAAGATTTAAGACTTAAAAGCTGTTGAGTCCGGCACTGGTTTTCACCGCGCGCAGAACAACGAATTTCTGGTTGGTCGCGAGCGTGGTGCAGTTGCCGAACAGACGGCGCAGTTTCTGGTAGTAATCCAGATGTCGGTTACCCACAATTCGCAGCTCGCCGCCCGGTTGCAGGCAGCGCTTGGCGTCGCAGAACATGCGCCATGCGGTATCGTCGCTGATGACGGTGCCCTGATGGAAAGGCGGATTGCACAGCACCGCATGCAGCGATTCACGCTCCACGCCGGCCAGCATGTTGTTCACTTCAAACTCGCAGCGCGCCAGATCCTGCGGCAGATTGTTCGCCACATTGGCACGGCTCGATTCCACCGCCATGTAAGACTCGTCGACGAACAGCATGTCGGCATCGGGATTCAGCGCCAGGGCGGTAATGCCTATCACGCCGTTGCCGCAGCCGAGGTCGGCGATGCGCCCTTCGATTCCTTCCGGCAGATGCTGCATAAAGAAGCGCGCGCCGATATCCAGCCCCGTACGCGAGAACACGTTGGCATGGTTGGTAATGCGCAGCTCGCTGTCATCCAGCGCCCATTCGGTGGTGACCGGCTCGGCTGGCTGCATGTCTTTCTCGGGCTGACAATGGATCAGACGCGCCTTCTTCCACGCCAGACTGGTGCGCGTGGTGCCGAGAATTTTCTCGAACAGTTGCAGCGTCGAGGTGTGGATGTCGCGTGCCTTGCCACCCGCGATAATCTGGGTGTCCGGCGTCACGACTTCACGCAGCGCACGCAGTTGCTGCTCAAGCAGCGCCAGCGTCTTCGGCACCTTGATAATCACCAGACCCGGTGCCTGCGGCAGAGGATCAAGGCTGCTCTGGGTGGTCACCAGCGAATCATCGAGATTGTTTAGACGCAGGTTGTAGCGCGCCGCCAGCTGACTCATGAAAGAGTCGCTGACATTGACCGGCGAGAAGGCGTGCAGCGCACAGGTCAGTGCCCCAAACGCGTCGTTGAAGATCAGCACGGGACGGCCATTGAGTGTGTCGGTGGTCAGGGTTTGCAGCAAGTATTCGTCGGCTGCTTCCCACGCCTGCAGCGTCGTGGACTCTTCCTGTAGCGGATAACGTTCCAGCTCAAGTTGCAGTGTACCCAGTTCAAAATGGCTCATTGGCCCTCCTCAAATTACAATTTGCGCTGTTTATCCCTTAAATTGCGCTATCAGTAAAATGTTTTTTCAGTTAAAAAGGGATTATCTGTCTCCCCTTGCTGCCCGCGGGTCATTCACAGGCGGATAGCGTTCGGGTTTTCACTTCATTAAAGAGAGCCAAAGCAAACAGTTATGCCAGAATTGACCTATCTGCAAGGATATCCGGAACATCTACAGGCTCAGGTGCATAGGCTGATTGAAGAAAAGCGCCTGGGTAGCGTGCTGCTCGGCCGTTACCCCGCCCCGCATGAACTCACCAATGACAAAGCGCTGTATCAGTATACGCTCGAGTTGAAGAACCAATATCTGCGCAGCTCGTCACCGCTAAGCAAAGTGGCCTACGACAACAAGATTCACGTCATGCGTCACGCGCTCGGGCTGCATACGGCCATTTCGCGCATTCAGGGTGGCAAGCTCAAGGCCAAGGCGGAAATCCGCGTCGCGACGGTATTTAAAACCGCGCCCGAGGCATTCCTGAAAATGATCGTGGTTCACGAGCTCGCGCATATTAAGGAAAAAGAACATAACAAAGCCTTTTACAGCCTGTGCTGTCATATGGCGCCCGATTATCATCAACTTGAGTTCGATACCCGCATGTATCTGACGCATCTTGATTTATTCGGCAAACTCTATGTCTGATAATCAGATCTTCATCATGATTACCTCACATCTTTCTCATGATTTTTTCATGAATTCTTCAGAATTTAATAGGGAGTAGACCATGATTCGCTTTGCCGTAGTGGGCACTAACTGGATAACGCAAAGCTTCATCAATGCCGCACATGAAAGTGGCAAACTCAAGCTGACGGCTATCTATTCTCGCACGCTGGAAAATGCCAAGGCACTCGGTCATGAATACCCTGTCGAACACTATTTTGATTCCCTTGAGGCGCTGGCGGCCTCCGACGCGATAGACGCGGTATACATCGCCAGCCCGAATTCACTGCACTGCGAACAAACCCTGCTGTTTCTCAACCATAAAAAACACGTCATCTGCGAGAAACCGCTGGCCTCCAATCTTGAAGAAGCGGAGCGCATGATTGCCTGCGCGACCGACAATCAGGTAGTGCTGTTCGAAGCCTTCAAAACCGCCTATCTGCCCAATTTCCTGCATGTGAAAAGTACCCTTGGGCGAATGGGCCCCTTGCGTAAGGCCGTGCTGAATTACTGCCAGTATTCTTCGCGTTATCAACGCTATCTGGACGGCGAAAACCCGAACACCTTCAATCCGGCCTTTTCCAACGGCTCGATTATGGATATCGGCTATTATTGCCTCGCCAGCAGCGTCGCACTGTTTGGCGAACCCGACACGGTGAGTGCCGGCGCAACGCTGCTCGACAGCGGCGTGGATGCACAGGGCACGGTCGTGCTGGGCTACCGGGATCACCTTTACGGCGATTTCGACGTTGTCATTAACCACTCCAAAGTCAGCGACAGCTGGCTCGACAGCGAAATTCAGGGCGAAAGCGGTACACTGCTTATCGAAAAACTCTCGGAGTGTCAGGGCCTGAACTACATTCCACGCGGCGGACAGAAACTCGAGCTCACACAACCGCAGCACATCAATACCATGCTTTATGAGGCCGACACCTTCGCTACGCTGGTCAGCAGTCAGTTTTATAACCATCCCGGTCTTGAAGTGTCACGCATCACCGCGCAGTTATTGACAGAGATTCGTCGTCAAACCGGCGTCATTTTCCCGGCGGATAACTAGTCGGCAGACTTTGCCTGCCGATCGCCAGCCTGTGGCTAAACTTATTCAAGGAGTCAGCATGAATCAATCCGACCTGAAACCGCTGCTAATTCTTCAAACCGGACAGGCACCCGAGCCTATTCGCGCGTTGCACGGCAATTTTCCGCAGATGTTTATTCGTCAGGGAAATATCGACAGTCAGCAGGTCATCGTCATTGATTTGCAGGCCGGTGAGCGCCCGCTTCCTCCGCATCACTACGCCGGTGCGGTAATTACCGGTTCGCGTAGCATGGTGACGGAACATCTCGAGTGGAGCGAATATGCCGCCGACTGGATCCGGCAGGCGATGCTGCTTGATCTGCCGATGCTGGGCGCCTGCTACGGCCACCAGCTGATGGCTTACGCGCTCGGCGGCGAGGTCGGTTATCATCCGCAGGGCATTGAAGTCGGTACCGAAGAGATTGAACTGCTGCCCGCTGCGGCGCACGACCCTTGGGTTTCGGGTCTGCCTGCGCGTTTCAATGCCAACCTGATTCATCTGCAAACCGTGCTGCAAGCCCCCGCCTGCGCCACCGTGCTGGCAAAATCGGCCCACGATCCGCACCAGATCCTGCGTTATGGTCCCAACGCGGTCAGTACCCAGTTTCATCCCGAATTCAGCGCGGCAATCATGAAAACCTATCTGCCGTGGCTCGACCAGCAGGCAAGCGATGACCACGTCGATTATCTGGGCAAGCTGCAAAACATCGGCGAAACGCCGCTGAGCCAGGGATTGTTGCTGGCGTTCGTCGACTCGCTCGGCAAACAGCGCGCGCTGGCAGGATAATTGTCTAAATGTGTCAAGATTCTTGACGCCTGAAATACTTTGAATTATTTTTTAACGAGCAAAGGGGAGTAACTTCCTGCCGGTTAATCGTCAATACGGTGAGTCATCTCACCCGGTGACCGGGCGACTGAAATAGCCTGTTGTTTCAGTTGTAAGTGAGACCTTGCCGGAAGGCAAGGTTGGCTCGAAATTCGATAAAGAGCGGCTGACGTCTTCTGACGTTGGCCGTTTTTTTTACTTTTTCGAGGATTGGATAATGGAAAATTCCGTAGGAAGTCCGCTGTTGTGGGGCATCTTCGCGCTGGTCGTGGTGATTATGCTGGCAGTCGATATGCTGTTGCAGGGTCGCAAGGGTTCACAATCGATGACCATGAAGAGCGCCGCGCTGTGGTCGCTGCTCTGGGTGGGTCTTTCCCTGCTGTTTAACGCGGGTTTCTGGTGGTATCTCAACGGCGAATTCGGTCGCGAGGTGGCCGACAAGCAGGCGCTGGCCTTCCTGACCGGCTATCTGATTGAAAAGGCGCTGGCGGTGGATAACGTCTTCGTCTGGCTGATGCTGTTCAGCTATTTCGCCGTGCCTGCCAGCTTGCAGCGCCGCGTACTGGTTTACGGCGTATTGGGTGCCATTGTGCTGCGTACCGGCATGATTTTCGCAGGCAGCTGGCTGGTGGCGGAGTTTAGCTGGATCCTCTATCTGTTCGGCGCATTCCTGCTGTTCACCGGTATCAAGATGGCGCTGGCCAAAGAAGATGATGCGGCGGTCGGCGATAAACCGATTGTTCGCTGGCTGCGCGGCCATCTACGCATGACGGACGAGCTGTCGGGCGAGAAATTCTTCGTGCGTCGCAACGGGCTGCTTTACGCCACACCGCTGCTGCTGGTGTTGATTATGGTCGAGTTGAGCGACGTGATTTTTGCCGTCGACAGTATTCCGGCCATCTTTGCCGTCACCACCGATCCGTTTATCGTGCTGACTTCAAACCTGTTCGCGATTCTCGGCCTGCGTGCGATGTATTTCCTGCTGGCGAACGTCGCGGAACGCTTCTCGATGCTGAAATACGGTCTGGCTATCATCCTGATTTTTATCGGCGCGAAAATGCTGCTGCTCGATGTGGTGCATATTCCGGTCGGCATCTCACTGGGCGTTGTCGCCACTATTCTGGCCCTGACGCTGATTATCAATGCCTGGGTTAATTACCGTAACGACAAGGCACAGTCCTGATAACCGCGGGCGCGCTCCGGTGCGCCCGCGCTTTCTCCCCGTTTAACTTCGCCCCGCCATATCAAAAGCATCGTTTCCTGAGAGTATTGTGTAGCGATTTCGCATAGCCTGCGGGTTGGCCCTCTATTGATGAAAGGTGCATTCAATGACTCCGCTCACGGCAGGTTTATCCGTTCGCTCGACGGCGCTTTTAAAGCAGGTCGACCGCAATCCCTCAACCCGAAACATCAAGAAATTCATCAATAATATCAGTGAGGTTAAAAACAGGGGCGGCTGTCTGTTCTTTAGAAGCCGAAGAAGAAATGACTTTGTCAGCCATGACAAGACCGTCGACGATTTGCTGAAACTTAAATTCGGCCCCAATTTTTTCAGTAATCGAAAAATGAAGCTGATCGACAAGGCGATTGTCGAGAATAGCCAGGGCAGACCGCATTCACTCAAGAATTCCCGTCACATCGATACCGCTACGATGTACGAATTTTTAAGAAAATTTAATATCGACCCGCTTAATCAAAAGATGACGCTGCCCTCATCCTCCTCCTCGTTGAAAGAAAAAAATCAAATACAGACGCGGGCCGATGTTTACCAAACTCATGATCCCGACTGTGCGGGTCGTCCGGCCATTTCAACCTTCTATGACACACTCGGCGTCGCCGAGTCGCCCGCCGACACCTTGACCCCCATTACCGAAAATTTCGCGCAGGAAGTCATTAAGGATTGCAGCAAAATCTCGCTGGAGAGCGTCGTGCAAGAAGAATGAGACGCGTGTCGACGACGTTCTGAAATCATCGTTTTTCGAGAGTTTATTCAGAAAATACCTTCTAGGATCGCAAGTTCCAGGAAGGCTAAAAGGGAAAGACCATGACATTGATAAGCAGGGCGCTGACACATACCAATATGTTGTTCGACAAGGCGATGACCACGCAGTCCAGAAAAGACATCGCTAACTACATAAAAAACATCACGCTTTCCAAAAATAAACCCCACAGCTTTTTAGGCATGCTCGGGTTGAAGAAATCCATTGAATACGATCCTATCTCTCTCGCCAAACTGAGCGATCTTCGCGATCACTTAAAGCTCAACTTCGATCATCAGGATAAAAAACTGAATGCCGTGATCGACAAGCTGATGAGCCAGGCACCCTTGCATCTTGTGCAGAACCGCTTTGGCCCATTCTACGACGCACCTTTGCCTCGCGCCGTGTCGCAGCAAGCTACCTCTGCCGAGAAACCTCCTGCTGTCCGCACGCCCGAGCCGGAAGTGATTTTCATCAACACCAATTCCAAGCTGGAACAACGCTACCGATTTCTCGCCAACACCAGGAAATATCAGAGCCTGACCACGCCGGAACAACGCTGCAAATTGATGAGCGCCAACAACGTTATTATTCATCACGATAAAAACGCGGTCATCGTCGAGCCCAAGATTAACCTTTTCACCCACACGACCCTTCGTACCGACCAAAATACGCACCACTACAAAACGCTGGTCGAAAACGCACTCGAGTTTTCCAAAGCGTGCAAACTCAATATCGACGACACCCTCGATCAAATGTACAGGGCGTTGAAGCATGCCCATGTGAACACTGACAACGTGGTGATTGATTTCAAAGTGAAGGATATCGTTCGGGAAGCCTCTCTCAGGCACCCGCCGGGTTTGCAGTATGATCCCGTAGAAAGCTTTTTCGAAATCACTCTGAAAGCGCCGTTAATGAAAGATCCCGAACCGCTGGCGCGCCCCGTGTTTCATCGCAACGTAAACTCGCCGCTTCACGGATATCGGGCAGAAACGCGACGACACGTCGGACTCCGACAGTGAAATGCAAGATGCCTATCTGAAGAGTGAAAGAGACTTCGGCCAATTCACCGTCGTCAAACGCTTTGCCTATGTTTAACCGCGTTGAGTCTGCACCGGCTCACGCCTGCGCGAAGACACGCACAAAACGCATTGCACACGCGAAGCAAGGCGGCTAATTTTATAGCCCTTATGGCGGCAAAAACGCGCCTCCACGTTCGCAAGGTGACCTATGGCACGACATAAAATTATTCTCGACTGCGATCCGGGCGTCGATGACGCCATCGCCATTCTGCTGGCGCTGGCTTCGCCGCAGGAGATTGAACTGGTAGGAATCACCACGGTGGCGGGCAATGTTTCGCTGGCTCACACTGCCCGTAATGCTCGGCGGATTTGTGCGCTGGCGAAGCGCGAAGATATCCCTGTGTATGCCGGTTGCGCCCGTCCGATGCTTGAGGCCGAAGGTCGTGTTTCGACCGTGCACGGCTTTGAGGGTTTAGGTAACGTTACCCTGCCGGAAGCGGATTTTGCGCTGCAACCCGAACACGCCGTGGATTATATTATTCAGGCCATTCACACTGCACCCGGTGAAATTACGCTGTGCCCGATAGGTCCGATGACCAATATCGCGCTGGCTATCGTCAAAGATCCGACGATTGTGCCAAAGATAAAACAGCTGGTGTTTATGGGCGGCGCAGCATTCTGCCCGGGCAATAGCTCACCGGTTGCCGAATTCAATATTTATGTCGATCCCTGGGCTGCCCATGTGGTGCTGAGCGCCGGAATCAGGCAGGTGATGCTGGGGCTTGATGTCACGATGCAGGCGAAAATCACCGCCTCCTATCTTGATGATCTGCAAAAGAAAAGCCCGCTACTGGAAAGCGCTGCAGCCATGATGCGCAGCTATGGCGCGGGCGATCCTTGTCTGCATGATCCCTGTGTCATCGCGTGGCTTATCGATCCCACGCTGTTTAACGGCGTTGAAGGGCGTATCAGCGTAAGCTGCCAAGACGACCGCCATCGCGGGCAAACGCTGGTCGCCGTCAAGCCGCGCCATCTGCTCGGGCAGCAACCCAATATCACCGTGATAACCGAGGTCGATAATCCGCGCCTGCTCGAGATGCTGGCCGAACGTTTGGCGCGGCTGTAAACGTGAAACGGCCTCCGTGCTGGAGGCCGTCATACGCTCTTTCTGAATCACTGCCAGCCGTAACGACGGACAAAATAGCCTTTCACGCCCTGCGTCAGCACCATGTAGGCGGCGAGGATCAGAATCAGCCACGGGAAATACCCGAGCGGCAACGCCTGAAGCTGCAGGAATCCGGCGGCGGGCGAGAAAATCAGACCAATGCCGGTCACTACCACCAGCAGCGTCATGATGCACAGCGGCCATGAGGCGCGGCTCTGAATAAACGGCACTTTGCGGGTGCGGATCATATGCACGATCAGCGTTTGCGACAGCAGGCCTTCAATAAACCAGCCGGACTGGAACAACGTCTGCATTTCCGTGGTATTGGCCTTGAAAACCCACCACATCAGCGAAAACGTCAAAATATCGAATACGGAACTGATAGGGCCAAAGAACACCATAAAACGGCCGATGTCACCTGCGTTCCAGCGCTGCGGTTTGGCAAGCTGCTCCTCGTCGACGTTATCAAACGGAATGGCGACCTGCGAGACATCATAAATCAGATTCTGCACCAGCAGATGCAGGGGCAGCATCGGCAGGAAAGGCAGGAAAGCGCTCGCCACCAATACGCTGAACACATTGCCGAAGTTTGAACTGGCGGTCATTTTTATGTATTTCAGCATGTTGGCAAAGGTGCGACGCCCTTCTGTCACGCCCTGTTCCAGAACCATCAGGCTCTTTTCAAGCAGGATGATATCGGCCGCTTCCTTGGCGATATCCACCGCCGAATCTACCGAAATGCCAATATCTGCCGCCCGCAGCGCAGGTGCATCGTTGATGCCGTCGCCCATAAAACCGACGACATGGCCCTGATCGCGCAGCACACGTACAATGCGTTCTTTGTGCAGCGGTGCCAGCTTGGCAAAGACGCTGGTCGTGGCTGCCAGCGCGGCCAGGTTCTGTGTCGTTCAACACTTCGACTTCACTACCTACCACAATGCGCTCGACCGCCAATCCCACATCTGTGCAAATCTTGCGCGCCACCAGCGGATTGTCGCCGGTAAGGATTTTCACCGTCACGCCTTTGTTCTGCAAGGCTTTCAGGGCAGGCGCGGTACTCTCTTTCGGTGGATCGAGAAAGGCGATATAACCCGCGAGGATCAGACTGGATTCATCGGGCACCGCGTAATCCGGCGCACGTGCCGGCATAACTTTGTGCGCCACGGCGACAACGCGCAACCCCTGTTGATTGAGCTCGTCGGTAATGCCGCGAATGCGCGCCAGCAGCGCAGCGGTCAGCGGCACCGTTTGCCTGTCGAGCTGTACCTGGGTGCAGATAGACAGGATCTCTTCCAGAGCGCCCTTGCAGATCAACCGATGTTCATGCTCTCCCTCCGATACCACGACCGACATCCGACGGCGTTCGAAATCAAACGGGATCTCGTCTATCTTGATGGACGGATCCCTGCCCTCTTCCATCAATCGCGCTTCGGCGCTTTCGAGCACCGCCACGTCGAGCAGATTTTTCAGGCCGGTCTGATAATGGCTGTTCAGCCACGCGAGATGCAGTACATCGTCGCTCGGCGATCCGAGGACATCGGTATGACGCTCGAGAATGATTTTATCCTGCGTCAGCGTGCCGGTTTTATCGGTGCAGAGAATGTCCATCGCGCCGAAGTTCTGAATCGCGTCCAGATGTTTGACGATCACTTTCTGATGCGAGAGTTTTACCGCGCCTTTTGCGAGCGTGGAAGTCACGATCATCGGCAGCATCTCAGGGGTAAGCCCTACGGCCACCGACAGCGAAAACAGCGCCGCCTCCCACCAGTCGCCTTTTGTGTAGCCATTGATAAGCAACACGACCGGCGTCATCACCATCATAAAACGAATCAATAACCAGCTGACTTTACTGATGCCGCGCTGAAAGGCGTTGGGCTGCTCGTCTTGACGAATCACCCGTTCGGCGAGTTGGCCGAACCAGGTCTGCGCACCGGTCGAAATCACTATCGCCATCGCCGTACCGCTTATCACATTGGTGCCCATGAAGCACAGCGTGTCCTGCTCGAGCGGATCGCAATCCAGCGGCATACGGCTCACCGCCTGCTTTTCGACCGGCAGCGATTCACCGGTCAGCGCAGCCTGGCTGATAAACAGATCCTTGGCCGAGAGAATACGCAGATCGGCCGGGATCATGTCACCGGCGGAAAGTTTGACGATATCGCCGGGAACCAGTTGATTGATAACCAGCTCAAGGCTGTCGCTACGACCGCTGTGTGCATCGCTTCGCAGCACCGTGGCGGTATTGCTGACCATGGCTTTCAGCGCGTCGGCGGCTTTATTGGAACGGGCTTCCTGAATAAAGCGCATCAGGGTGGAAATCACCACCATGCTGCCGATAACCAGCGTCGCCTTCATATCTTCCGTCGCATAGGACACCGCCGCAAGAAGCGTCAGCAGCAGATTGAACGGATTACGATAGCAGATCCACAAATGCTGCCACCACGGCGCAGGTTGTTGATCGTCGGTCTGATTTGCGCCGACGCGTTCACGAATGGCTGCGGCTTCGGCCTCGGTCAGCCCTTCGAAATGGCTGTTGAATTGGGTATAAAGATCATCGGCACTGGCGCGTGCGCAGGCCTGGCAGTGCACGACAATAGAATGAGGCACCTCGTGGCTCGCGGCGGGACGGGCGTTTCTCCAGCATAGGCGAGCGATGAACAAGGCGACGTGGCAGAGTGCGGCTGAAGACGTCGAAGAGCCGTTGGGTCAATGTTTTGAACATAATGCATACCTTTCTCGCGCCCACGGCAAAGCATGACCTCGCTTTTTCGCCTACCACCCCAATAAAGGGCGCAGCATAAAGCTCGGCAAATAGCCGTAGAACAGCAAGTAACAGGCAGAGCGGCATGGGGAAATGCGCGCTGCTGCTTACCAGATTTAACCGGTAAGCAGCAGCGAAAAGGCGGGTGCTTACCGGATCATGACGGACTTACAGTGTCGGGGTCGGGATCCATAACAATATTCTCGGTAAGTGGAGTGATTTGCGGGGCGTATTGTGACCTAAACCGCGTTGTCTGTGCTGATCTCGATCAACTCAGTGGCCGAATCATACGCCTTAAAGTATTAACCGATGCTAAACCGCAGCCTATTGCCCGCCGTCACGTCGAGTGCAGGTTTTCAATCAGCCGTTATGCTTAGGTTTTAACCTTCAGGTCGAAGAGGCTGAAAAGATGAGTAAAATAAACCGACAGGATGTTGAAAGGCTGCTCGAATACGTTGGAGGCAGCGAGAATATCGCCTCCGTTACCCACTGTATTACCCGTCTGCGTTTTGCCCTGAATGATCCGGCGAAAGCCCGCCCCAAAGAGATTGAAAGCTTGTCCATGGTCAAAGGCTGCTTCACCAATGCCGGTCAGTTTCAGGTGGTGATAGGGCCGGAAGTCGACGATTACTATAAGGCTCTGCTCGAAATCTCCGGCCAGTCCACCGCCACCAAAGCACAGACAAAAGCGGTCGCGCGGCAGAACATGAATCTGTTCGAGCGCATTATCTCGCACATTGCCGAAATCTTTTTCCCGTTGTTACCGGCGCTTATCAGCGGCGGCCTGATTCTGGGTTTTCGCAACGTGATAGGCGACGTTCCCTTCAGTCATGGCCAAACACTGGTGCAGATGCACCCTATATGGAAAACGATTTATGATTTTGTCTGGCTGCTTGGTGAAGCCATCTTTATGTTCCTGCCGGTCGCCGTCTGCTGGTCGACGGTAAAAAAGCTCGGCGGCACCGAAATTCTCGGCATCGTACTCGGCATTACGCTGGTTTCTCCTCAATTGATGAATGCCTACCAATTAGGCCAGCAGACGCCGGATGTCTGGCGTTTTGGCTGGTTTACCATCGAGAAGGTCGGCTATCAGGCGCAGGTTATCCCGTCGATGCTGGCAGGGTTGACGCTGGCATGGATTGAAAATGCCTTGAAGAAAATTATTCCGAACTATTTACAGCTGGTTATCGTGCCCGTGGTTTCACTGCTGCTGGCCGTTTTCCTGGCGCATACGTTGATTGGGCCTTTTGGTCGCACGATTGGCAACGGCGTGGCCTGGGTGGTGAAAACCGTGATGACCGGCAGCTTTGCGCCCATTGGCGCGGCGGTCTTTGGTTTCCTGTATGCCCCGCTGGTGATTACCGGCGTGCATCAGACCACGCTGGCCATCGATATGCAGATGGTGCAAAGCACGGGCGGCACGCCGGTCTGGCCGCTCATCGCGCTGTCGAACATTGCGCAGGCCAGCGCAGTGCTGGCGATTGTGATTATCAGCCGTAAACATAACGAGCGCGAAATCTCCGTTCCGGCCACTATTTCGGCCTATCTCGGCGTGACGGAACCGGCGCTTTACGGCATCAATCTGAAATACCGTTTCCCGATGCTGTGCGGCATGACGGGATCCGCCCTCGCTGCGCTGCTTTGCGGTTTAAACAGCGTGACCGCCAATGGCATCGGCGTCGGGGGTTTACCCGCCATCCTGTCTATCAAAACGCAGTTCTGGGCGATTTATGGGGTAGCGACGCTGATTGCGATTCTGGTGCCTCTGCTGCTGACGCTATTCGTCTACAAGCGTAAACAGCGACGCGGCGAGTTTGCCAACGGCGTATGAAAAAGCGCGCACAGTGAGGCGATTTCAAGGCGTTCCGCCCATCGCCCGCTTCCTTGTTTCACGTCAATAAATCGTCCAAAAAGCAGGAGGTTTTATCTATATCTAGCGCATACAATGCTCACAAATCGCTACATATAGATATTCCTCCTACAAGGACGCACAGTGTGAAATCAGCCCTTCCTTCATTACCGGTCATTGGCCGATTTGCGCAAAGGCTGCGCGCATGGGCGCATCGCCGTGACCTGAAACGCGAACTGCACAGCCCGCTGAATCAGGACATTCGCGGCCTGGTGGAGCAAAGCAATCTCGCGTTACTGAATGAAAATGCCAATAAGGACAGCAAGGTCATTCCGACTCAGCGCGATCTTCTGGCGGGCATTGTCGCCAAACACTATGCCTGTCGGCAGATGTTGCCGCAGGATGTGGTGCAGGCGCACGAGCGCGGCGAAATTCACTATCATGACCTTGATTACGCGCCCTTTTTCCGATGTTCAACTGCATGCTGATTGACCTTGAAGGCATGCTTACTCGCGGATTCAAAATGGGCAACGCCGAGATTGATACCCCGAAATCCATCTCGACCGCCACCGCGGTAACCGCGCAGATCATAGCGCAGGTCGCCAGCCATATTTATGGCGGGACAACCATCAACCGCATCGATGAAATCCTTGCGCCCTTCGTCACTCTATCTTTTGAAAAGCATAAAAAAACGGCGCAGGAATGGCAGATTGCCGATGTTGAAACCTACGCGCGTCGGTTGACCGAAAAAGAGTGTTTCGATGCTTTTCAGTCGCTGGAATATGAAGTGAACACGCTGCATACCGCCAATGGTCAAACGCCGTTTGTGACCTTTGGTTTCGGGCTGGGAATGAGTTGGCCGTCGCGCCTGATTCAACAGGCTATCTTGCGCAATCGCCTTGCGGGCCTTGGCAAGAATCGTAAAACGGCGGTCTTTCCCAAGCTGGTATTCGCCATCCGCGACGGCGTCAATCACAAGGCGGGCGACGCCAACTACGATATCAAACAGTTGGCGCTTCACTGTGCCAGCAAACGGATGTATCCAGATATTCTCAATTACGATCAGGTGGTCAAGGTCACCGGGTCGTTCAAGACGCCGATGGGCTGTCGCAGTTTCCTCGGCGTTTACGAACAACAGGGCGAAATGATTCACGACGGGCGCAACAATATCGGCGTGATTAGCCTGAATCTGCCGCGCATTGCATTGGAAGCCAAAGGCGATGAAAAGGCATTCTGGACACTGCTGGACCAACGCCTTTCAATGGCGAGAAAAGCCCTGATGACCCGTATTGCGCGGCTTGACGGCGTGAAAGCCCGCGTCGCCCCCATTCTGTATATGGAAGGGGCCTGCGGCGTGCGATTGCAGCCCGACGATGAAATAAGCGAAATCTTCAAACACGGCCGCGCCTCCATTTCACTGGGTTATATCGGCATACACGAAACCCTGAACGCGTTGTATGGCGGCGCAGAACATCCCTTCGATGCCCACATGTCAAGAGTCAAAGCCGTGGCGATTGTCGGCTATCTCAAGGCCGCCACCGAACGCTGGAAAGAGGAAACCGGCTACGGATTTAGCCTTTACAGCACGCCCAGCGAAAATCTGTGCGATCGATTTTGCCGTCTCGACGCCGCCGAATTCGGCGTCATCAAAGGCGTAACCGACAAAGGCTATTACACCAACAGTTTCCATCTCGACGTCGAAAAACGGGTCAATCCCTATGAAAAACTCGATTTCGAAGCGCCCTTTCCGCCCATAAGCGACGGCGGTTTTATCTGTTACGGCGAATACCCGAATCTGCAACACAACCTCAAGGCGCTGGAAGATGTCTGGGATTACAGCTACTCGCGCGTGCCCTATTACGGCACCAATACGCCCATCGACGAGTGCTATCAGTGTGGTTTCAGCGGCGAGTTTACCTGCACCAGCAAGGGCTTCACCTGCCCGAAATGCGGCAACCACGATGCGGCCAGAGTGTCGGTCACGCGGCGAGTCTGCGGTTATCTCGGCAGCCCCGACGCGCGGCCTTTCAACGCGGGCAAACAGGAAGAAGTCAAACGCCGGGTCAAACATCTCGGCAACGGAGAAATAGGGTAATCCAATGAATTTTCATGACTATTATCCCGTCGATGTCGTCAACGGGCCTGGCACGCGCTGCACGCTGTTTGTCTCGGGCTGTGAGCATCAGTGTCGCGGTTGCTACAACCAGAGTACCTGGCAGCTGGCATCCGGCAGGCCATTTACCCAGGTCATGGAGGAGCGGATTATTGCCGATTTGCAGGACACCCGAATCCCGCGTCAGGGGCTGTCGCTGTCGGGCGGCGACCCCCTGCATCCACAAAATCTGGCTGCCATCAACCGCCTGCTCGAACGCATCGCACAGGAGTGTGTCGGCAAAGATATCTGGCTGTGGACCGGTTATCGCATGAGCGAACTGAGCGCGGATCAACGCAAGACCATCGCGCGGATTAACGTGTTGATCGACGGGAAATTTGTCAAGGAACAGCATGATCCCGCGCTTATCTGGCGGGGTAGCAGCAATCAGATAATCTGGCATCTGCGCTAATTCCGCCCTCCGCATTCTTCACTTTTCTGCAATCCGCGCTTCACCGAACTGTCATTTACCCCCTGCAAGATGATGCCAACGTCGAACCGAGGTTGACATCATGCCGCAATTTACCGCCATTCCGCGCGTTATTTTCTCTTGCCCAGGCAGGGTCGCCAATCTCGTACACGTCACTCCGTCAGCGAGGTATTCATTGTGATTAACTTATCTAGACATCCGACCAGTTACCCGACGCGCTATCAGCAGATTGCCGCGCAGCTCGAGCATGAACTGCGCAGTCACTATCGCTGCGGCGACTATCTGCCGCCGGAAAACCAGCTTGCCGAACGTTTTGACGTCAATCGCCACACGCTGCGCCGTGCGGTGGATGAACTGGTCGAACCGCGGCTGGCTTCAGCGTCGACAGGGAATCGGCACGCTGGTGCTGATGCGCCCGTACGACTATCCCCTGCATTCGCAGGCGCGGTTCAGCCAGAACCTGCTGGATCAGGGCAGTCATCCCACCAGCGAACTGCTGCTGGCGGTGATGCGCCCCTGCACGGAGCATGTCGCTACGGCCCTCGGCAAGCAGGAAGGCGATACCGTCATTCATCTGCGCACCCTGCGCCGTGTGAATAATGTGCCAGTGTGCGTTATTGACCACTATCTGCCGGATCTCGACTGGTGGTCTGCGCTTCAGCATTTTCGCAGCGGCTCGCTGCATGATTTTATCGCCCACGAACTCAAGCAGCCGCTAAGCCGTCGCTCGACTCGGATCAACGCCCGCCGCGCGCTGGCAAAAGAGAGCAAGCTCCTGGAGATAGTCCCGCAGGCTCCGCTGCTTTGCGTGCGTACCCTCAACATTTGTGACAGCAACGGCAGCCTTGCGGAATATTCCGTCAGTCTGACGCGTGCCGACATGATTGAACTGACCATGGAGCATTAATGGACGCCTTGCAAACCCGTCGACGCTGGATGTCGGTGCTGGCGCACAGTCAGCCGCAGGAGCTGCTGGAACACTGGCAGCCGCTGAATCTCAGCCCCACCTTTGAACCTATACGTCCGCCGGAAACCGGTCTGACCCAGTTGCAGGGCCGTATGGGCGGTACCGGCAAGCGCTTCGTGATGGGCGACATGACGGTTACCCGCGCCGTTATCCAGCTTGCCTCCGGCGTGTATGGCTACAGCTATGTGCGCGGTCGCGACAAGGATCACGCCGAACTTTGCGCCGTCCTCGATGCGCTGTTACAGGTAGCGGGAATGGACGAACTCTTGCACAAACGCGTTATTGCGCCGCTGGCCGCCCGTCAGCAGGCGCGTCGCGAAGCCAGGGCGCGGCAGGTTGCGTCCAGCCGCGTCGATTTCTTTACTCTGGTTCGGGGAGAATAATCATGTCACTTGTTGCCAGCTTTCAGCATCCTGTTGCCGATGCCCAATACAGTTTCCGCCGCATTCTCAAGGCGTTGAGTGAACCGGGCACCGTGGTACAACTGCCCGCCATGCCGGGCTTCGGCCTGCTCGACTCCGCCAGCGCCTGCGTTCTATTGACCCTTATCGACCGCGACACGCCGCTCTGGATCAGTGCGCAGCTTGACGACGAGATCCTGCGAAAGAACCTGCGTTTCCATACCGGCGCGATGCTTACCGACGATCCGGGCAGCGTCAGCTTTGCGCTGGCCAATACGTCACTCGACAGCGCCACCCTGCTCGCCTTCCCGTGCGGTGATGAAATGTCGCCGGAGCTGGCGACCAGCGTGATAGTGCAGGTGGATTCTCTCGAGGGCGGCGAACCTTTGCGCCTGAGCGGGCCGGGTATCGAGCAATCACGCATTGTCGCGCCGCAGTTGCCGCAATCCGTCAGAGACTATCTGCTGCATCGTCCGCACCGCTTTCCGTTGGGGCTGGATTTCATGATAACCCACGGTGAGCAGTTGCTCGCCCTGCCGCGCACCAGCCGCGTGGAGGCCTGCTAATGTACGTCGCTGTCAAAGGGGGCGAAAAAGCCATCGAGGCCGCCCATGAACTGCTGGCCCACCAGCGCCGCGGCGACACGCAGGTGCCCGAGATCGAGGTGGATCAGATAGCGCAGCAGCTTGAGCTGGCCGTGGATCGCGTGATGAGCGAAGGCGGTATTTACGATCCGCAGCTTGCCGCGCTGGCTATCAAGCAATCCTCCGGTGATCTTGTGGAAGCCATTTTTCTGCTGCGCGCCTATCGGACTACGCTACCGCGTCTGGCAACCAGCGAGCCGCTGAATACGGCCGGGATGCGTCTGGAACGGCGCGTGTCGGCGATTTACAAGGATCTGCCGGGCGGTCAGGTATTGGGGCCGACTTACGACTATACCCATCGCCTGCTCGACTTTGCGCTGCTGGCCGAAGGGTTGCCCCCTGCCGCGCCCGAAGCGGACGACACCCTGCCGGGATCCTGCGCCCACGTTTTCGACCTGCTGGCCAGTCAGCAACTGGCCGTGCTCGAAGAGGACGACGGCAGCGAACCTGCCGATATCACCCGCACACCGCCCGTCTATCCGGCTACGCGTGCCGCAAGATTGCAGCAATTGGTGCGCGGTGACGAAGGATTCCTGCTGGCTCTAAGTTACTCCACCCAGCGCGGTTATGGCCGCACACACCCGTTTGCCGGTGAAATCCGCACGGGATGGCTGACGGTCGAGATAGTGCCCGAAGAGCTGGGTTTTGCCATCGATATCGGCGAAATCCTGCTGACCGAATGTGAAATGGTCAATGGATTCGTTACGCCGGAAGATAAACCGCCGCACTTCACCCGAGGTTACGGGCTGGTGTTTGGACGAGCCGAACCGCAAGGCGATGTCGATGTCGCTGGTGGACCGCGCGCTGCAAACCACAGAGCACAATGAGCAGGTTCGCAGCCCCGCACAGGACGAAGAATTCGTGCTGTCGCATGCCGATAACGTCGAGGCCGCCGGTTTTGTCTCGCACCTGAAACTGCCGCATTACGTCGACTTCCAGGCCGAACTGGAGCTGTTACAGCGCCTGCGCGAATCCGCTGCAGAAAAGGCGATGATGAAGGGGAAATCCTCCGATGAAAACTAGTCAAAAGCGCCTCGGTCAGACAACGGTCACGGGCTACAATCCGGGTTATCTGGACGAGCAGACCAAGCGCATGATCCGCCGCGCCATTCTCAAAGCCGTGGCTATCCCGGGTTATCAGGTGCCGTTTGCGGGGCGTGAAATGCCGATGCCCTACGGCTGGGGTACCGGCGGTATTCAGCTTACCGCGAGCGTGATCGGTCAGGACGACGTGTTGAAGGTTATCGATCAGGGCGCGGACGACACCACCAACGCCGTATCGATCCGCCGCTTTTTCAAGAATGTGGCCGCCGTTGAAACCACTGAAAAAACCCGTGACGCGACCTTGATCCAGACCCGCCACCGCATTCCCGAAACGCCGCTGCACGAGGATCAGATTCTTGTCTATCAGGTGCCGATTCCAGAACCGCTGCGCTTTATCGAACCCCGCGAAACCGAAACGCGAAAAATGCACGCGCTGGAAGAGTACGGCGTGATGCAGGTGAAACTTTACGAAGATATCGCGCGCTTCGGCCATATCGCCACGACGTACGCCTATCCGGTCAAGGTTAACGATCGCTACGTGATGGATCCTTCGCCTATTCCGAAATTCGATAACCCGAAGATGAACATGATGCCTGCATTGCAACTGTTCGGCGCGGGTCGCGAAAAGCGTATCTATGCCCTGCCGCCGTTTACCAAAGTCGAAAGTCTGGATTTCGAGGATCACCCTTTTACCGTTCAGAAATGGGATCAACCGTGCGCGATTTGCGGATCGCACGATAGCTATCTCGATGAGGTGGTGCTCGACGACCTCGGCAACCGGATGTTTGTCTGCTCCGATACCGACTACTGCGCCCAACGGGGCGCAACCGCATCTTCACAGGAGAACGGACCGCAATGAATCCGCTACTTTCGGTTGAAAATCTGACCCATTTATATGCGCCGGGCAAAGGCTTCAGCGACGTGTCCTTCCAGATCCATCCCGGCGAAGTGCTGGGGATAGTCGGTGAATCGGGATCGGGCAAGACCACGCTGCTGCACGCGATTTCAGGCCGCCTTGCCCCGCAGCAGGGACGGGTGATTTATGACAACGGCGTGCAGTCCGCGCAGTCGCTGTACGCGATGGCGGAGAGCGATCGCCGCCGCCTGCTGCGTACAGACTGGGGCGTAGTGCATCAGCATCCGATGGACGGCCTGCGTCGTCAGGTGTCGGCGGGCGGCAATATCGGCGAGCGGCTGATGGCTATCGGCGAACGCAATTATGCCCATATTCGCAAGCAGGCCGGTCAGTGGCTGGAAGACGTCGAGATCCCGATTTCGCGTCTTGACGACCTGCCGACCACTTTTTCCGGCGGAATGCAGCAGCGCCTGCAAATCGCCCGCAATCTGGTGACCCATCCACGCCTGGTCTTTATGGATGAACCCACCGGCGGACTGGACGTGTCGGTGCAGGCCCGCCTGCTGGATCTGCTGCGCACGCTGGTGGTGGAAATGCGGCTCGCCGTGGTGATTGTGACCCACGATTTGGGCGTGGCGCGGCTGCTGGCCCACCGCTTGCTGGTGATGAAACAGGGTCAGGTGGTGGAAAGTGGGTTAACCGATCGCGTACTCGACGATCCGCATCACCCTTATACCCAGTTGCTCGTGTCCTCCGTTTTGTCCTGAATCCATGATGAGAAAATGCCATGACAATCAGACTTAAGGTCGAAAAACTCGGCAAGACATTTGTCTTGCACAATCAGCAGGGCATCCGGCTGCCGGTCTTTTCCGACGCCAACCTCGAAGTGAACGCCGGGGAGTGCGTGGTGCTGCACGGCCATTCAGGTAGCGGGAAATCTACCCTGCTGCGCTCGCTTTACGGCAATTATCTGCCCGACAGCGGCCAAATCTGGGTCAGGCACGGCGAGCAGTGGGTAGACATGGTCAGTGCGCAGGCCAGAGAGATTCTCGAGGTACGCCGCCACAGCGTCGGCTGGGTCAGTCAGTTCCTGCGCGTTATCCCGCGAATTAGCGCGCTCCAGCTGGTCATGCAACCGCTGGTCGAGCTGGGCGTGGCCAAAGCCGAGGCGGAGCAGCGCGCCGCTGCCTTGCTACAGCATCTCAATGTGCCGGAACGCCTCTGGCCGCTTGCGCCGTCGACCTTTTCCGGAGGAGAACAGCAGCGGGTAAACATCGCCCGTGGCTTTATTGTCGATTATCCCGTGCTGCTGCTCGATGAACCGACCGCCTCGCTGGATGCAACAAACCGCGCGGCCGTGGTCGCGCTGATTGAACAGGCCAAGGCGCGCGGTGCCGCCGTGGTCGGTATTTTCCATGATGAAGACGTGCGTGCGCGTGTCGCGGATCGTCTGCACGTCATGACCCCGGAACTGGCCAATGCGGAGAAAATGGCATGATTATTACGAACGTCAATCTGGTGTTGGCAAATGAAACGGTAAAGGGATCGATTGAGGTAAAAGAAGGGGTTATCGCGTCATTTTCCGATAATTCCAGTCAGCTTTCACAGGCTCTCGACGCAGAAGGCGCCTGGCTGATGCCCGGCTTTGTCGAACTGCATACCGATAATCTGGACAAGTTTTTTACTCCGCGTCCGAAGGTCGACTGGCCTGCCCATTCGGCGATGAGCAGCCATGACGCGCTGATGGTTGCCAGCGGCATTACGACGGTGCTGGACGCCATCGGGGTTGGCGACGTGCGCGACGGCGGCCATCGCCTAGATAATTTGCAGAAAATGATCGATGCGGTGATCAACAGCCAAAAGGCCGGATTGAATCGCGCCGAACATCGACTGCATCTGCGCTGTGAACTGCCGCATGAAACCACCCTGCCGCTGTTCGAACAGCTGATGACGCAGTCCGGCGTGTCGCTGGTGTCGTTGATGGACCATTCGCCGGGTCAGCGCCAGTTTTCCACGCCGCAGAAATATCGCGAATATTATCAGGGAAAATATCAGCTTAACGATCAGGAGATGGAAGCGTTCCAGCATGAACAGATGGAGAATTCCCGCCGCTGGGCGCAGCCGAACCGGATAGCGATTGCCGCGCACTGTCGTGAACGTGGCATCGCGCTTGCCAGCCATGACGACGCGACCGCCGCCCACGTTTTGGAATCCAGGGCGCTGGGCAGCGTGATTGCCGAATTCCCGACTACAGAAGAAGCGGCACGGGCCTCGCGCGCAGAAGGACTGCAAGTGTTGATGGGTGCGCCCAATATCGTGCGGGGCGGCTCGCATTCCGGCAATGTGGCGGCAAAAGATCTGGCATCGCTCGGCCTGCTTGATATTCTCTCTTCCGACTATTATCCCGCCAGCCTGCTGGATGCCGTGTTTCGCATCGCCAAAGATGACAGCAATGCATTGACGCTGCCGCAGGCAGTGGCGCTGGTCACGCGAAATCCGGCACAGGCGCTGGGGCTGGAAGACAGAGGCGTGATTGCCGAGGGGAAACGCGCAGATCTACTACTGGCACGCGCACATGACCCGCATCACTATGTGCAGAACCACTACGTGCAAAACGTCTGGCGTCAGGGAATACAGATATTCTGATGGCAAAACTGGTCTATGTTGTGGGGGCGTCGGGGTCGGGCAAAGACAGCCTGCTCGACGCGCTGCGGGAGAAAACGCCGCCGGCCTTGCTGGTGGCGCACCGCTATATCACGCGTCCGGCACATGCCGGTGCAGAGAATCACATTGCGCTGAGTCACAGCGAGTTTGCCCTGCGTCAGTCGCGCGGCCTTTTTGCGCTCGACTGGCAGGCGCATGAAACGCGCTACGCGCTGGGTATTGAAATCGACCTGTGGATGCAACAGGGTTTTACCGTGGTAGTCAACGGCTCACGGGCGCATCTGCCCGAGGCGCTGGCACGCTATGGCGATGCGCTGCTTCCGGTGTATCTGCATGTGTCGCCCGAGGTGTTGGCAGAGCGGCTCAAGGCACGCGCAAGGGAATCCTCCATCGAAATCGAACAGCGCCTGCGCCGAGCGGCCGAGTATCAACAAGGTCTGCCCGCGACGTGTCGACGGTTGAACAACGATGGCGATTTGCACGACACGCTTGCGAACCTGATGGACGTGTTGCAGCAGGCGCAGTGTCTGGCGCACCGCGTTTCCCTCGCCTGAGCCTTAAAGGTGTATGACCGCCGTCCTGCCCTGTGCCATACAAAAAAGCTATACCGCCGATCTTTTTAAGTCATGTTCCAAAGGCTCCGTGCCTCAGATAATCGAATAAAGTCTGGGTTAAAGGAGCCATAACCATGCCGTTTCACGATTTACGCAGTTATCTTGACGCGCTAGACGCACAGCAGCAGTTGCTGCACATCACCGAACCAGGTTACGCCGGAGCCGGACATTTCGGCCGCCGCCTGCGCCGCCGCCAAACTGGGCGACACCTCACCCGCGCTGCTGTTTGAAAATATTCTGGGTTACCACGATGCCCGAATCGCGATGAACGTTCACGGCTCGTGGCCGAATCTAGCTATCGCAATGGACATGCCGAAAAACACGCCGCTCAAGCAGCAGTTTTTCGAGTTCGTTCGCCGCTACCAGAATTATCCCGGCGAGGTCGAACACCGCGACAGCGCGCCGTGGCAGGAAACCATCATTGAGGATGAGATAAACCTGTTCGATATTCTGCCGCTGTTTCGTCTCAACCACGGCGACGGCGGTTTTTATATCGACAAGGCGAGCGTAGTCTCGCGCGATCCTTCCCTTGAAGGCGAAGCGCATGAAGCCAGCCAGAACGTGGGTATTTATCGCATTGAAGTGAAAGGTAAAAACCGTCTCGGGCTACAGCCTGTTCCGGCGCATGATATCGCGATTCATCTCCAGCGCGCCGAAGAGTTGGGCGTTGATCTGCCTATCGCCATTACTATCGGCAATGACCCGATGATAAGCACCGTCGGCGCGATGCCGATTCTCTACAACCAATCGGAATACGCAATGGCAGGCGCACTTAACGGCGTGCCTTATCCGGTGGTGAAGGCCGAACTGACCGGGCTTGACGTGCCGTGGGGGTCCGAATTCGTGCTTGAAGGCCGTATTCTGTCGCGGGTGCGGGAAGCCGAGGGGCCTTTTGGCGAATTTACAGGGCATTACTCGGGCGGTCGTCAGATGCCGGTGGTCGAGATAACCAAAGTGTCGCACCGCAAAAATCCCGTGTTCGAACATCTTTATCTCGGCATGCCTTGGACCGAAATCGACTACATGATGGGCATCAACACCTGCGCACCGCTGTATGTGCAGCTGAAAGAGGCCTTCCCCGAAGTGGTGGCGGTCAACGCGCTCTACACCCACGGGCTGGTGGTCATTGTGTCGACCAAAACCCGTTTCGGCGGTTTCGCCAAGGGAATTGGCATGCGCGTACTGACAACGCCGCACGGGCTGGGTTACGCCAAAATGGTTATTGTGGTCGACGAAACCATTGATCCTTTCAACCTGCCGCAGGTGATGTGGGCCATGTCGACCAAGTTTAATCCGCAATATGATCTGGTGACGGTTCCGGGCCTCTCTATTTTGCCACTCGACCCTGCATCGCAGCCTGCGGGCATGACCAGCAAGGTGATTATCGATGCCACCACGCCCAAGGCGCCGGAAGATCATGGGCACTTTTCGCAGGAACTGCGTGATCCTATCACCACAGACGTGTGGGTCGAGAAGCTGCAATCGATGATGCAAAACCCGGACAACCGCGATTAATTCAGGCAGGAGAAAAATGTATGAAACCCGAAAATATGAGCTTGCACCCTGAACGTTGCCCGCGCTGTGAGTCAGGCGGCCCGGAAGCCTTGAGTCATTCGCCTGTCAAAGGCGCATGGACGGTGTTCCACTGCAAGACCTGCTTTTTCACCTGGCGCAGTACCGAACCGGATTTCATTACCGATCCACAAAAATATAATCCGAACTTCAAGTTTTCACCGGCGGATATGGCTGACTTCGGCGTCATGCCCGCCGTTCCCGAACTGAAAACAAAGGGCTAATACCCGCTATCGGTTCAGGCGACAAAGGCGTCGATTACCGTTCGCAGCACCGTATGACAAGGGTGGGGCGAACGGTAGATCAACACGAGATCGTCGGCAACGGCGTCAAGTTCAGGCACCGGCAGCGTCAGTAGCGTCGACACCTCGTGATTTTCTTCCAGCATCGGCAACAAGCCTACGCCCATTCCCTGTTCGACCAGATATTTCATCATGGGTACATCCGAGGCATCAGCCAGAATCTGCGGTTTTAATCCGGCTTTTAGGAAAAACTGCATGACGTTGTCATACACGCCAAAGCCGGATTTACGCCGCATGACCACCAGCGGCCACTCGACGAGTTGCGTCAGCGTCACTTGCCTGTGGTGCGCCAGCGGCGAATCGGCAAGACACATCACGCGAAAACAGGCACGGGCCAGGGGTTGGATAGCCAAATCTTCATCGCGTGTGGTCAGCGGCAGATGCACCAGCGCGACGTCGATGCGCCGCCTGTCCAGCAACTCCTCCAGATAGCCCGTATCGCCCTGTTGCAGGGAAAAGCCGAGATGAGGATGTTCGCTTTTAAGTCGTTTCATTGCGGCAGCCACGCGAGGAATGCCCATCGATACGGTGCCGATGCGCACCACACCGCGATCGCCCTCGCCAAAGGCCTGCATCTCTTCGTCGATTTCGCTCGCCATTTGCAGCAGATCGCTGGCGCGGCGATAAAGATAGGTCCCGGCTTCGGTGGGCGTCATGCCACGGCTTGAGCGGTCAAACAGTTTAACGCCCCACTCGTCTTCCAACTGATGCAACGCTTTGCTAAGCGGCGGCTGGGCGATAAACAGCACGTCGGAAGCCGCCGAAATTGACCCATGTTCACAAACGGCCTTGAAGTAACTCAACGGCTTCAGTTTGATCATGGCTCCCGCTTCCACCACAGTTTGGTGCCAAACCCCAGCGTATTGTCGGTCATCTTGATGTCATCCAGCGCCAACTGCCAGACAGGCGCTTTCATGGAGGCGGCGATGGGAAACTGTTTGCAGTACAGCGCACGCGCACGTTCATCTTCTTCACCCTGTAAAATCGTGGCGCGACCGCGATACTGAATCCCCTGAATCAGGGCAATATTTTCGGGCTGGGTCGCAATCGTGCCGACGATTTGGGGTTTTTCGCCATCAGTGCGCCGTGCAGCGTTTTAAGTTCAGTCATGAAATACAGACACATCGGGTCGGCATCCGTCACATAAAAGCAGTTGGCGCTCCACAGCTGGTCTTCGGCCTGCGCGCACAGCGCCAGCACGTGGTTATCGCCCAGAAAGCGGCGAATTATCTCGATATCGTTAGCGTCGTTCATGTCCGGCTCCGAAAAAGGGGAGTCCAGTTTAGCGCGATGTCAGACAAGTTAAAGTCCGAGGTTTTGCGGATGATGCGGTTTTGCTTCACTTATTCAAAAGGCTGTGGGTTAATCTGCTCTATCGTTCGATTCGCCAGAAAGAGTGTTATTCCGTGACCGACATTGCCGCGCCTTCTCTTCCTTCCGCCAACGGCTGGCATCTTTACATGCTGCGCACGCCGACGGGCATGCTCTACACCGGCATTACCACCGATGTCATGCGCCGTCTCAACCAGCATCAGCTCGGCAAAGGGGCGAAATCACTGCGGGGAAAAGGCGAGTTGACGCTGGTGTATCACTGTGCGGCGGGGGATCGCGCCGAGGCGTCGAAGCTGGAATATCGGGTCAAGCAGTTGAGCAAAAAACAGAAAGAGCAGCTGGTTCGCAGCTGCTCTTCTGATGTGGCGGCGTTCTTGCTGGCTATGGATAAATAGCCCTGAACGCTTCGTTTACAGCGCGACGTTGACCGTCACACCGCCGACGAAGGCATCTTTAACCTGACTCACTGCGCCCGGTGCCGCAATGTATTGCAGGTTTGGACGAATGGTCATCCACTCTGTAGCGCGAATTCCGTAATACAGCTCGTAGTTATATTCCGCCCCGCTCTGCACCGGCAGATAGGTTGGATTGCTGTAGTTGTTCACGCCATTGGCATTGTTTTGATCACGCTGCGTCTGGGTGAAATCGTCATTGACGTGAATACGCCCTACGCCGAAGCCAATCTCGTCTTTTGGACGACCATCAAACAGCCCCATGTAAGTCAGCGCCACGGACTGATAGTTGTCGGTGCTCGAGGTCTTCTTGTCGTTCATCACGGCCTGAACCGTCAGCGACAGACCGCGATCCTTGTTGCCATTGACAGAAGTCAGCTGCTGCTGGACCAGCAGGTAACCGCCGTAGGAGTGCGCTTCGTCGCTATAAGTCATCGCACCGTTTTGAATTTCACCGCTGCTGTAGACGTTGCCCTTGGTGGAGCTGTAGTAGGCGCCCAGCGCGTATTTACCCGGCAGCTCTTCAGGGCCGAGTTTCGGCAACCAGCCAAACTCCAGTGGGATAAGATTGCCGATGGAATTTGATGTATCCAGACGGAAGCCGTTACCGGTGTCATAGTTTTTCGGATTCTGATTGTAGATACCCACCTGAGCATAGTACTCAGGCGACAGGTTCAGCTTGATACGGCCACCCCACTGGGAAACCGGCCAGTTGTACCAGCGATCGCCACGCCAGTTACCGGCCTGCCCGCTGCCGAGCGCAAGGTTCTGGAAGTTGCTTTTCAGAGAGTCAAAGTCTTCGCCCACGGTGACACGGCCGGCTTTGATATCCAGCGTATCGTCGAAATAGCCCTGACGGATCCAGAACTGGGTCAGACGCGTGGTTTGCCCACGGCCCCAGACTTCCTGCGAGGAAGAAAGTGTGCTGGTACGCGGATCGCCAACGGCATCGTTGGAGATATTTCGGCCGTTACGGTTGGTGACGGTCATCTGGAATTCGGTGTCTTTCCAGTTCAGCAGCTTGTCTAAATCAAGGTCAACGCCGAACTGCCACTGGTCTGAATAGCGCGCAGTGGTATTGGTGTCGTAGCCGCCCGCAAAGTTGCTGCCGGCTTCACCGGTGTAGTTAACCTGGAAATCGACGCCGTCATCTTTGAGTGCGGTTCGTTCGCCGCCCCAGTCACCCAGCATGTAGGTCGAAGTCGGCGAGAAAGGTCCTTCGGCGGCCAATACCTGGGCCGAACCGAATAGCAGTCCAACGGTACATGCCAGCGTCAGCTTGTTGAAGCGAAGAGAAGGTTTATTGGCCACTTTAGATTCCTTATAATTCTTAAAGTTCAGTGGCGCTTATAATATTCCACAACAGGCAATATTCTGTGACCCATATTTGATATTTTACAGGCAAACGGCATTTTATTATAAGAACAGCACTAAGCGCACAAGCGATGATTTAAATATCGTCAATTTACCAATTTGTGCTGTTATTTTGGACTGCACTTCTAAAAGTAATCAAACGACGTGAAAATTACCACAACTCTATGATTTTAAGGTGATTAATAATTTTCATTGCACAAGATTTATCGAATACAAAAAAGTATCGGTTATTTTTTAGCAATTAAGGTCATTTTCGAGAATAAGCACGTTATGCAAACCTGGAAGGAGAATAATAGGCCAACGGTAAAATATTGGCCTATTAACACATACAGCGTAGCGCTTAAATGTGATTAAAATGTGGAGGGTATTCCACCTGTCCGTTCGCGCCTTCAAGCGCGTTGTCGGCCAGAACATACAGCTGGAAAGATTTTTCGGAGTCAGGCCAGCGGCAGTGGAGCTGGTAATCGGCGGCGGGCTTGAAGCCAAAGCGACCGTAGTAGTCCGGTGAACCCAGCACCACAACGGCGGCATAGCCAAACTCGTTCAGGGCATCAAGCCCCTCGTAAATCAGCTTTTCGCCGATTCCCTGACGGCGCTGCGAAGCGTCTACGGCCATAGGCCCGAGCGCAACCCACTGGCGATCTTCGCCGTGCACGTCCACGGGCGTAAAGGCGGCATATCCGACAACGCCGCCCTCGTCATCGGTCGCGACGATGCCCAGGGTCATCAGGCCGTCTTCACGCAGACGCTGAACCAGATCGGCTTCGACATCCCGCCCGAAGGCGTCGCGCAGCAACTTGTCGATGCCTGCGGCATCCACTGGAATTTCAACTCTAATTAACATGGTGATACTGCCGGTGAGAATAACTCGCCGTCCTCTTGTCGTCCGGCTTCTACAAAAGCCGCCAGGTGGTCGAGCGCGTGGCGCAGTAAAGCAGGCATGCTGTCGAGCTCGATGGAGTCCATCAGGTTTTTTACATTCAGGCCCAATTCAGTATCTCCTTCAATACGTAAACGCCGTTGGAAAAACAGCGTATCAGGATCTTCTCTTCGGGCGGCGACCAGAATCAGGTCGTTGGCATTACCGCTGAAGCTGACATCGGCCTCGCCGTGTCGGCATACCCGAAGCTTGCCGTTTTCGAGCGTCATCAGCCATTGCAGGTCGAGATCGGTTATCTCGATGCGCAGCCAGCGATGGTTCAGAAAATCGAGTTCACCCTCGTCGAGGGCCTCCTGAAATTGCCAGCCAAGCAGCTGTTCCAGCACTTTGCGCTTGAGAGCAAAAGGAATGAATTTCGCTGGAACCTTGAGCAGTGACGGTCCTTGATGCACCCATTGTGCACGCAATTGTACACATCGTTTTTGCAACACTGGCACTTCTCCTTAAGCTAACGCCGCTATGCACAATCGTGATGCGGGGACGGCCTATTTTGCCATATCGACAGTTTCGTACCGTCGCCCAAATCAATATTGTCATATAAAAATAGTGCACCAGAAATAATCCGCGCACAACCTCTGCCTTTCTTTGCCTGCGCCAAACTCCCCGTAAACTGCCGCAAATCAAAATATTGGCCGCCTACCTTCTCTAAGATAACCCCCGATACCGGCCGTTGTTGACGGCGGTCCCTTAACGAAACCCCGGAGGCGACGATGGAGCTACTTTGCCCCGCAGGCAATCTGCCTGCGTTGAAAGCGGCAATAGATGAAGGCGCGGATGCGGTGTATATCGGTTTGAAGGATGACACCAATGCCCGCCATTTTGCAGGGCTTAATTTCACCGAGAAAAAACTGCGCGAGGCCGCTGACTATGTGCATCGTCGGCGTCGCAAACTGCATATTGCCGTTAATACCTTTGCTCATCCCGACGGCTTTGAGCGCTGGGAACGGGCGGTGGATATGGCGGCACAGCTGGGAGCCGATGCGCTTATTCTCGCCGACCTGGCGATGCTTGAGTATGCCGCCACGCGCTATCCACAGGTTGAACGCCATCTGTCTGTGCAGGCGTCAGCGACCAACGAACAGGCGATACGATTTTATAAAAACAATTTTGATATTGCCCGCGTGGTACTGCCGCGCGTACTGTCGATGCATCAGGTGCGGCAGCTTTCCCGCGTGAGTCCGGTCCCGCTTGAGGTGTTTGCCTTTGGCAGTCTGTGCATCATGGCCGAGGGGCGTTGCTACCTCTCATCCTACCTGACCGGCGAATCTCCCAACACGGCGGGTGCCTGTTCGCCTGCCCGTTTCGTTCGCTGGCAGCAAACGCCGCAGGGTATGGAAGCGCGGCTCAACGACGTGCTGATTGACCGCTATGAACCCGGCGAGAACGCCGGTTATCCCACTTTGTGCAAAGGACGTTATCGCGTCGACGACGTTCGCTATCACACGCTCGAAGAGCCCACCAGCCTGAATACTCTGTCGCTGCTGCCCGAACTGTTCGCCGCCAATATCGTGTCGGTGAAAATCGAAGGCCGCCAGCGCAGCCCGGCGTATGTCAGCCAGGTCACCCGCGTCTGGCGCGCCGCCATTGACCGCTGCCAGCGAAATCCTCAGGAATTTATCAGGGAACAAAGCTGGGAAAAGGCGCTCGATGAGCTGTCTGAAGGCGCGCAGACCACACTCGGCGCCTATCACCGTGAATGGCAGTGATTAAGGAAAAATCATGAAATACTCATTAGGAGCGCTGCTTTATCACTGGCCGAAAACAGATATCGAGGCGTTTTATCAGCAAGCTATCGCAAGCGAGGCCGAGATTATTTACCTCGGCGAAAATGTTTGCAGCAAACGGCGGGAGATGAAAGTTGGCGACTGGCTCGCGCTGGGCAGGCAGATTGGCGCCAGCGGCAAGCAGGTTGTCATGTCAACCCTTGCGCTGCTGCAAGCGCCTTCCGAGCTGAACGAAATCAAGCGCTATGTCGACAACGGCGAGTTTTTACTGGAGGCCAACGATTTTGGAACCGTAAATATGGCGGTCGAACGCGGGCTGCCTTTTGTGGCGGGTCATGCCCTCAATTGCTATAACGCGGCGACGTTGAAAATCTTGCAGCGTCAGGGAATGATGCGGTGGTGCATGCCGGTCGAGCTTTCCCGCGACTGGCTGGTCAAGCTCCTGACGCAGTGTCAAACGCTGGGCATTCGGGGGCTGTTCGAGGTTGAAGTGCTGGCCTATGGTCACCTTCCGCTCGCCTACTCGGCGCGCTGTTTTACGGCACGGGCCGAAAATCGCGCCAAGGATGAGTGCGAAAACTGCTGCATTCGTTATCCGCAGGGCCGACAGGTGTTGTCACAGGAGAACCAGCCGCTCTTCGTGCTCAACGGCATTCAGACTCAGAGCGCGGCCTGCTATAACCTTGGCAATGATCTGCTCATGATGCAGGAATGGGTAGACATCGTGCGGCTTTCGCCGCAGAACGTGGCAACGCTCAACGTGGTGGCGGATTTCCGCGCCAATGAAAAGGGGCTGAATCCGCTGCCGATAAATGCCGCCGAGCATTGCAACGGCTACTGGCAGAATATTGCGGGGATGACATTGCATGAGTAGCCTCGCCTGACGTTGCTCGTCAGGCGAGGTCATCAATCGTTCTTCAACGGCTTCTTGCGGTGCAGCAGAGTGCGCAGGCGGCCGCTGTCGCGCAGAATACCCAGCCCGATGCCCAGTGCGGTATACAGCACGCACAGTAGCAGCAGCTTCATGATATCGCTGCCCACCTCGCTAAATGCCAGTCCCATCTGGTTTACGCCCGCAATGGCCTTGGTCGCCCAGGTTGACGGCAGCATTGACGACACACCATATACCCAGTCGGGCATCGCCTGTCTCGGCCAGATAGTGCCGGAAAGATAGAACACCGGCATGGTGACAAAGGACAGCGTCAGATAAATCATTTCGACGCTACGCAGACATTCGGTCACAAACTTACCCAATCCCATGACCGCCAGCACAAACGGGAAGGTCAGCAGGATGATTTCGGGAATACTGGCCGTCTGCCGATAACCCAGCAACCACGGCCACAGCACGAACAATACGATGGAAAGAAACAGCCAGATAGGCACCAGCGCCGAAAGCGCGCCGAAGAATGCGGGCAGCGAAGCCTTGCCGTCCGGCGTATTTTTCAGGGTGATATTGACCCGCACGCTGGCTATCAGCAGGGAGTGCTGCAACAGCATTACCAGCAGACCGGGGAAAATAATGGCCGCAAAACTGATGCCGGGGTTAAACAGATCCAGCGTTTGTCCAACGATGGGCGTGAGCAGTACGCTGGCCTGACGCGTACTAAACCCGTTTTGCAGCAGCAACTGCGTGTTGTATTGCGACAGCAGACTCTGATAGGCCGCCAGCACGTCCTGCTGAATCTGACCATTGGCCAGCCGGTTGGTGGCATCGCCATACACCGGAATGACAATGTCTTCGCCCGCCAGAATCTTCTTTTCAAGGTCGACCGGCATAATAACTACGGCAAAGAGCTTGCGCAGACCCAAATCGCGCCGCGCTTCGGGAATACTGTCGTAACTGACCGTTTCAACCTTGGACGTGGCATCGAGGTCGCGCGTCAGCATACGGCTGGCGCTGCTGTGGTCCTGATCGACCACCGCGACGGGCAGATCCCAGACGGTGCGGTGCGCATACACGGTGCTCATCAGACACAGCGAAATCAGCAGCATCATCCACATCGGCTTTTCCAGCATGCCGTACAGGGAGTGGGCAAAGGTGTGCCAGTAGATTGAGAACGCTTCTCCACGCTTCATTTGCCCGGCTCCTGTTTCTTGAGACGCAGGTACAGTTTGCGGTGCACCAGCAGACCGGTAACCAGCGGATACACCAGCAAGACGGCGCACACACTCAGGATTCGGGTGCTCGGCACCTGACGCAGAAAGACGTCGAACATGGCGTTCAGCGCGTGGGTCAGCGGTTCTATTTCGGAGATAATCTTCGCGGGCAGTGACATCGACAGTTCAGGCACCGCCATGCCGGAAAAGGTCAGCGCCAGTCCCACAAAGGTCGCCATCAGCGTGTAGGCCGTAATCGTGGTGCTGGTAAAGGTAAACAGCAGCAAGCCAAGACTCTGCGCGGAAATCACATAAAAGAAGGCGATAATCAGCATGTCCAGCGGATTGCCACTCACCCGCGCATCGAACACGCCGACCAGCAGCGCAATCTCCACCATCAACAGCGTGGTGAAACAGAGCGTATAAGGTGCAAGCTTGCCGAGCAGCGCGAAGGTGAAAGACGGCGACGCAAGCAACGACTGGCTGCGGGCCATCACGTAAATCATGCACGTCACGGTAAAGAGTTGCAGCAGGTGAATGGTGGCCGCAAACTGCTGATAGTAAATATAGCTGCCGCTGGCGTTGAACAGGCTGCCATAGGAGAGATCGACGCTGGCCAGCGACGGCACGGTTTTACCGATTTCGGTAGCAATAATGCTGCGATAGCTGCTGTTTAGCTCGGTAATCAGACCGCTGAAATCCTGCGTCGAATAAAGCCCTGCCCCGTAAAACAGCGCATTGTAGTAAAGCACCACGCTCGGCTGACGGCCTGCCAGTACATCGGCTTCGAAGCGCGGCGGAATGTAGAGCAGCGCGTAATCTTCGGCGGTGCGCAGGCGGTATTCCGCCTCCTGCAGCCCGCCTTCGTAGGCAACGACGTGCGCGTGGGAACCGGCGTCGAGTTTGCGTGTTATCTCCTGCGACAGCTTGCTGTGGTCGTTATCGACGACCGACACGGGCAGGTCAAGCAAGGTGCCTTCGGAGAAGTTGCTCGCAATCAGCGCAAACAGAATCAGCGGAAAACACCAGCAGAGCCAGTGGATAACCGGACGCCGAAAGGCGGTATTGGCCTCGGCGGTGAACGCGCGACCAAAACAGCGCCATGCGGCTTTTATGCGATGGGTTGCCTGCGCCATTAGTGGGCTGCTTTCCACTGCCACAGCGCGCTCATGCCCTGACGAAGTCCTTCAACGGGTTGCAGCGGATACAGGCGTACCTCGAAGGTTTTGAGGTCGAAATCTCCGGTGGCGCGTGTCGCACGTTTGGTAGCGTAATCCCCCAGCGGCGCGATATAGCGCACTTCGGCTTCCACCCTGCGATTGCCAATTCCCGGCACGCGCAGCTGAATTTTATCGCCCTTGCGGATGCCGGCCAGAATATCTTCGCGCAGATTGAAGACGAAATAGGCCTGCGGCAGCCGAACCAGTGTCAGCAGCGGGCTTTCGGCGCTTTCAAGCTCGCCGACTTCGGTCGGAATCGGACCGACTTCGCCGTCGACCGGCGCTTTGACTTGCAGGTCATCGGTTTGCGCCTTGATCTCCAGCAGATTTTCTTCGGCGGCACGTAACTCGGCAGCGTAAACATCCCGCTGCTCGATCCTGTCGCCATTTACCCCTTCATCAAGATTGGCCTTGGCAGCCTGCACCTGCTGATAGGCGCTGTCGCGCGATTCGCGGGAGTCTTCGAGATCAGACTGGGCAATGTAGCCTTTCGCGGCGATACGGGCATTGCGGTTATAAAGGTCGCGGGCATTGACGTAGGTGGCCTGCGCCTGCGCCAGTGCCGCCTTGAGGTTGCGGATGCTCTCTTCGCGCGTGCCGTTCAAGGACAGGTCCAGTTGTGCCCTGGCCTGATCGCGTGACGCCTGCAATGAACGCAACTGCGCCATCAACTCGGGACTGTCGAGGGTTATCAGCAGTTGACCTGCCTTGACGTCATCGCCTCGGCGCACATGACGTTCGACAATTCGCCCTTTGGCCTTGGAGGCCACGATAACTTCCGGTGCATCGACTTCACCCTGCAATAACAAAGACTGATTGCTGGCTCGAAACAGGACGGCAAGAGAAATCACCACTGCGACCAACAGCAGCGTGAATAAGACCTTTTTGTTCATCGAACCCTTACCTTCTTTTTTATTTAATGAGAGTAATTTAAGCACATAATGTGGTGGTTTATAAGGTATTGAATTGTGTTGAGTTACTTCTTGAACAGCGGCAAACGTCGTGAATACCGCTCAAATAGCGTATTCAGTGTGCAGGAAATGGTGAATACTGGTTTTTATCATTAGCTGGCAAAGATTTAACTTTCGCCAGAGTCTACGAGGTGGAAATTATTATGTCTGAAGCGAACGCTAAAAACATTCCTGTCCCTTTCTCTGTACTCGATCTCGCGCCGGTTCCACAGGGCAAAAATCCGGCCAATGCCTTTCAGTGCTCGCTGGATCTGGCGCAGCACGCCGAAAAGTGGGGTTACCAGCGCTATTGGCTGGCCGAGCATCACAATATGACCGGGATAGCCAGTGCGGCAACCTCTGTACTCATCGGCTTTATTGCATCGGGGACCAAAACGATTCGACTCGGTTCGGGCGGCGTGATGCTGCCAAACCATTCTCCGCTGGTTATCGCTGAACAGTTTGGTACGCTGGCCACGCTTTATCCCGATCGTATCGACCTGGGACTGGGCCGCGCGCCGGGCACCGATCAGCGCACCATGATTGCGCTGCGCCGTAATATGTCCGGTGAGATTGATAATTTCCCGCAGGATGTGCAGGAACTCCAGCACTACTTTGGCGAGGTACAGACCGGTCAGGCGGTGCAGGCCGTTCCGGGGCAAGGTCTACACGTGCCCATCTGGTTGCTGGGCTCGAGTCTTTACAGTGCGCAACTCGCCGCAGCGCTGGGTCTGCCGTTTGCCTTCGCCTCGCACTTCGCGCCGGATATGCTCTACCAGGCGCTGGCTATCTATCGTAGCAAATTCCAGCCTTCCGCACAGCTCGAGAAGCCGCATGCCATGGTCTGTGTCAACGCGATTGCCGCCGACACCGACGAAGAAGCGCGCCGGATGTTCACCTCGAATCAGCAGCAGTTTATCAATCTGCGTCGCGGGAATCCGGGCAAACTGCCTGCGCCTGTCGACAACATCGAGAGCCTGTGGTCAGCGCAGGAGCGTTTCGGCGTTGACCAGGCCTTGAGAATGTCCGTGGTCGGCAATAAAGAGAGCATTCGTCAGGGATTGCAGTCGATTCTGCGAGAAACCGATGCCGACGAGTTGATGATTAACGGACAAATTTTCGACCATGCCGCGCGTCTGCGCTCGTTCGAAATTGTGTCCGAGCTTCAGGGCGAAGTATTTAAAACCCCGCGCCTCGACTAATTTTTTAGTCTGCATTTTTGGCAGGACTACTCAATCGGGCCTATTGATCGTGATGATCAATAGGCTTTTTTTGGGCTGCTGGGGCTAACGCCTTTATTTGGGCCGCAATATTTTCTCTGCGACGAGCAGCAGGCGGTGACGGGTCAGGAAGCGTGATAATTGCCCCAGCAGCCAATTACTGCAGCCGGTAATCAGCGAAGGACGATTCTTGTCAACGCCGTGGAGAGCCTGATAAACCACGCTTTTTGGCGTCATTCTTTTTCCGACCGAAGCTTCTTCGGCATTGACCACTTCAAAAAAGGCGGTATCCGTCGCCCCCGGACAGAGGGCCAGGACACGAATACCGCGCGTCCGATTTTCGGCCCAAAGCGCATTCGAAAATGAAAGCAAAAATGCCTTGCTCGCGCCGTAAATCGCCATGTAAGGGTCTGGCTGCATCGCCGCCGTCGACGCCACGTTAATAATCACTCCGGAACCGCGCGTCAGCATGGCGGGCAATAGGGAATGAGTCAGCTCGACGGGAACCAGGCAATTGATCTGCACCTCTTCTTTCTGGCGTTCCACAGATTGCGCCTCAAAAAATCCGTAGGTGGCAAAGCCGGCATTATTTATCAGGATATCGGGAGACAGACGCAATTCATTTAGCCGCGCAACGAGGGCAGCATTCGCCTGTGCCTGCGCTAAATCCTGCACGATAACCGTAGTGGCAACACCGTGCTTTTGAGTTAACTCGGTGGCGAGCGCATTCAGTTTTTCACGGGAGCGGGCAATCAAGATCAACGCAACGCCGCGTGCCGCGAGCTGATGGGCAAACTCCAGGCCAATTCCCGACGATGCTCCCGTAATCAGCGCCGTTTTATCAGTGTAATCAAAAGAATCCATGTTTCTCTTCCTGTTTGACGATATGCTGCAAACAGAATAAACCGTGGACTAGCGTCTACGGTCAAGCACAACTCAACTTACTCGAAGCAGGTCACGATGAGAATTGGCGAACTCTGTTCAAAAGCCGGATTGCCTAAAGATACGGTGCGTTATTATGAGCGTCAGGGCCTGCTGGAAAAAATTCCGCAGCCCAACGGCAGCAACAATTATAAAGTCTATTCCGCCGTGGATTTACAGCGTTTGAAGATGATCAAACATGCCAAGATGTTGGGCTTCAGCCTCGCAGAAATCGCCGACGTGTTGGCCGTATGGGTCGATGATCAGTTTACCGGCGAACAAAAACGCGCCTGCCTGCAACGCAAACTGGTGCAAATTGACGAGAAAGAAAAAGCGTTGGCCGAATTGCGTGCTGGCATTAACAACGCGCTGAATAAAGTCGGGCAGCCGTGTGACGACGCTTTTTGACTGCGCCAAACAAAAATAAGAGGTGTTAAGGCAAAAAAAACCAGCCCGGAGGCTGGTTCTTATTGCTCATCTATCGGGACTTTGGAAAGTCGGACAGATTATGCGTCAGTTGTGCGACGTGGTGCGCGGCTTGGCGGACGACGTTCGCCGGCTGCAGAGTTACCCCCGTCACGACGGTCGCCGTTGAATGGACGGCCACGGCCTGCACCACCTTCACGACGTTCACCGCTGAAAGAGCGCGGCGCACCGTTACCACGACGATCACCACCGGCCGGACGTTCACGACGGTCGGACTGTGGCACTGCATCGCCCATCAACTGCATGTTCATCGGCTTGTTCAGGATGCGGGTACGGGTGAAGTGAGACAGGATCTCGCCCGGCATACCTTTAGGCAGCTCGATAGTTGAGTGGGTACCGAACAGCTTGATGTTACCGATGTAACGGCTGCTGATATCGCCTTCGTTGGCGATAGCGCCAACGATGTGACGAACTTCGACACCGTCATCACGGCCAACTTCAATGCGGTACAGTTCCATCTCGCCAGCGTCACGACGTTCACGACGTGGAGCGCCATCACGCGCTGGACGATCGCCATCACGTGAAGGACGATCACCGCGAACAGGACGGTCGCCACGTGAAGGACGGTCACCACGGTCTTCGAATTCACGACGCGGTGGACGGCTCTTGAATACTGGATCTGCAGCAACGATCAGAGGACGTTCGCCCTGAGCCATTTTCAGCAGTGCGGCAGCCAGAGTTTCAACGTCCAGCTCTTCGGCAGGCTGAAGTTTAGCCAGCAGCGCACGGTATTGATCAAGATCGCTGCTTTCAAGCTGCTGCTGAACTTTAGCGGCAAACTTGGCCAGACGACGTTGACCCAGCACTTCTGCAGTTGGCAATTCCACTTCTGGAATGGTCAGCTTCATGGTGCGTTCTACGTTGCGCAGCAGACGACGTTCGCGGTTCTCGACGAACAGCAGCGCGCGACCCGCACGGCCAGCACGACCGGTACGGCCGATACGGTGAACGTAAGACTCGGAATCCATAGGGATATCGTAGTTTACCACCAGGCTGATACGTTCAACGTCCAGACCACGTGCTGCCACGTCGGTTGCAATCAGAATATCCAGACGGCCGTCTTTCAGACGTTCCAGAGTCTGCTCGCGCAGGGCCTGGTTCATGTCGCCGTTCAATGCAGCAGAGCTGTAACCGCTACGCTCCAGCGCTTCGGCCACTTCCAGGGTCGCATTCTTCGTGCGAACAAAGATGATGGCTGCGTCAAAGTCTTCCGCTTCCAGGAAGCGAACCAGCGCTTCGTTCTTGCGCATACCGTATACAGACCAGTAGCTCTGGCTGATGTCCGGACGAGTGGTTACGCTTGACTGGATACGCACTTCCTGCGGATCTTTCATGAAGCGACGAGTAATGCGACGAATCGCTTCCGGCATGGTTGCAGAGAACAGCGCGGTCTGATGTTCAGCCGGGATCTGCGCCATGATGGTTTCTACGTCTTCGATGAAGCCCATACGCAGCATTTCATCGGCTTCGTCCAGTACCAGACCGCTCAGGTTGGAGAGGTTCAGAGTACCGCGTTTCAGGTGGTCCAGCAGACGGCCCGGAGTACCCACAACAACCTGTGGACCCTGACGCAGAGCGCGCAGCTGCACGTCATAACGCTGGCCGCCGTACAATGCAACAACGTTCACGCCGTGCATGTGCTTGGAGAAATCGGTCATGGCTTCGGCAACCTGAACCGCCAGTTCGCGGGTCGGGGCCAAAACGAGAATTTGTGGTGCTTTCAGGGAAGCATCAATGTTGTGCAACAGTGGCAGCGAGAAGGCTGCAGTTTTACCACTACCGGTCTGGGCCATACCCAGAACATCGCGACCGTTCAACAGGTGAGGAATACACTCGGCCTGGATCGGTGATGGTTTTTCGTAGCCCAGATCGTTCAGGGCAGAAATGATAGGAGCAGACAGCCCCAGGTCAGCAAAAGAGGTTTCAAGCTCAGTAGTCATGTACACGTGCCTCATTAATAATGGCAGCCAGTCTACATAACTCGTCGAGAAAATTTTCAGTCATTTTCATTGAAAAGTGTGAACCGGCTCAAATTAGTTTATAAAACGAACAAAGCAACCCTCGCCCGTTAAGACGATTAAAAATGGCATAAGCCATGGTTAATCAGGCTGATTAGTGTCGTCAGCTATTGCTGGTCCGATTCTGATAGGTCGTCTTGCTCTTGGCCCAAAAGCGCCAATTCCAACAATGCATAGCGGTGCTCAACAAAGTTATGAACGTTGTTAGCTACCGTCAGTTTGAACAGTGCAGAAGCGCTGTCCTTGTCCCCCAGACTTAGGTAATGCTTACCTAAATAGAAGTCAGTTTCACTGAGATGCTCAGCGAGCGAAGTGTTATCCGTTGCTTCTGCCTTCAGGCGGTCCATCAGCGTAGATTCGCTGATTTTGCCAAGGTAGAATTCGACGATATTCCATCCCCATTGCCCTCTGTCCGCTTTGTCGTAACGCTCTTGAAGCGCTACATCGGCATTCTTGGGATTGATTTCTCTCTCCGCAAGGTATAGCCACAACGAACGGAAGGGATCATTTGGATCGTCTCGATAAAACGCCTGCAAATCATCCTGCGCTAGCGAATATCTGCCACCGTAATACAGGGCGATACCGCGATTCAAACGCGCGTAATTGTAAGTTGGATCAAGCTCTAGTACAGAATCAAACGCTTCATAGGCGGCATCGTAGTTGCCGGCCTGCGTTAGGTAAATCCCCAGGTAGTTAAAAACTTCTGGCATATCAGGACGAATAGATAGCGCTTGTGAAAAATCATTTCGCGCTAGTGCTCTGAGTCCGAGACTATCATACAGCACACCGCGCTCATATAATAGCTGTGCACGCTCATCATCTGTCAATGAGCGACTGGCAAGTATTTGTTCCATACGCGCCAGGATCACTTCCTGCTGCAAAGTAGGCTGCAACGGGATCGCCAGGACTTCGTTTTTGCGCCAATCATGGTTGCTGCATCCTGCCAACAAAAGTGTTGTCGCAACATAACAACAGCGCAAGAAAGGCTTCATTTCAACTCCCGAAGACAAACATTGGACAAACTTCCTGTTATCCGCTTGCTTAGCACAAGTGCATCCTGCACTCGTGATACGAACAACTCCCGGCGATTAAACCGGGAGCTGTAAACTACAGGTTACAGATTACTCTGCAGCTGGCTCGGCCGAATCTTCAGAAGGGGTGGTCGCTTCTTTAATGCTCAAGCGCACACGGCCCTGACGATCAACTTCCAGAACCTTGACCGGAACTTCCTGGCCCATTGTCAGGTAATCAGTCACTTTCTCTACGCGCTTGTCGGCGATTTGAGAAATGTGAACCAGACCTTCTTTACCGCCACCGATGGCAACGAATGCGCCAAAGTCAACGATACGGGTCACTTTACCCTGATAGATACGGCCAACTTCGATTTCGGCAGTAATTTCTTCGATACGACGGATAGCGTGTTTCGCTTTCTCGTTGTCGGTCGCAGAAATTTTCACGGTGCCGTCATCTTCGATTTCGATGGTCGTGCCGGTTTCTTCGGTCAGCGCACGGATTACAGAACCACCTTTACCGATGACGTCTTTAATCTTGTCAGCGTTAATCTTGATGGTGTGAATACGTGGCGCGAGACTGGGAGATGTCGCCGCGAGATTCGCTGATGGCATTGTTCATGACGCTCAGGATGTGCGTACGAGCACCTTTGGCCTGGCTCAATGCCGCCTGCATGATTTCACGGGTGATGCCTTCGATTTTGATATCCATCTGCAGCGCAGTGATACCGTCGATGCTGCCGGCAACCTTGAAGTCCATGTCGCCCAGGTGGTCTTCGTCACCCAGAATGTCGGACAGAACAACGAAGTTGTCGCCATCTTTAACCAGACCCATCGCGATACCCGCAACGGCGGCCTTGATTGGCACACCTGCGTCCATCAGGGCCAGTGACGCGCCACAAACGGAAGCCATGGAAGATGAGCCGTTTGATTCGGTGATTTCGGAAACAACGCGAACGGTGTATGGGAAATCTTCAAACTTCGGCATGACTGCCAGCACACCGCGTTTCGCCAGACGGCCGTGACCGATTTCGCGACGCTTGGGAGAACCAACCATGCCGGTTTCGCCTACGGAGTACGGAGGGAAGTTATAGTGGAACAGGAAGGTGTCGGTTTTGGCACCCATCAGTTCGTCAAGATTCTGCGCATCACGGGTTGTACCCAGCGTTGCGGTAACCAGCGCCTGAGTCTCGCCACGGGTAAACAGTGAAGAGCCGTGAGTACGTGGCAGAACGCCGGTACGCACATCCAGTGCACGGATGGTGTCTTTTTCGCGGCCATCGATACGTGGAGCACCGCTCAGTACGCGGCTACGCACCACGTTCTTCTCGATAGCGCCCAGCAGATCGGCAATCTCGCCAGCATCCAGGGTTTCGTCTTCGGCTTGCAGGGAAGCGATGACTTCGTCCTTGATGACGTTGATGCGAGCATAACGCTCCTGCTTGTCGGTGATGCGGTAAGCATCGCCCAGCAGGGATTCGGCTTTCGCAGCAATGCGAGCGTGCAGCGCGTCGTTGACGGCTTCTGGCTGCCAGTCCCACTTTGGCTTGCCGGCTTCGGCAACCAGCGCGTTGATTTCGTTGATAACGATCTGCTGTTGCTCGTGACCGTAAACAACCGCGCCCAGCATCTGCTCTTCGCTCAGCACTTCGGCTTCGGATTCAACCATCAGAACGGCGTTCTGAGTACCGGCAACAACGAGGTCCAGCTTGCTTTCAAGCAGTTCGTCGGCGGTCGGGTTCAGCACGTACTGGTCATTGATATAACCTACGCGCGCTGCACCGATTGGGCCGTTGAACGGAATGCCTGACAGGCTAAGCGCAGCAGAAGCACCGATCATCGCAACGATGTCAGGGTTAACCTGCGGGTTCAGGGAAACAACGGTCGCAATAACCTGAACTTCATTCAGGAAGCTGTCCGGGAACAGTGGACGAATTGGACGGTCGATCAGACGGGAAGTCAGGGTCTCGCCTTCGCTTGGACGGGCTTCACGACGGAAGAAACTGCCCGGGATCTTACCGGCAGCGTAGGTACGCTCCTGGTAGTTGACGGTCAGAGGGAAGAAGCTCTGGCCCGGCTTGGCTTTTTTCTGGCCGACAACGGTCACGAATACCGCGGTGTCGTCCATGCTAACCATAACGGCTGCGGTGGCCTGACGAGCCATCATGCCGGTTTCGATCGTTACGGTATGCTGACCGTATTGGAACTTGCGAATTTTTGCATCAAGAAATGACAATGTAATATCCTTTTTTGCGACGCGCAGCTGTTATGACAGCAGTTCACGTCAATAAAATCTGAACTTCACATTACATCCTCGCGACTAATGACAATCCTTAACCCTCTCGTCGGGATTAAAGTCTCTCATTAGCCGCGCGAACCTCTGCAATGGAAGATCTCGCTAACAATCTACTCTTTAAAACTCTACTTTTTTATAAAACTTCACAAAGAAACGTATTTATAAAAAAGTAGCGTAGAAACAAGGTTTCTGGCAATAGCCTGTTTACCGTTGCTCCCTAGAATAAAGGGGCCAACTTGGCCCCTTTACACTGAAACTCGCTAACTTAGCGACGCAGACCAAGACGTTCGATAACGCTGGTGTAACGTGCTACGTCTTTACCTTTCAGGTAATCCAGCAGCTTACGACGCTGAGAAACCATACGCAGCAGACCACGACGGCTGTGGTGATCTTTCTTGTGCTCGGAGAAGTGACCTTGCAGATGGTTAATCTGTGCAGTCAGCAGAGCAACCTGAACTTCGGTAGAACCGCTGTCGTTGGTACCACGACCGAAGTCTGCAACGATTTGAGCTTTAGCTTCAACGCTTAGAGACATAATGAACTCCAAAATATTATAGATTAATTAAACGGGCGCCGATCTCTAATTCAGCTACCCCATGCATAAGCTGCGCTATTCTACTCTTTGATATGCCCGATCGCAACATGAGCAACACTGTGTTAACCGCCGGCCTGCAATTGCAGACCCGCCGTTTACTCAGGATACTCTACGACCAGACGTTTGGGAGCAACGCGGCCCTGATCATCGATTTCACCAACACCGATGAACTTACGCTCTTCGCCTTCGGTCATGCGCACAAGGCCCGAAAGCGGCGTGCCCGAGGCTTGCACCGGTTGACCCTGCTTCACATAGCCGGCCACCACGGGCAGTAAATTGACTTCCGGAAAATCTTCGCACGGACTGTCCATCGGCAGCAGCAGCGGGTCGAGCAGCAAACGCGGTTCGATACCTTCCGCTTCGGCGCGGGCAATCAGTTCGTTAAGCTGTTCCATGGTCACCATCCGCTCGAACGGATAGGTCGCTACCTGCAAACGACGCAGAAACGTCACGTGCGCGCCGCAGCCCAGCTTCTCGCCAAGGTCGTCGACGATGGTGCGGATATAGGTGCCTTTGGAACAGTGAATCTCCAGTTCGACTTCCTCGCCTTCCCAGCGAATGAACTGCAGCTCATAAACGGTAATGCTGCGTGACTCACGCGGCACTTCAATCCCTTCGCGCGCATACTCGTAGAGTTTACGGCCCTGATATTTCAATGCGGAATACATTGAAGGGATTTGCTGCGTCTCGCCACGGAAGCTTTCAAGCGCGGCGTCGAGTTCGGCCTGACCAAAGGTCACCGGACGTTCGGAGATAATCTGGCCTTCGGCATCAGAGGTATCCGTACGCTGCCCCATGCGGGCAATGACGCGGTAACGCTTGTCGGAGTCGAGCAGAAAACGCGAAAACTTGGTGGCTTCGCCGAGACACAGCGGCAACATGCCGGTGGCCAGCGGGTCCAACGCGCCGGTATGCCCTGCGCGATTGGCATTGTAGAGGCGCTTCACCTTCTGCAATGCATCGTTGGACGACAGACCGAGTGATTTATCCAGCAGTAAAACGCCGTGAATATCACGACCGCGGCGACGTGGGCGACTCATTATGATTCCTCGTCGTCGCCTGCTGCTGAACGACGTTCGGCATCATTTTTCACGACATTGGTCACGAGGTTGGACATACGCATGCCCTCGACCAGAGAGTTGTCGTAGGCGAAAGTCAGCTCGGGCACAACACGCAGGCGCATGGCCTTGCCAATCAGGGTACGGATGAAACCAGAGGCGTCCTGCAGGGCCTTGATACCGTTTTTAACGCGGTCGGGATCCTGGGGTTCGCTGGTCAATACGTCCAGAAAGGTCACGAAAACTTTGGCATAAGCCAGATCGCGGGAAACTTCCACGCCGGAGACGGTCGCCATGCCTACGCGCGGGTCTTTGACTTCACGCTGTAAAATGATGGCAATCTCTTTTTGCATCTCCTGGGAGACGCGCTGGGTACGGCTGAACTCTTTAGCCATAATTATTTACTCCACACTTTTACTTCAACAGGCCCCAGACAAATAAGGGGCGCAAGGCCCCCTATCGTTCTGGATACAATCAAAAACGTAAAACGTTAAGCGATGGTACGTTTGATTTCGATGATTTCGAAGACTTCGATCACATCGCCAGGACGTACGTCGTTGTAGTTCTTAACGCCGATACCACATTCCATGCCGTTACGGACTTCTGCAACGTCATCCTTGAAGCGACGCAGGGATTCCAGCTCGCCTTCGTAGATAACCACGTTGTCACGCAGAACACGGATTGGGTTGTTACGCTTGATCATACCTTCAGTCACCATACAGCCTGCGATAGCGCCGAATTTCGGTGACTTGAACACGTCACGAACTTCAGCCAGACCAATGATTTGCTGTTTGTATTCTGGCGCCAACATACCGCTCATCGCCTGCTTGACTTCGTCAATCAGGTTATAGATGACGGAGTAGTAACGCAGATCCAGGCTTTCGTTTTCAACTACGCGGCGAGCAGAAGCATCGGCACGCACGTTGAAGCCCAGGATGATAGCGTTCGAAGCTGCAGCCAGAGTCGCGTCGGTTTCGGTAATACCGCCTACACCCATACCCACGATCTTGACTTTAACTTCAGGCGTAGACAGGTTTTGCAGCGCATCGGAAATCGCTTCGCAAGAACCCTGCACGTCGGATTTCAACACGATGTTCAGTTCAGAAACTTCACCTTCGGTCATGTTCGCGAACATGTTCTCCAGTTTGGATTTCTGCTGGCGAGCCAGTTTAACTTCGCGGAATTTACCTTGACGATACAGTGCCACTTCGCGCGCTTTCTTCTCGTCACGCACTACAGTCACTTCATCACCCGCAGCCGGAACGCTGGACAAACCCAGAACTTCGACAGGAATGGAAGGACCCGCAGAGGTGATATCGCGACCCATTTCGTCACGCATCGCACGCACACGGCCGTATTCGAAGCCACACAGGATGATGTCACCCTTGTTCAGCGTACCTTCCTGAACCAGCACGGTCGCCACAGGGCCACGGCCTTTATCAAGGAAGGATTCGATAACAACGCCGCTCGCCATACCGGTGCGCACCGCTTTCAGTTCGAGAACTTCGGCTTGCAGCAGGATAGCTTCCAGCAGGTCGTCGATACCGGTACCGGCTTTCGCGGATACGTGGATGAACGGAGACTCGCCGCCCCACTCTTCCGGCATGACGTTATACTGGGACAGCTCGGTTTTAACGCGATCGGGATCGGCTTCCGGCTTGTCGATTTTGTTTACTGCAACCACGATTGGCACGCCAGCGGCTTTCGCATGCTGTACGGCTTCAACGGTCTGAGGCATCACGCCGTCATCGGCAGACACTACCAGAACCACGATATCGGTCGCCTTGGCACCACGAGCACGCATTGAGGTAAATGCGGCGTGTCCCGGGGTATCCAGGAAGGTAATCATGCCGTTTTCGGTTTCGACGTGGTATGCACCGATGTGCTGGGTAATACCACCCGCTTCGCCTGCGGCTACTTTCGTTGAACGAATGTAGTCGAGCAAAGAGGTTTTACCGTGGTCAACGTGGCCCATGATGGTCACGACTGGCGCACGCTGTTCGGCCGCTGCCGAGGCACCGGTATCACGGTCGCTCATCAGCGCTTCTTCCAGCTCGTTCTCACGACGCAGGATAACCTTGTGGCCCATCTCTTCAGCAACCAGCTGAGCTGTTTCCTGATCGATAACCTGGTTGATGGTCGCCATTGCGCCCAGTTTCATCATGGTTTTGATGACCTGAGAACCTTTGACGGCCATTTTGTTGGCCAGTTCGGCAACGGTAATGGTTTCGCCAACGACAACGTCGCGGTTAACCGCTACGACAGGCTTGTTGAAGCTCTGTTGCAGGGTGCTTGGCTTACGCTTGCCTTTACCATTACGGCCAACGGCACGCGCTTCTTCGCGATCGGCTTTGGATTCAGACAGTTTATTGCCTTTCTTCTGCTTGGTCGCTTTGCCGCCACGAGTACGGGTGCGGCGTTCGCCTTCGACTTTCGCGTCATTTTCATCTTCGGCGGCACGTGCGTGCTGGGAAGTGGTGACGTGGTAGTCGGCAGTTTCGGCTTCGGCTTCGCCAGGGGCAGTCGCTTCAGTCCATACGCCGGAGTCGGCCATCTTACGTGCTTCTTCGGCAACGCGTTTGGCGTTCTCTTCGATTTTGCGCAGGGCTTCCTGTTCCGCTTTACGCTTCAGCTCTGCGGCTTCTGCTTCGCGGCGTGCTTTTTCTGCCTGACCTGGCTTGGTTACTTCATCGGTATGTTGATTCGTCACTTTATCTTTTTCCGCTGCGTCACGCTTAGCTTTTTCAGCGGCCTCACGTTTGGCTTGCTCAGCGGCTTCACGTTTAGCTTTCTCTTGAGCGGCCGCTTGCTGGGCCTGCTCTTGTGCTACACGCTGAGCCTGTTCTTCCGCTTCACGCTTTGACTGCTCTTCCGCTTCGGCCTGGGCAAGTTCTGCTTCGGTCATATCACGTTTAACATAAGTGCGTTTCTTGCGGACTTCGATTTGCACCGATTTACTCTTCCCGCCGGTGCTCGGAACATTAAGTGTACTACGCGTTTTGCGTTGCAACGTTAGTTTGTTTGTCGCATTCGAATTTCCACCATTCAAATGCGCCAGCAATGTTTCTTTTTCATGCTGGGTGACAGAGTCAGCTTCAGACTTATCAATCCCTGCGTCAGCAAATTGCTGTACCAGGCGATCGACAGGAGTTTGGATCTCCGCTGCCAGCGATTTTACGGTTACATCTGTCATGCTGTTCCTTCCTGCTACAGTTTATTACGCATTGTCGCCGAACCAACAGATATTACGAGCGGCCATGATTAATTCACCCGCCTGTTCGTCATTAAGACCTTCAATATCAGTGAGATCGTCGACACCCTGCTCGGCAAGATCTTCCAGCGTGCAAACACCGATTGCTGCCAGTTTAAACGCCATGCTGCGTTCCAAACCTGCAAGATTCAGCAGGTCCTCAGCAGGCTTGTTGTCACCGAGACTTTCTTCCTGTGCAAGGGCCAGGGTAGTCAGCGCTTCTTTTGCGCGTTCGCGCAGCGCGTCAACCGTGTCTTCGTCCAGACCATCGATTTCTAGCAACTCGTTGACCGGCACGTAAGCCAGCTCTTCGAGGGTAGAGAAACCTTCTTCAACCAGGACTGTCGCGAAATCTTCGTCGATAGCGAGGTATTTGGTGAAGGTTTCGATTGCAGCATGCGCCTCGGCCTGATGTTTGGCCTGCAGGTCGTCTGCCGTCATCACGTTCAGTTCCCACTTGTCATCGCCACGATGCTGCTTGAGAAGCTGGGAAGCCAAACGTACGTTTTGGCCATTACGGCCAATCGCCTGTGCCAGATTGCTGGCTTCAACGGCGATATCCATGGTGCACTTGTCTTCATCAACAACGATAGACGCGACATCAGCCGGCGCCATGGCGTTGATAACGAATTGCGCAGGATTGTCATCCCAGAGGATGATATCGATACGTTCACCGCCCAGTTCACTGGAAACGGCCTGAACGCGCGCACCGCGCATACCGACACAAGCACCAACAGGGTCGATACGCTTATCGTTGGTTTTTACTGCAATCTTGGCGCGTGAACCCGGATCGCGGGCTGCGGCCTTGATTTCAATCAGCTCTTCGCCGATTTCAGGCACTTCGATGCGGAAGAGTTCAACCAGCATCTCGTTGCGTGAACGGCTAACGAACAGCTGAGCACCGCGCGCTTCAGGGCGCACAGCGTAAAGAACGCCGCGAATACGGTCACCGGAGCGGAAGTTTTCGCGCGGCAGCATGTCTTCGCGCAGGATAACGGCTTCAGCGTTGCTGCCGAGATCCAGGGCGATGCTGTCACGGTTTACTTTCTTGACGACGCCGGTCACGATTTCGCCTTCCTGTTCACGGAAAGCATCGACTACCATCGCACGCTCGGCTTCACGTACTTTCTGTACGATAACCTGTTTGGCGGTTTGCGTGGTGATACGGTCAAAGGTGACGGATTCGATTTGATCTTCGATGTAGCCACCCAGTTCAATGGATGGATCTTCGTATTGCGCAGCTTCGAGCGTGATTTCACGCGTCGGCTGAGTGACTTCGTCTACGGCTACCCAGCGGCGGAAAGTGTCAAAGTCGCCGGTCTTACGGTCGATGGTGACGCGAACTTCGATTTCCTGCTCGTACTTTTTCTTGGTCGCTGTCGACAATGCAGTTTCCAGCGCTTCAAAAATTTTCTCGCGCGGAAGGGACTTTTCATTCGAAACTGCTTCTACAACAGCCAGAATTTCTTTATTCATCCTAGTTGCCTCATCCTAACTTTAAAAGTGGGGTACCAGGTTCGCCTTCTGGATGTTGCTCAGTGCGAACACTTCGTCTTTCCCATCCACCGTAACCGTGATCATTTCGCCTTCGACAGCCTTGATTATTCCCTGCCATTTGCGGCGGTTCTGCATTGCCATTCGCAACACAACGCTGACTTCATCACCAAGGAATCGTTGATAATGTTCTGCGGTGAACATAGGGCGATCGAGGCCCGGGGAGGAAACTTCCAGGTTATAGGCAACGGTAATCGGATCTTCTACTTCGAGAACGGCGCTAACCTGGTGGCTGACATCAGCACAATCATCAACGTTGATCCCGTCTTCACTATCAATATAGATGCGTAGCGTCGATTGGCGAGCTCGAACGAACTCGATACCTACCAGTTCGAAACCCAGGGCTTCGACCGGTGCTGAAATCATCTCTGTTAACTTTTGTTCTAATGTGGACAAGTCCACCCCCAAGACATAAAAAAAGGGCCTATAGCCCAGTGATTCTGCTGCCAGTCCTTATTGCCGAAACAATAATAAAAAACCCCGATAAATCGGGGCTTTATGCAACTGGACCCTATTTGCCGCAAGGCGGCTTCGGTGCACTTTCAAAAGGATTTTTTTCAAATGGATACTCGGAAGCACCAGGGAGGATACTAGCAGTATATTTGAAACAAATACTTGAGGAAAGTGGTTGCGGGGGCCGGATTTGAACCGACGACCTTCGGGTTATGAGCCCGACGAGCTACCAGGCTGCTCCACCCCGCGTCCGAAAACAACGTAACGCGTATTTATATTACCGCGACTTGATGCCGCAAAATATTACGCCGATAACCGCAAGAATGCAAGTCATCAAAAGATTGGTACCGAGGACGGGACTTGAACCCGTAAGCCCATTCGGGCACTACCACCTCAAGGTAGCGTGTCTACCAATTCCACCACCTCGGCACTCTGTTTTCTCAATCGCGCTTACTGTCCAAGTAATTGCAATTGTTTAGAACGCTTTACTTCTTGCTTACAAGCCCCGACGCTGGCGTCAAAAGCTTTTTAAATCTTTGTGTACTGCTTACTGCGATACGGTCTACAACAACTTACTTGGGAATATCGCTGCTTGGGCCAGTTGGTGCGGCCGGTGCAGTTGTCTGCTCAGATTTCACTGGCTGACCGAGATTTTCCCACTCGCTGCCTTTTTGGCTCTTGTTGGTGCTCATGTTCCCCAGAATCAAGCTGATGACGAAGAACAGCGCCGCCAAAATAGCCGTCATGCGGGTCATAAAGTTACCGGAACCGCTCGAACCGAACAACGTGCCTGATGCACCTGCTCCGAAAGAGGCTCCCATATCTGCACCTTTACCTTGTTGCAGCATAACCAGACCTACAAGGCCGATTGCCACGATAAGGAAAATCACCAGAAGAGCATCGTACATAGTTGTACCTGTATCCTTGCGGGTTCACCGCGTGCTAGTTGCTTCACACCTGCTTCTTACTATCACTAGCGCAGGTCTTCAAGGACCTACTGAAGCGGGTCTGAATACTAACCAAACCCTATGGGCTGCGCAAGAGCAATTTTCGGGTTGGCGTTCGTTTGCGGAAAAAAACGCCAAATGGCGTATTTTATTCGCATTTCCGGCGATAAGATGAGCAATCGACACCTTGTACACCTGGCAGATAAATTTCTTAACCTGCAAATATCCAGCGGCACCCCGAAGGCTGCCGCTGGATATTATCACACCGCTTTTACGGCATCGGCAATGCGGTTGGCCAGACTTTCGACCAGCGTCGCATTTTCGCCTTCAACCATTACACGGATAAGAGGCTCGGTCCCTGACTTGCGCAGCAGTACCCTGCCCTTGCCCGCCAGCTCTTTCTCCACTTCGGCCGTCACGCTTTTGACCGTTGCATCTTCCAGCGGATCGCTGTCACCCGAGAAGCGCACATTGACCAGAATCTGCGGCAGCAGCTTCATGCCGCTACAGAGATCATGCAGGCTCATGTGGTTGCGAACCATTGCAGTGAGCACTTGCAAACCGGCAACAATGCCGTCACCCGTGGTGGTTTTGTCCAGCAGGATAACGTGACCGGAGTTCTCGGCACCGATACGCCAGCCTTTTTCCTGGAGTTTTTCGAGCACGTAACGGTCGCCAACCTTCGCGCGGGCAAACGGGATACCCAGCTGCCTGAGCGCCAGTTCGAGGCCCATATTGCTCATCAGCGTGCCGACTACGCCGCCTTTCAGCTGCCCCTGACGCAAACCTTCGCGGGCAATGATGTAGAGAATCTGATCGCCATCGACCTTGTTGCCTTCGTGGTCGACCATGATGATGCGGTCGCCGTCGCCGTCAAAGGCCAGACCCAGATCGGCCTTTTCTTCCAGAACCCGCTGTTGCAGCATTGTGACGTCGGTTGCGCCACAGCCTTCGTTGATGTTCATGCCGTCAGGCTCGCAGCCGATGGCAATCACTTTCGCGCCGAGTTCGCGCATCACGCTTGGCGCAATGTGATAGGTCGCGCCATTGGCGCAGTCCACCACGATTTTCAGGCTGCTCAGGCTCAGTTCGGCCGGAAAGGTGCCCTTGCAGAATTCGATATAACGCCCTGCGGCATCGACGATACGGCTGGCTTTACCCAGCTCGGCGGACTCGACGCAGGTCAGTGGTTTTTCCATTTCGGCTTCGATGGCTTCTTCGACGTGGTCCGGCAATTTTGCGCCGTCGGTCGAGAAGAACTTGATGCCGTTGTCGTAGTAAGGATTGTGCGAAGCAGAGATAACGATCCCGGCTTCGGCGCGGAAGGTACGGGTCAGGTAGGCGATGGCCGGTGTCGGCATTGGACCGGTGAAGGACGCGGAAAGCCCCGCCGCCGCCAGGCCCGCTTCCAGCGCGGACTCAAGCATATAACCGGAAATACGGGTGTCTTTCCCGATAATCACCTTACCGGAACTGTGGCGGGCCAGAACCTTGCCCGCGGCCCAACCGAGCTTCAGTACAAAATCAGGCGTAATCGGGGTATCGCCAACCTTGCCACGAATGCCGTCTGTACCAAAGTATTTACGGTTGCTCATAATTTATTTTTCATCCCTTCTTAGCTGAAAGTGTTGCTTCGACAATGCGCATAGCCTGCACCGTCTCTTTGACATCGTGAACGCGAACGATCTGTGCGCCCTGCATGGCGGCAATTACCGCACAGGCAACGCTTCCTGTCACCCGCTGTTCAGGCGAAACGTGCAACAGCTGGCCAATCATCGATTTTCTCGACATGCCGACGAGGAGCGGCAAACCAAAATGATGGAATTCGGCCAATCTGGCCAGCAACGCATAGTTATGCTGCAAATTCTTACCGAAACCGAAGCCCGGGTCGAGCAACAATTTCTCTTTCGGAATGCCGGCATCCCTGCATTGGGCGATGTGTCGCACAAAATAGCTGTCGACATCGGCAACCACGTCATCGTAGTGCGGCGCATGCTGCATGGTTTTCGGCTCGCCCTGCATGTGCATCAGGCAGACCGGCAAACCGGTTGCCGCCGCCGCCTGCATCGCGCCCGGCTCCTGCAGCGAGCGAATATCGTTAATCAAATGCGCTCCTGCCTTGGCCGATTCGCGGATGACCGATGCCTTTGAGGTATCCACTGACAGCCACACGTCAAAACGTCGGGCCAAGGCCTCGACGACAGGAACCACGCGGGAAAGCTCTTCGTCATCGCTGACCTCCGCCGCACCGGGACGCGTAGATTCGCCGCCAATGTCGAGAATGGTCGCGCCTGCATCGACCATCGCCTTGGCATGGGCAATCGCCAACTCGAGGCTGTTGTGACGACCGCCGTCGGAGAAGGAGTCTGGCGTAACGTTGAGAATTCCCATGACCTGCGGGAAATCGAGGTTGAGGGTGCTGCCGTGTGCGGTGAGCTGCATGCTGGGTTCCTGTAGGGATAGCCTGGAATCTTTTTCACTGGCTTGAAATGTAAAAAACCCCGGTCGAGGCCGGGGTTTTATTTTAGTCAGTACAGGCGGGCGAAGCAAAGCCTGCCATCAGCGGAATAGATTACTTGCCGCTGAACTGCTCGCACATCGTATTGCCAGGATTTGGCGTACGAGGTTCATCAACAGGCGTCGGCGCTTTTGGCGTACCGTTGTTGTTGTCGTCTGAACCGGTGCTGGTTGCTGCGTCCCAACCGGCTGGCGGACGAACTACGTCTTTGCGCGTCATCAGATCGTCGATCTGCGGGGCATCGATAGTTTCGTACGTCATCAGCGCCTTGGTCATGTTATGCAGGATATCCATGTTGGCATCCAGAATTTCACGAGCGCGCTTGTAGTTGGTTTCAATCAGGGATTTGACTTCCTGGTCGATGATACGCGCGGTTTCATCGGACATGTGCTTGGCTTTCGCCACTGAACGACCCAGGAACACTTCGCCCTCTTCTTCTGCGTACAGAAGTGGACCCAGTTTCTCGGAGAAGCCCCACTGAGTGACCATGTTACGGGCAATCGAGGTAGCAACTTTGATATCGTTCGAAGCACCGGTCGACACCTTGCCCGCACCGTAGATAATCTCTTCCGCCAGACGGCCACCGTAAAGGGTGGAGATTTGGCTTTCAAGCTTCTCGCGGCTTGCGCTGATGGCATCGCCTTCCGGCAGGAAGAACGTCACACCCAGTGCACGACCACGCGGAATAATCGTTACCTTGTGAACAGGGTCATGGCCCTTGTCTTTCAGTAACCAGCCGATGATGGCGTGGCCCGCTTCGTGATACGCGGTCGACTCTTTCTGCGCTTCGGTCATCACCATGGAGCGACGTTCCGCACCCATCATGATTTTATCCTTGGCTTTCTCGAACTCGACCATGGACACCACACGCTTGTTGCCACGTGCAGAGAACAGGGCCGCTTCGTTGACCAGGTTTGCGAGGTCGGCACCGGAGAAGCCCGGCGTACCACGTGCGATAACCGCGGCATCAATGTCCGGAGACAGAGGCACGCGACGCATGTGAACTTTCAGAATCTGCTCGCGACCGCGAACGTCCGGCAGGCCGACAACAACCTGACGGTCGAAACGACCTGGACGCAGCAAGGCCGGGTCAAGAACGTCCGGACGGTTGGTCGCCGCGATAACGATGATACCTTCGTTACCTTCGAAGCCATCCATTTCAACCAGCATCTGGTTCAGGGTCTGTTCACGTTCGTCGTGACCGCCGCCAAGACCGGCGCCACGCTGACGACCGACCGCATCGATTTCATCGATGAAGATGATGCACGGTGCCGCTTTCTTGGCCTGCTCGAACATGTCGCGCACACGAGATGCACCCACACCCACGAACATTTCAACGAAGTCGGAACCTGAAATGGTAAAGAACGGCACTTTTGCTTCACCGGCGATGGCTTTCGCCAGCAGGGTTTTACCGGTACCCGGCGGGCCCACCATCAGCACGCCTTTAGGAATTTTACCGCCCAGTTTCTGGAAACGGCTTGGCTCGCGCAGGTAATCAACCAGCTCGCTCACCTCTTCCTTGGCTTCGTCGCAACCTGCAACGTCGGCAAAGGTCGTCTTGATTTGATCTTCGGTCAGCATGCGGGCTTTGCTTTTACCAAAGGACATTGCACCTTTGCCGCCACCGCCCTGCATTTGACGCATAAAGAAGATCCAGACCCCTATCAGCAACAGCATCGGGAACCAGGAGATAAAGATAGATGCCAGCAGGCTCGGCTCTTCAGGCGGCTCACCAACAACTTTCACATTCTTCGTCAACAGGGTATCCAGTAATTTAGGATCGTTGACAGGGATATAGGTCGTATATTTGTTACTGTCTTTCTTGGTAACGTCAATTTCACGGCCATTGATATGTGCTTCACGAATCTGGTCTTGGGTCAATTCGGACATGAAGGTAGAATAATCTACCCTACGGCCATTAGACTCGCTGGGCCCAAAGCTCTGAAATACAGACATCAATACAACCGCGATGACTAACCAGAGAATCAGGTTCTTCGCCATGTCACTCAAGGGATTAACCTCATATTACAACTGTGTTAACAAACAGCGTTAGGGAACTACACTTTTCGCCCTGTCGCTACGATGTACACTTCTCGGGAACGAGCTCGGGAAGCGTCTGGCTTACGAATCTTAACCTTCGTAAACAGGGAGCGAATTTCCCGCAGGTATTCATCAAAACCATCTCCCTGGAACACCTTCACCAGGAAACTTCCGCCTGGTGCGAGTACATCACGACACATATCCAGCGCTAATTCAACCAGATACATCGATTTTGGTATATCGACTGCCGGAGTGCCACTCATATTCGGGGCCATATCGGACATGACCACCTGAACCTTGTTTTCTCCTACTCTCTCGAGCAGGGCTTTGAGTACGAGTTCATCACGAAAATCGCCCTGAAGGAAATCGACACCCACGATAGGATCCATAGGTAGAAGATCCAAAGCGATGATTCGCCCCTTGCTGCCGATTTGCGTTACTGCGTATTGCGACCATCCACCCGGCGCTGCGCCGAGGTCAACAACGGTCATCCCTTGTTTGAACAGCTTGTCGCCATGCTGTATTTCATCAAGTTTAAACCAGGCACGGGAACGCAGCCCTTTTTTCTGTGCTTCTAACACATATTTATCGCTAAAGTGTTCCTGCAACCAGCGACTGGAACTTGCAGAACGCTTTTTATTAGACATTATTTAGTAACCATATAGTTTTCAAACTACCCTGAGTAGAGCCCGTACAACAAGCTCTTAGCGTCGTTTAGTCTATGGTTAAGTCGTCTCGGCACGCTACTCGGTTGAACACTGAGTTGGTGATATAGATGAGATGGCGGTAGAATGCCCCGTTTTCAATCCCAACTTAAGTAAAAAAGACGATGAATCTTAACAATAAACAAAAACAGTTCCTGAAAGGCTTGGCACATCCGTTAAAACCGGTTGTCATGCTGGGTAATAACGGCCTCACTGAAGGCGTACTTGCCGAAATCGAACAGGCGCTGCAACATCACGAGCTTATCAAGGTGAAAATTGCCGCCGAAGAGCGTGAAACCAAGACGTTGATCGTAGACGCAATCGTGCGGGAAACCAAGGCGAACAACGTGCAGGTCATCGGCAATATGCTGGTACTGTATCGCCCTTCTACCGAAGACCGCAAAATTATCTTACCGCGTTAACTTTTACGAGTTTAACGAAAAGCGCTTTGGTTTTAACGAAAAGTTGCCATCTATACAAGCTTTTACAAAAGGCCCTTGCGGGCCTTTTTCATTTTACCTTTAAAATCATGGGTAAAAGTAGCGACAGGGTTCACAAAAACCCAGCCTGAGCCTGCATTAAATATATTCTACTTTCTGAACTTCGAACTCGACTTCGCCGCCCGGTGTCTTGATAACGACAACATCGTCTTCTTCCTTGCCAATCAATCCGCGCGCAATCGGCGAGTTGACGGAAATCAGATTCTGTTTGAAGTCGGCTTCATCATCACCCACGATGCGGTAGGTCTGTTCTTCGTCGGTATCGAGATTAAGCACCTTGACGGTCGCACCGAAGACGACACGCCCATTGGCAGGAATTTTTTTGACATCAATAACCTGGGCGTTTGACAGCTTGGCTTCGATTTCCTGGATTCGGCCTTCGCAGAACCCCTGTTGCTCACGGGCAGCGTGGTATTCGGCGTTCTCTTTCAAGTCGCCATGCTCGCGGGCAGTAGCAATGTCAGCAATAATTTTTGGGCGACGAACGCTCTTGAGATGGTCAAGTTCTTCACGTAATTTTTCAGCGCCACGCAATGTCATCGGAATCTGATTCATATTTTATTGCCTCTAACTTTGTCCTTTCGGTAAACACCGTCCTGAATTTATCAGGTAGAAATCAGGCCTCTGTGGCCGACTCGCTCTGGCGATAAACAAAAAAACCTCACCCGGAGCGAACTCCAAGCCAAGGTGGGTTTTTCAATTTGAGTGGTATTTTAACGTAGAGTTCCTTTGGGATCATTGTTTACTTTCACCCACGTTGCGCCCCCGTTCGTTGCATCGTAGTATGGCACCACGTCATCCTGCAGTTATCCAGAGCCTATACTCAAAATAATGCGTTTTTTACGAATTGTCAGTGGATTAGCCTGCGCGCTTGCGCTTAATGCCAACGCCGCCCAGGTGGAAAGCTACACGCAGTACCTGCCGGAAGGCACGAATTTATCGGTACTGGTACAGAAGATTGGAGCAACCACGCCCGTTGTCGACTATCACGGCGACCAAATGGCCCTGCCCGCCAGCACCATGAAGATTTTCACAGCGCTGGCGGCCCTGCTTCAGTTAGGCCCGGATTTTCGTTTCAACACGACCCTTGAAACCAGAGGCACCATCGGAAACGGTATTTTACATGGTGATTTAATCGCCAGATTTGACGGCGATCCGACATTTAAACGTCAGAATATTCGGAATATGGTCGCCGCGCTGAAAAAACAGGGCGTGAAAGAGATAAGTGGCGACGTGGTGGTCGATACCTCGGTATTCGCCAGTCATGACAAAGCGCCGGGCTGGCCGTGGAACGACATCACACAGTGCTTCAGCGCGCCACCGGCTGCGGCCATCGTTGACCGCAACTGTTTCTCGGTTTCGCTCTACAGTGCCACCAAACCCGACGAAAACGCCTTTATTCGCGTTGCGTCCTATTATCCCGTGCAGATGTTCAGTCAGGTCCGCACACTGGCCAAGGGGTCGCCTGATGCACAGTACTGCGAGCTGGACGTCGTTCCGGGCGAGTTTAACCGCTTTACCCTGACGGGTTGTCTCACGCAGCGTAGCGAACCGTTGCCGCTGGCCTTTGCGATTCAGGACGGCGGTGCCTACGCCGGAGAGATTCTTAAAGACGAGTTGACGCAGGCCGATATCCAGATAGACGGCCGCCTGAAACGCCAGACTCGCGTGACGCCAGCCGGCACCATTCTGGCGCAAACGCAGTCGGCACCGCTGCACGACCTGCTGCACATGATGCTGAAAAAGTCCGACAACATGATTGCCGACACGGTTTTCCGCACGTTGGGTCATCAGGTTTACGGCGTGCCGGGCACCTGGCGCGCGGGTTCCGACGCCGTTCGTCAGGTTTTGCGTCAGAAAGCGGGCATCGTGATGGGCAACAGCATTCAGGTGGATGGTTCCGGGCTCTCGCGTCATGACCTCGTGTCACCGAAAACCATGATGCAGGCGCTGCAATACATCGCGCAGCATGACAACGAGCTGGATTTCATCTCGATGCTGCCGCTTGCGGGTCATGACGGCACGCTGCAATATCGTGGCGGTCTGCACGAGGCGGGCGTCGACGGCAAGGTGTCGGCGAAAACCGGCTCGCTGGCGGGCGTTTACAACCTGTCGGGCTTTATCACCGCCGCCAGTGGGCAGCGTCTGGCCTTTGTGCAATATCTGTCGGGCTATGCGGTTCCGCCTGAAGATCAACGCACGCGACGCGCCCCGCTGGTCCGCTTCGAGAGCCGTCTGTACAAAGACATCTATCAAAACAACTGATAAATTGCGCCTCCCGAGTCAAACGGGAGGCATAAAAAAGGTCGCCCGTAAGCGACCTTTTTTATTTATCATGCAGACAGCGCGTGATTAACGTTCGTAAATGATTTCAACGCCTTCGTCGTCTTCATCATCCCAGTCGTCCCAATCATCGTCTTCGTCTTCTTCGGCCACAGCCAGCTGTTCACGGTGGTAATCGTCCCACATGAACTCGACTTTCTCCGGCACGGCTTCTTCGACAGACATATGCTTCGGATTTTCGTTGATGAACTTCATCACTTCCCAGCACAGGGCGTTCACGCCTTCACGATTGGCGGCGGAAATCAGGAAGTACTCGCCTTCCCAACCCATGCCTTCGGCGATTTCTTTTGCACGGCGCTCGGCTTCTTCCTGACCGATGACGTCAATCTTGTTGAAGACCAGCCAACGCGGCTTGTTTGCCAGCTTTTCGTTGTACTGCTGCAACTCGTTGATGATTATCTTCGCGTTTTCAACCGGATCGGATTCATCGATTGGGGCGATATCTACAAGGTGCAGAAGAACGCGGCAACGCTCAAGGTGCTTCAGGAAGCGAATGCCAAGACCTGCGCCTTCGGATGCGCCTTCGATAAGTCCGGGGATGTCGGCAACCACGAAGCTCTGCTCGTGGTCCATACGCACGACGCCGAGGCTCGGAACCAGCGTGGTAAACGGATAGTCCGCCACTTTCGGCTTGGCGGCCGATACGGAACGGATGAAGGTCGATTTACCGGCATTCGGCAGACCCAGCATACCGACATCGGCAAGCAGCATCAGCTCGAGAGACAGATCGCGCAGTTCGCCTTTGGTACCCATGGTTTTCTGACGCGGGGAACGGTTGACGGACGATTTGAAGCGGGTGTTGCCCAGACCATGCCATCCGCCCTTGGCGACCAGCTGAACCTGACCATGACGCGTCATGTCGCCCAGCACTTCGCCGGTTCCCTGATCCAGCACACGGGTGCCCACGGGAATCTTGATGGTGATGTCTTTACCGCGTTTACCGGTACAGTCACGGCTCTGGCCGTTTTCACCGCAGTTCGGCACGGAAAGACTTCACAAAACGGTAGTCGATCAGGGTATTGAGGTTTTCGTCGGCAATCAGGTAAACATCACCGCCGTCGCCGCCGTCACCACCGTCAGGACCACCGTGAGGAATATATTTTTCGCGGCGGAAGCTTACGCAACCATTACCGCCATCGCCTGCTACGACCAGGATCGTCGCTTCATCTACAAACTTCATTTGAACTGTCTCCGTAAATCATTCACCCGGATGCATACCTAGCCATCGAGTCTTGTTCTGTTCCGGGGCGCCACGCATGATGGCCCATTGCAGAATACTTTACTCCTGCAACGTCCACAAAGGCTCAAAAATAACCCGTCGGGTCATGCACCGCAGAACAGAAGACAGGCTACTTGCCAGCATAAAAAATGTCTCAGGCTTCGCCAACGGAAGCAGTGCGATAGCACATAAAGTGTACAGCAAAATGAGAATCTGCGATGAAGTCAGTCTTCTTGACTATCATTTTTATTGCCGGTGTTGGCCAACAGAATGTAAAAAGCCCCGCAACTAATTGCGGGGCTTACATCAATCTATCTAGACGCAGACGGTAAATTATTCAGCTTCGATGCTGATGAATTTACGGTTGTCTTTGCCTTTAACTTCGAACTTGACTTTACCGTCAGTCAAAGCAAACAGAGTGTGGTCTCGACCGCAACCCACGTTGATACCCGCGTGGAATTTGGTGCCGCGCTGACGAACGATGATGCTGCCTGCCAGTACTGCTTCGCCGCCAAAGCGTTTTACGCCCAGACGTTTAGCTTCTGAATCGCGACCGTTGCGTGTGGAACCGCCAGCCTTCTTGTGTGCCATAGTTTCGCTCTCCTAAACTTAAGCGCTAATGCCGGTGATTTTAACATCAGTGAACCACTGACGGTGGCCCTGCTGCTTACGGTAGTGCTTACGACGACGAAACTTAACGATCTTAATTTTCTCGCCACGACCGTGAGCAACAACTTCTGCCTTGATCACACCGCCAGCAATTAAAGGCAAGCCGATGTTGATTTCTTCACCGTTAGCGATCATCAGAACTTGGTCAAACTCAATTGTTTCACCAGTTGCGATGTCCAGCTTTTCCAAGCGAACAGTTTGACCTTCGCTTACTCGGTGTTGTTTACCACCACTTTGGAAAACCGCGTACATATAAAACTCCGCTTTCCGCGCACTCAACTTTGTATAGTCCAGAGGGCGCTATAAATATTCACAATAGGGCGCGAATTCTACGCAAAAATTCAGCATATGACAAGAGCACAATCACCAGAAAAGAAGAAAAAAGCGCAGTTCACTTGAACGCGTTTATCTCACTCATTTTTCAAGTACAATCATTACTACAGATTGCATCATGTGCCAATGTGAGCCCGTTCTCATTGCGGTGAAGAGAAATAAAGCCGAAAAATCACAATGAACCTAGAACAGATTACCGACCTCACCGAACAGGATATGGCTGCAGTTAATGCGGCAATTCTCGAACAGTTGAACTCTGATGTCTCACTCATCAATCAACTAGGATATTACATCATTAGCGGTGGTGGTAAACGAATTCGCCCGATGATTGCCGTGCTTGCCGCCCGCGCCCTGAATTACACGGGTGACAAGCATGTGACCGTCGCTGCGCTGATAGAGTTTATTCATACTGCAACGCTGTTGCACGACGACGTGGTCGATGAATCCAACATGCGCCGCGGCAAGGCGACGGCCAATGCGGCTTTCGGCAACGCGGCGAGCGTGCTGGTAGGCGATTTTATCTATACCCGCGCCTTCCAGATGATGACCGACCTCGAGTCGCTGCCCGTGCTGGCACTGATGTCGAAAGCCGTTAACGTCATTGCCGAAGGCGAAGTGCTGCAATTGATGAACTGCAACGACCCCGACATCACCGAAGAAAGCTACATGCAGGTTATCTACAGCAAAACGGCGCGTCTTTTCGAAGCGGCGGCACAGGCGTCAGCCATGCTTGCAGGCGGAACGGATGCTCAGGTACGTGCCTTGCAGGACTACGGGCGCTATCTCGGTACCGCATTCCAGCTGATTGACGATTTGCTCGACTACGACGCCGACGGTGAAACGCTGGGTAAAAACACCGGCGACGATCTGGACGAAGGCAAACCCACGCTTCCGCTGCTTCATGCCATGAAGCACGGCAACGTCGAGCAGGCCAGTATGATTCGCCAGGCCATCGAGCAGGGCAACGGCAGGCATCTGCTTGAACCCGTGCTGCAAGCCATGCATCAGTGCGGCTCGCTCGACTACACGCGCCAGCGTGCCGAGGAAGAGGCCGATAAAGCCATCGCGGCCCTTCAGGCGCTGCCAGAATCCTCTCACCGTCGTGCGCTTGAAGGGCTTGCCCATCTCGCCGTCAAACGCGATTTCTAGAGTCTGCCACCGACGTGAACCCGTTAAACGTCGAATGAACTGCAAGGCCCGCGCTCTTCCGGCGGCCTTGCACATTCGCGGTCTTCCTGTCCTTCTTCCGGGCTGACGCTTTTCTGCTGCGCCTCCTCCCTGTTCGCTCCGAGCCTCTTGATAACCGCCAGCATGCCCTCTCTCACGATGAAGGACACGATTTGTCCGCGTTCCCAGTTCGTTTAGCTGCTTATAGCTTTCGATCCAGATGAGTAAAGGATCATGACAGCTCGAAGACAAATATTCGGCAGATTTTTCCTGAATGATCAGCGCGGGTTTCATCGGTTTCGGTAAACTGCCGATGTGATATTCCACCGCCTTACCCTGCACGCCACGACGACGGCGCGTCTCCCATTTCTGCCTTCTGGCCATTCCGTGGATACCCTGTGTCGTTTTAGGTAAACCATTTACCCCTGCAAGTTCCTTGGCTGCAAACCATTCCTTTTTCATGGCAATCCTTTTATTATTTTTAAATCTTGAAATTAACAGAGATTATTTTGAAAGCGCCCAGCCCAATACAGGTAACACATAAGAGGTCGAATTTACATCAACAGTTAATTAATAGAGAAGATAAACTGGAATTCATTTATTTAACAAATATTGTTATCTATTTTATTCAGCCTATTTATGATTTCCAGAATCCCTTCCCGCATAATGAACGTGACCATCCTATTTCTCTCTTCCTCATGAAGTTGTTTATAACTTTCAATCCAAATAACGAGTGGATCCTGAAGATGTGAAAAGAGATATTCCGCGGACTGCTCCTGCAACTTAAGCGTTGACCCCGTGTTAACTGGCAAGCTATCTCTATGATATTCAACCCCTCTCCCCTGTACACCCAACCTTCTTCGCCTAACCCAACCCTGACGTCGCGCCATACTGTGTATGCCCTGGGGTGAAGAAGGCAATCCAGTAAAACTTGTTAGTTCTTTAGCTGAAAACCACTCACGATTCATAAGTACACTCTCTATTTGATGTGTATATATCATTATGATTAATGCTACCGGAAGAATTGCCGTTACCCGGATTATTATTGACAACAGGGTTTGGTCGTTGCCTTCACGATAGGACACCGCCCGAAAAAACCGGAATATCTCTTTTAGTTGAACCTTTAAGTTATACCATTAGGCCATTAAAATTTGCAGCAATAAATTTATTTACCTCACGCCGTTCCTTTTTATGATGAAATATTTTGATGGAGAAAAATAAAACTAACTCGGCAATTTAACCCTCAGCGGTAAGTTAAAATGAAGAGCAATCATCATCAGCCAATAAAAATACAATTAATTCATCAGGATAACAGATTATATCAATTTATCTGCCCTTGGGATTTTCAGAAAACAGGCAGCAATGACGATCTTTTAATAATAACCAACCATTCCGAAAAATCACCTACTCCGCTAAAAAAGTTTTCTTTGCCTTAACGAATAACGGTTAAAAATAACAATTACAGCTAGTTATCCTAATGAGATTGATTGCTTACTGGTTTGAATAAGCCCAACCCCTCATGATGAAAAATAATAATATCTTTTGGGAAACGTGTTTGAACAAAGTGCATAAATTTGCTTTTATATGTTTCCCAATCGAGAAGGGAGAAAGCCACCCTCTATATATTTCACCTGCCTGCTCATTAAATAAGGAAGCCACAATGCTTTTACGGAAAGAAGATTGGCATCATGCCGATATTATTGCATCACTGCATAAACAGCGGACTACGCTGGCCGCCCTGTCGCGTTCAGCCGGGCTAAGCTCTTCAACGCTCGCCAATGCGCTTTCCCGCCCATGGCCAAAAGGAGAATGGATTATCGCCAATGCGCTACAGGTTCACCCGTCCATTATCTGGCCGAGCCGCTATTTTGATCCCGATACGGATGAACTGCTTGAGAGAAGGATGCGTGCAACCTCGATATTGAAACCCAGGGTGCCCGCTGCCGAGGAGAAGAGTATGTAGAAACGGCGTTTCACCGAAATTTGGACATAACAAACCGCCGGAGTACGACCCGGCGGGTTATCAGGAATAGGTTACCTGTTACCGGCTTCTGTCTGCCTTCACGTTGCCGCAGTGGTCGGAGAGGGAGCATTCACGAACTGTTCTCCCAACTCGATATCTTTGCGTAACTCGGCGAGCATGGAATCCAGCGCCTGCTGTTCGAACTGGCTCAAACTCCCTATTGGTTTATATTCGGCTATCCCCTCTTTTCCGAGCACAACCGGTTGTGCAAAGAAACGGGCATATTCTCCGTCGCCTTCTACATACGAACATTCGACGACCTCGCTTTTGCCCTGCATGGCCGCAACAAGTGAAAGCCCCAGCCGCGCAGCCGCCTGCCCCATAGAGAGCGTTGCCGAACCGCCACCGGCTTTCGCCTCGACCACTTCGGTTCCGGCATTTTGAATGCGACGAGTCAGGTCTTTCACCTCGTCATCCGTAAAACTGACATCGTTGACTTGAGACAGTAGCGGCAAGATGGTCAGCCCGGAGTGACCGCCGATGACGGAAACCTCCACCTCTTGCGGCAGTTTGCCTTTCATTTCAGCCACAAAGGTATTGGCGCGCAGCGTATCGAGTGTTGTCACGCCAAACAGTTTTCGCTTGTCGTAGACACCGGCCTTCTTCAGGACTTCGGCGGCAATGGCGACCGTCGTGTTGACGGGATTGGTAATAATACCGATGCAGGCCTGTGGACAGGTTTCCGCAACCTGTTGCATCAGATTGCGGATAATGCCCGCATTGACTTTAAAGAGGTCTGAACGATCCATGCCGGGTTTACGGGCTACCCCCGCAGAGATAAGCACAACGTTTGCCCCTTGAAGCGCAGGTCGGGCATCTTCACCACTGAATCCTTTAATCTTTACGGCGGTGGGGATATGGCTGAGGTCTACCGCTACGCCCGGCGTGACAGGGGCAATATCATAGAGGGAGAGGTCAGAGCCAGACGGCAATTGAGTCTTGAGTAGTAAAGCGAGGGCCTGGCCTATTCCGCCAGCAGCGCCAAGGACTGCAACTTTCATCCTGTACTCCTTTTTAAATGACGTTGAAAAAACATCATGCTTTCATTCACTTAATAACTGTTAACCTAATAACCTTAGTAAATGGCCGTATTAAAGACAAACGACCATTTTATATATTGCGAGCTGGCGCAGAATTTAAATTCCGAATTTAAAGGCGGGAATTAAATTACTATTCTTTATCATAAGGATAAAAAATCATCAGCATGATGAATTATTTATAACGGGGAAGGGAGTGGAAAAGGAAAAGTACCTGAGCGATTAAAAAATCAAAATTATTTAATATGAAAAGAGGTTTGTTTTAATTATTAAACTAACAATTCGTATAAAAGGTTTTATTTTTTTGTTCTCTCCACAGGGCGGGGCCTCTAAAAAACGCCGTCTCTGTGTCTTTCTTGACCTTCACTCGATGTTTTATTGCATAAAAATTCAAATTTATGCATAATCAACGCCACTATCATCATGAACCTATGGGTGCAACATGCGTAATCCTGCCAAACAGGAAGATTTAATCAAAGCTTTCAAGGCGCTCTTGAAAGAAGAGAAGTTTAGCTCTCAGGGTGAAATCGTAGTCGCACTGCAAGATGATGGTTTCGAAAACATCAATCAGTCTAAAGTTTCACGCATGCTGACCAAGTTCGGTGCCGTCAGAACCCGCAATGCCAAGATGGAAATGGTCTACTGTCTTCCCGCCGAAATTGGCGTGCCAACCACGACAAGTCCCTTGAAAAATCTGGTATTGGATATCGACTACAACGACGCCGTAGTGGTAATCCGCACCAGTCCGGGCGCTGCCCAACTGATTGCGCGCCTGCTCGACTCGCTCGGCAAATCGGAAGGTATTCTCGGGACCATCGCCGGTGATGACACCATCTTCATTACGCCTGCGCGCAAGTTTACCGTAAAACAGCTGTACGACGCGATACTCAGCTTGTTCGAACAAGAGCTTTAGTTCGTTATCGGGTCGGTAGGTTTCACTTACCGACCGGCTTTGCCCCTCTCTGCCTCCCGGATATCTGTTAAAACCGTCTTACCCCAGCATAATCCCCTGCGAGATTCCGCACAGAAAGTTCATTCTTCTCAATTCTTTGATTTAACTTAAATTAAACTAAAAACGAGCAATAAAACGACATCTTTTATGCTTTGCGGTTATTAAAAAAGCAAAAAGGGCGTTAATAATTACTTAGCATACTATTAATATGCCAAGTTATTAGATGTATAATTACTCTCGTAATGACGCATTGATGAAAATGTTAATCACGACGTTCTCGTCAAGTTGCCATTGAAAGGACGAATTTTGAATATCCATTCAAAAGCCGCCGATAAAACGGATTTATCGCCGCGAAAACCGTGCATTTGTTCGCCAGCCTGTGATTCCCCGGGTAATGCGACGCCGTTAATGCAGAATGAAGTTTTCTGACCTGATAAATCCAAAAATTAATCTGCGCTGATACTTGCACCGACTTCAACAAAAGCGGGCAGCCTGCGCACAGGTAAATTAAGGAAACTATCATGAAAATCACCACAGCTTTTGCCGCATTAGGTCTGATGACTGCCGTCTCTTTCGGCGCGTCGGCCGCACAGCTCATTACTGACCAGCAGGCGCAGAACCTGCAACCTATGGGCACAATCACTGTGAGTGGTATCAATGGCGTGCCAACGGATATTCGTCAGCAGCTGTCGCAGAAGGCAGACAGCGAAGGGGCATCTTCTTACCGCGTCATTGAAGCACGCAACGACGGTAACTACCATGCTACGGCTCAGATCTATAAATAAGAGCAAGGATCCCGCCCTGCTCTTGTAAAACGAATTATAACGAACCCTCGTCGTCCTGTCCGACGACACCCTTTTGCCCTCGCTCTGCGAGGGCTTTTTTTGGGTAGCCGCTTACTGCTGGGCGAGTTTCTGCGCTTTCTTGTCAAGGGCCGCCAGCAGCTTGCCGTGAATGCCGCCAAACCCGCCGTTGCTCATCACCAGAATGTGATCGCCCGGCAAGGCGGTCTTGACAATCATGTCGACCAGCGCATCCACATCGGCATGCCAGTGCGCGGGCTGAATACAGCGCTCGGCGACTTCAGCCACCTGCCACGGAATGTTCTGCGGTTGCAGCAGGAACACTTCGTCGGCGCGACCCAGCGCAGGCGCCAGCTCGTTTTTGGTTTTGCCGAGCTTCATGGTGTTCGAACGCGGCTCGAGTACGGCAATAATACGTGCTGTGCCGCCCACCTTGCTGCGCAGCGCCGCCAGCGTGGCGAGAATCGCCGTCGGGTGGTGTGCGAAATCGTCATACACTTTCACGCCATGCGCTTCGCCACGCAGTTCGAGACGACGACGGGCGTTGATAAAGGTACCCAGCGCCTGACAGGCATCCGCAGGCGTAACGCCCACATGACGTGCGGCGGCAACGGCCATCAGCGCGTTATGCATGTTGTGCTCGCCCACCAGGGACCATGACACCTCGCCCGCGACTTCGCCATTGAGATAGACCTGGAATTTGCTGGCATCCGGCGAGGTCTTTTTGGCATTCCAGGTGCAGCCGTCACCGGCGTACTCCTGCTCGCTCCAGCATCCCATCGCCATGACCTGTTTCAGCGGCGTGTCGTGTTCGGGAAGAATAATCTTGCCCTGACCCGGCACCAGTCGCACCAGATGATGGAACTGCTTCTGGATGGCCTTCAAATCGTCGAAGATATCGGCGTGGTCGAATTCGAGATTGTTGAGCACCAGCGTGCGTGGGCTGTAATGAACAAATTTGGAACGCTTGTCGAAGAAGGCGCAGTCGTACTCGTCCGCCTCGATAACCATGAACGGGCTGTTCCCCAGACGTGCAGACACGTCGAAGTTGCCCGGCACACCGCCTATCACATAGCCAGGCTGGTAGCCGCAGGCTTCGAGGATCCAGGTGACCATCCCCGCTGTAGTAGTTTTACCGTGCGTACCGGCAACGGCGATGACCCAGCGCCCCGGCAATACATGGTCATGCAGCCACTGCGGGCCGGACACGTAGGGAATGCCCTGCTCCAGCACCGCTTCGACGCAGGGATTCCCGCGCGTCATCGCATTCCCGATAATCACCAGATCAGGCTTGGGATCCAGCTGAGTCGGAGAGTAGCCCTGAATCAGCTCAATGCCCTGATTTTCAAGCAATGTACTCATCGGCGGATAAACGTTATCGTCCGATCCGGTCACCTGATGTCCCTGAGCGCGCGCCAGCATAGCCAGTCCGCCCATAAAGGTGCCGCAAATCCCAAGAATATGAATGCGCATAAATTTTCCATTATTGCTCTGTAGTCAGCGGCTATTCTAACGCTCAGAATCCTCCAGAAGAAATGGATTTGCCTATGATCCGTCCATATATTTGGGCTAAACTGCTTTCGCTTCTGTAAATGATTTATTATAAATCGATTACTCATCCTAAGATTCAGGGAACGTATCATGAAAACGTTAGGCGAATTTATTGTTGAAAAGCAGCACGATTTTCCACATGCCACAGGCGAACTTACTGCACTGCTGTCTGCAATAAAGCTTGGTGCTAAGATTATTCATAGGGATATCAATAAAGCAGGTCTGGTAGATATACTCGGAACCAGCGGCGTTGAGAATATTCAGGGCGAAGTTCAGATGAAACTCGACCTGTACGCAAACGAAAAACTTAAGGCAGCGATGAAAGCGCGCGGTGAAATCGCCGGTATCGCCTCCGAAGAAGAAGACGAAATTGTTATCTTCGACGGTGAACGCGCCAACAATGCCAAATATGTCATTCTGATGGACCCGCTGGACGGCTCGTCAAACATCGACGTCAACGTTTCTGTCGGCACCATCTTCTCGATTTATCGTCGTACTTCGCCACTGGGTCAGCCCGTTACGGAAGCAGACTTCCTGCAACCAGGCAGCCAGCAGGTTGCAGCCGGTTACGTCGTGTATGGTTCCTCGACCATGCTGGTTTACACCACGGGTGCCGGCGTTCACGCTTTTACCTATGATCCGTCGCTCGGCGTTTTCTGTCTTTCCCACGAGAAAGTGATGTTCCCGCCAAAAGGCTACATGTACTCCATCAACGAAGGGAACTATATCAAATTCCCGAAAGGCGTTAAAAAGTACATCAAATACTGTCAGGAACAGGATGAAGAGTCCGGCCGTCCCTATACCTCGCGCTACATCGGATCTCTTGCCGCCGACTTCCACCGCAATCTGCTGAAAGGCGGGATCTACATTTATCCAAGCACCGCGAGCCATCCTGAAGGCAAGCTACGTCTGCTGTATGAATGCAATCCGATGGCTTTCCTCGCAGAGCAGGCCGGGGGTAAAGCCAGCGACGGTAAAACACGCATTCTGGATATCGTTCCGCAAAAGCTGCACGAACGTGCGCCGTTCTTCGTAGGTAACTGCGACATGGTCGAAGATGCAGAACGCTTTATCAAACAGTATCCTGACGAATAAAAACCCCACTCAGGCTGTTTGCTAAGTTACTTCAAGTACCCTAATAACGGGGTGGCCCCAAGCCGCCCCGTTTTGCTTTTAGATAAACGTTTTTCAGATAAAGGTGCCGATGAAAAGGCAGGAATTCTTGATGGAGTTGGCTATAATGTGCGGCACTCCATTTCTGGTTCAATAAAGGAAACCAACAATGAGCTTAATTAATGTACCGGCTGGTAAAGACCTGCCAGAAGATATCTATGTAGTTATCGAAATTCCGGCTAATGCCGATCCAATCAAATATGAAGTAGATAAAGATACCGGTGCACTTTTTGTTGACCGTTTCATGTCAACCGCCATGTTCTATCCGTGCAACTACGGCTACATCAACCACACCCTGTCTCTGGACGGCGACCCGGTTGACGTGCTGGTCCCGACTCCGTACTCGTTGCAGCCAGGTTCCGTTATTCGCTGCCGTCCGGTTGGCGTGCTGAAAATGACCGACGAATCCGGTGAAGACGCCAAGGTTGTTGCGGTTCCACACACCAAGCTGAGCAAAGAATACGATCACATCAAAGATGTGAACGACCTGCCAGAACTGCTGCGCGGCCAGATCACCCACTTCTTCGAGCAATACAAGGCGCTGGAAAAAGGCAAATGGGTCAAGGTTGAAGGCTGGGATAACGCAGAAGCGGCCAAAGCTGAAATCGTGTCCTCTTTCGAGCGTGCAAAAGCTAAATAAGCCTTTCGGCTTTACGGTTTTCGCAAATAAAAACACCGCCCAATCGGGCGGTGTTTTTTTTGACTAGGACGACCTTTACTTTATTCTCACTTCTCTACTTTTTGGATACGTTTGAGCCAGTCGCCACCTTCGATACGTTCCACGCCTTCCAGCGGGCGAATATACAGGTAGATCCAGGCACTGCCGTAAGGTGTAGAGATTAGCTCTCGACGATAATCCTTGGTGTTACTTTTCAGTTCGTCAAGCTCAGCCATAATGGATGAGTTGATGCGGTAAACTTCGCAGTAGATCTTTCCCTCTCCGGGAACCGCTGCCGGATAATGCCCCAGATCATACAGGGCATAGCCGTCAAGCTCGTGGTCACCCAACCACTGAGCGTTTGTCATCCAGTGACTATTACCTTGCTTGCGTCGTAAACTGCCGTAGACAATTATTCGCATGGTTAAAACTCAAACTGATAGAGCAAATCTAATGCCTGATCCAAGCCAGACACCGCTTCCAGATACAATTTAGGCATCAAACGATAACGCAGTGTCAGTGTCGCCAGCGAGTCGAAAATACCCACGCCGTATTTAACCTGCAACCCGGGAAGCACATACCCGCTGACAACCACCTGCGAGCTGTCGCCCACACCCTGCGTATCCAGCGCCAGATTACTGACGCCAAATGCCTCACCGATTTTACCCACAAGTTTGCCACTTTGTGCAACCCCCATGCCGATAAGCATGGATGTCATGGCGCTACTGTCGGCTCCCGAGCTGTCCAGCCCCTGTCCGCGTAACAGATAGGACAGTGCTTCCTGCTGCGACATCGTCGGGTCGGAGAAAACCTCAAGCTTCGGCGCATCCGCTTCACCCGTGACCCGCACACCCGCCACCACATCGTTCTCGGTCGATTCCGGATTACGGATCGCCTCGAAGTTCAGCAGCGGCTGGTCGGCCGGTCCCGAGAACAGCAAGAGACCTTTCCTGACGATTAAGTCCTGTCCGTAGGCATGGAAACGACCGGATGTGATATCTATCTGGCCGTTTAATCCCAACCCACGTTTATCCTGAGCCACTTTCAGCGCACCCTTGAGGCGGGCTTTCAGGCCAAAGGCATCGAGTCGAACATCATCCCCGATGTTCACCACAAGATTGGTGTTGATAGGTATCGAGGTCGAGGCTGGCGCAATCGGCTGACGCTGTTCATTCAACATGACTTCATCAGACGAAACGCCGACCGCACTCTCCGGAAGTTCCTGAACGGTGATGCGCGCCCAGGGAATATCCACCTTGCCATTCAACGCAAATGCTTGCGGTGTAGCATCAAACACTAGATCCGGCGAGACATCAAGCCGAACCATCGGTGGAACCGATACCCTGACCTTTTCCCCCTTCGCAGCGATACGCGCACGCCAATTATTGGGCTGACTCCAGTCCGCATCGCCGTTCAGCGCCAACTGTCCGTGCGCCGTTTGAATGACACCCGCGAGCAATGAAGACATGCCGTTGAAGTTGATATTCAGATTGGCGTGGGTGATGTCGAACGGCATGAACTGCGCATCGAAATCGACGTCCGACAGAGCCAGACGGCCATAAACCTGCGGCGCTTTTGCATTCCCGCCGACGCGCAGATTGGCGTTGAGCATACCTGCCGCCTTTTCGCCGTCGAGCAGTGCCGGTTGCAGCAGTGCCATCGAGATACGGGTGATATTGACGTTACCGCTCAGATTGCGACTGCCCATAGGGTCGGCTATCTGGAGGTTACCGTCGAGCTGCCCATTATTGGCAATCTTGATCAACCAGTTCAGGTTGGCCCGACCATTTTGCAGCGCGGCGTTGAGATTCAGCGTATCGAAGGCGACCGGCAGTGGACTGCCCTGCACCAGCTGCTGCACTTTTACGCCCTTGCCCACCAGCGCCAGACTGGCCTGCGGCAAACCGCCTTCCGCTTTCCACGCGACGTTGGCCTTGCCGCTAAACTGGCCCGACACCTGAGTGTCGTCGGTCAGGAACCGGCTTGAGCATGGCCAGATCAAAACGGTTGAGCACGATGCTGGCCTGTCCGCTGGCACCGGCATCGATGGTCGTCGGAACACAGATGTCGGCATTCGGGTTCTGCCAGCAGTGAGGGCCGACCGTCACACGCTGTTCCGTATTGAAATAGGTGAGCGCGATAGGCCGCGTCAACCGCCAATCTCCTACCGGCGTATCGAACAGCGTATTGCTCAGCGTGCCTTTCCACTGCTGGGTCTTGCGGTCGAAACTGCCGTTCAGCGCCAGACGCCCGCCCACCGGCTTGCCGGTGATGTTCAGGGTTAACTGATGCTGCTTTTCGTTGCCTTTGGCGTCGAGCGTGATATCGCTGATATCCAGCGCATCCTGTTTCAGCTGCTGGACTTTTACCGCGAGCGTGCCCTGAATCTGATCCGTCGAGGTGATATCGCCTTTGACGTTGACACTGCGGACGCTCATCGCCTGCCATTTGAGATTGCTGGCATTGAGGTCGGCGAGCACCTGCGGCGCCTTGAGGTCGCCACGCAGCTGAACCTTGCCCTTCGCGACACCGCCGAGGCTCGGCAGCGCGCCGTCGAGGTGCGAGGCATCGATGTTGGCGTCCAGCGCCCACTTGTCGCTCAGCTTGCCTTTGACGTCCAGATTATTGCGGCCGAGTTCAAGGTGCAGCTGGGGAATATCCCACTGACCATAACTGTTGCCGCGCAGATTGCCGCGCGCCTTGACCAGGTTTTTCTTCACGTTGCCGTCAAGCTCGAGCGTCGGGATCTGGACCTGCCAGGTGCCGCCGTACAAACTGCCGCGGGTGGCGATTTTACCCTGAATTTTGGCAGGCCAGTCAGGCCACTGCCGGGACGTATCAATGCCGTTCATCGTCAGCATCGTATTCCAGCTTACCGCCTTGCTCCAGTCGACAACGCCGGTCAGGTCGGTATTGCCCTGAAGTGCAGCCAGGCGCATCAGCGTCAGGTTGAACTGTTCGAGATTGCCTTTACCGTCGAGTGTCAGGGAGGCAGGCGGAATGCCTTCGCCATTGAAGCTTGAACGCAGGGAAAGCGTGTAGTCCGTCGCCTTGCCGCCCAGTTTGAGGTTCAGTCCTTTCACCTGATACTGCGGCGTGCCGGTCAGCGGCCACTGTAGCGCCTCGCTTTGCACGTTCAGCTCAAGCGGCAGGCCAACCTGCGCCAGCTCCGTTTGCGCCGCCAGCTGGGCACGCACCGGTCCTGAAAGATTGATGCCCAGTTTCAGCTGTTCACGCAGCGCACCGCCGAGGGTGAGTTTGATCTTCTCGCCTTTGACGGGATCGACATTGACGGTCGTGTTGATCGTCATATCGACCGGCCAGCTTCCGGTCAGCTGGGCCTGCCCGATGCCGTCGATACTGCCCTGCGGTGAACGAACCTCGAGGTTGTCGAGTTTGACCTGCTGATTCAGGGTGGTAATTTTCAGCAGCAAACGGTTGATGAGCAAGTCGTTATCGCCGGTTAGACGCAGGTTGTCGCCGCTGAACTGCTGCACGGTAAGATCCAGCGGCAGCTGGAAGTCCGGCAGCGCGGGCAGCAACGGTTTGGCAAACAGCGCCTTTAGCGTTTCGCCAATCGGCGGCGCTTCCACCGCCGGCTTCGGGGCTTTCTCCGGTTCGCCCGTGACTTTTTCCTTGACCGTCGTCACGGCTTTGTCCTGCGCGGCCTGAACCACCGGCGGCAGCGGATTCTGCGGCGTTTTCGGCAGCGCTACCAGCAATCCGGACAGCTTTGTCGGCAGCAGTGTAACGGCACGATCGCGCCACTCGACGCCCGTGCGGAACTGCGCCAGCGAGATATTGCGATCGTCGATGGCCACATTGATGTTATCAAGCGTCAGCAGCTTGAGGAAAATCGGGTAAGGCGTGCTGAGATTGGTCAGCGGCTCGCTCGATTCCGGTTCGGGAGCCGTCGACGGCGTCATTTCGCTGGTTTTCACCGCCACATTGACGTCGCGGGCGCGTAGTGCGTTGATGCAGAGTGATTTATTCTTGAAGCAGCTCAAGTCCACGGACAGATGGAACTCGCCCGCTTTCACGTCAACGCCCGGCATCTGGTACGCCACGCCTTTCAGCGTCAGGCTGCGCCATCCGCCGTCGACGGAGGCAATGGACAGCCCCGGAACAAAGCGTTGCGCGCCGTTAAGCACGAGATGCAGGCCGGTTTGGGTCCCGACCAGAAACGCCACTGCGCCTATCAGCAGCAGAAGGATAATCAGTATTGCCAGGCAGATCTTTTTAAACAAACTCATAATTCCGGACCCAGGCCGATATAAAATTGCACGCCGTGTTCATCTTGATCGCCAACCGGTGCGGCGATGTCCAGCTTGATTGGTCCGACGGGAGACTCCCAGCGCACACCTACACCCGCGCCGGTCTTGAAATCGTTTTTCGCGATATCATTCACCGCCTCGCCGCTGTCGACAAACACCGCGCCCCACCACTTTCCGGTCACGTTGTACTGATATTCAACCGAGCCGGTCGCCAGCTTGGAGGCACCGGTCAGCTTGTCGTCGCTGTCTTTCGGCGAGATGGATTTATATTTATAGCCACGAATGCTGCGATCGCCACCCGCGAAGAAACGCAGTGACGGCGGGACTTTCTCGAAATTGTTGGTTTCAATCCAGCCCACATTGCCACGCACCACAAAGCGGTGTTTGTCGGCAAGCGTACGGATCCAGACGTTCTGCGCCTGAATAACCGCGAAGTCGATATCGGATCCCCACGAGGTATCGGAAACGTCGAGCGAGTAGCGCTGCGAATCGCCCCACGTTGGCATCAGGCCGCCGCGCGAACGTGTGCGGTTGACGGTCACGCCCGGATAAATCAGCATCGTCGTGTTGGTCACGTTACCCTGTGTAAAGTGATCCAGGCTCCAGCGCAGGTTGACCGACCGCTGCCAGCCGCTGTCGCTATCCCAGTAGCGCGCCACGTTGGCGGTGCTGGAATCGGATTTGGTATCGTTGAGATCTTCGCGCTTGAAACCGCCCTGCACCAGATAATATTGCTGTAGGGGATCCTTGAGCAGCGGGATCTTGTAGCTGAGATCCAGCGTCTGCTCGGGCGCGGAAAGGCTGACCGAGGTTTCGAGACTGTGTCCGCGATCGTTGAGCCACGGTTTTTTCCAGTCGGCTTTGACACGCGGCCCGACGTCTGTTGCATAACCGCCGCCCAGTTCGAGCGTATTGCGGGTGCGCGGCGTCACCACGGCATTCATCGGCAGCGTTTTGCTTGCTTTGGCGGTCTTGTTGTCGAAGTCGGGCGATACCACCACGGAATTGAACCAGCCGGTCGCGGCCAGACGGCGATTTAGCTCCGCCAGCTGCGAAGAGCTGTAATAGTCGCCTTCATGGAAAGGCACCACGTTTTGCAGATAGTCGTCGCGAATTTGCGCGCCCTGAAAATCGACCTTGCCGAAACGGTAGCGCTGGCCGCTGTCGAAATCGATGTCCCAGAACGCCTGATGTTCTTCTTCTATTACACCCAGCTGGCTCTTGCGCATATCGGCGTCGAAATACCCTTTGCGCAGCGCAAGTCCGCTTAGCGAACTTTTGAAACTGTCATAGGTGCCGTGGTTGAGAATGGTGCCGTTGGCAGGCACGCGCGTTTTCTTCAGGGCTTCGAATTCGTTGTCGTCTTTGGCCTGCCCTTCTATCGCGACACGCGTACCGGCTATCTTGACCGGCGTACCGGACGCTACTTTGGCGATCAGAACAGGTCGGCCGGGCGGCGGCGTCTGCACGTAATCGAAATCGATGGTGGGATTGTAATAACCCAGAGGGCGAAGCCCGAGTTTAATGGCGTCACTGACCCGTGCGCGAAAACGTCCGTCGGCAGAGACCTCGTCGCTTCCGATGGAAGAGAGGCGAACGCGAACGTTTTTCTGAAGGTCACCGGTCAATCCTTCCAACTGCAACCTAACCTTGGCTGCGTACGATAAGGGGGTGCCAGCAGGACGGCTAACAAACAAAGTTCACGGTATCGTGGCACAAGCTCTCCTGCTATGTATCATTTATCCTGTTAAAATAGTTATCCAAATCGCTGGAACAGTCCGATGTGCATAAGATGCTATTGTGTGCAAAGAGCCTGCCAGATACAACCAACAACTTAGATGAATAAACTCAGTGGAGTCTTACGTGGTACAACTCTCGGATAAATCTCAGGCGATAAGCAAAGAAGACGCGTTACCTGGACGCACAACCCCGATGCCGGTTGCCACACTTCATGCTGTCAACGGTCATTCAATGACGCATGTGCCCGAGGGGCATGAGGTCGCCATTTTCGCGATGGGCTGTTTTTGGGGCGTCGAGCGCCTGTTCTGGCAACTCGACGGCGTTTACAGCACTGCCGCAGGCTATGCGGGCGGATTCACGCCCAACCCGACCTATCGCGAAGTATGCAGCGGCCAGACCGGCCATGCCGAAGTGGTACGCGTTGTGTTCGACCCGGCCACGGTGAGCTACGAGCAACTGCTGCAAACCTTCTGGGAAAATCACGATCCGGCGCAGGGGATGCGTCAGGGCGGTGATATCGGCACCCAGTATCGCTCTGCCATTTATGTGCTCAGCGACGCACAGAAGGCGGCGGCAAAAGCCAGCCTGCAACGCTTCCAGCAAGCCATGCAGGCGTCGGGCGATACGCGCACGGTGACCACCGACATCAGCGAGGCGCTGCCTTTCTATTATGCCGAGGACGATCACCAGCAGTATCTTTATAAAAATCCCGAAGGCTATTGCGGGCTGGGCGGTATTGGCGTCTGCCTGCCGCCTCAGTTGCAGGGCTGAGATAAAGCGTAGGTCAAAGGTCTTAAAACGGCTAGAGATTCAGCAGTGGCGATTCCCTAGATGCCCCTGCTATACTATGCGGGCCGCATTCGCGGCCCGGTAAATACGTTTCTTGCTGTTATCTTGGCTTATATCACCACGCGTGATTTTTCTTTTGACAATACAAAACGAATTACCTTTCCCTGTCGGCTTTAATGCCGGTGTTAAACGGATAGATTATGTTAAACAGTATCTTGCTGATTCTTTTATTAATCGCGATCAGTTCATTTTTCTCCCTATCGGAGATTTCGCTGGCCGCTTCTCGCAAAATCAAACTCAAACTTTTGGCAGATGAAGGAAACATCAACGCCGCACGTGTACTCAAGTTACAAGAAACACCCGGACTGTTCTTCACCGTGGTTCAAATTGGTCTCAACGCCGTCGCCATTCTGGGTGGTATCGTCGGTGACGCCGCTTTCTCCCCTGTATTCAAGCTGTTCTTCGAGAAGTTTCTCTCCCCCGAACTGGCCGATCAGATAAGTTTCATTTGCTCCTTCGTGTTGGTAACCAGCCTGTTTATTCTGTTTGCTGACCTGACACCGAAGCGCATCGGTATGATTTCACCCGAAGTGGTTGCCGTTCGGATAGTCAACCCGATGCGTTTCTGCCTGTTCATCTGCCGTCCGATGGTGTGGTTCTTCAATGGCCTGGCCAACGTGATTTTCCGCCTGTTCAAACTGCCGACCGTGCGCAATGACGACATCACCTCCGATGACATCTATGCGGTGGTAGAAGCCGGTGCGCTGGCGGGCGTGCTGCGCAAGCAGGAGCACGAGCTTATCGAAAACGTGTTCGAACTCGAGTCGCGCACCGTGCCCTCTTCCATGACCTCCCGCGAAAGCGTCATCTATTTTGATCTGCGCGAGAGCGAAGAGAGCATCAAGAACAAGATTTCCACCCATCCGCATTCCAAGTTCCTGGTCTGTGACGGGCAAATCGATCAGGTGGTCGGCTATGTCGACTCGAAAGACCTACTGAACCGCGTACTGGGCAATCAAAGCCTGATGCTGAGCAGCGGGCTGCAAATTCGTTCTGCGCTGATTGTGCCAGATACGCTGACTCTCTCCGAAGCGCTCGAAAGCTTTAAAACGGCGGGTGAAGACTTCGCGGTTATTCTTAACGAATATGCGCTGGTGGTCGGCATTATTACCCTCAACGATGTGATGACCACGCTGATGGGCGATCTTGTCGGACAGGGTATGGAAGAGCAGATTGTGGCGCGTGACGAGAATTCATGGCTGATTGAAGGCGGTACGCCTATCGAAGACGTGATGCGCGTTCTGCATATCGAAGATTTCCCGCAGTCCGGCAACTATGAAACCATCGGCGGTTTCATGATGTTTATGCTGCGCAAAATCCCGAAACGTACCGATTTCGTCAAATTCTCGGGCTTCAAGTTTGAAGTGGTGGATATCGACAGCTACAAGATAGACCAGCTGCTGGTCACGCGGATCACTGACAAGGCGGTATCGCCTCTGTTACCGCTGCCTGCCGAAGGCAAAACCGCATAACGGCCTTTGCCGAATGACAGCCACAAAAAAGGCCGCTTCTTTAACTGATTATAGTTAGGCGGCCTTTTTTATCGGGTGTGAATAATACTTTTCATCAAGCTTCCAGCTGGAGATGAACAATCTGCTTGTTCACCTCGGACATCACGCTGAAATGGCGTTTGTCGCGAATGGTTGGCAACAGTATCTTACCTTGGTCGAACTCAAATGCACCGACGTCTTTAATATAGATACGGCCTCTGAACAACGTCTTCACGTATTTCGCCACAATCAGTGGGTTATAACGTTGGAAAATCCTCATCTTCTTTCTCTTTTCTCCCTTATGTTTCTTGCTCTTTCTCGGACGCTATTGTGCTAAAGATTGTCCGAGTTCTACCGCGATTACGCTGAGTAGACCTAAAAGATAGCACTCAATGGCTGATTAGCCAGTCCTTGACCCTATATTTCACTACCTTTACACCGATTGACGATACTGAATCGCCTTATTCATATTGCGGTGCAGTATATCCCTTCAATATGTACCGAATATGACAGCGCGATATTTTATCCAGTTTACCTTTGGCAACCATCAGACAAAATCCCAATTTCTGCTAAGGACTGCACAATACTGGATGCCCAACAGGACGGACCACTTCAACTCCTTCTATGCTTGGTTTAAGAAAACACGCTCACCAATGACATCGCCTACCTAAGTTAAATTGACAGGAGAATCTATGCTGGTTAAGTCTTTATCAATTATAGCCTGCTTATTAGTTCCATTTATGGTTACAGCCCACAATTTTGAAATCGGAAGTCGCGTGGCCTCCGTCGGAGTCGATGACAAGGGCGAACTCAACTATCGCAGCGGCGAATTCAGCTACAGCCGCTGGAACAGTGCAAAGCTTCCCGGCAAGGTACGCATTGTTCAACACATTGCCGGCCGCACCCGCGCACGCGAGATGAATGAACCACTGATTGAGGCGATAAGAAGGGACAACTTGCCGCGCGACCGCTATCAGACCACCACCATTATCAATACCGATGACGCAATCATCGGCACCGGCCTGTTTGTGCGCAACAGCATCGAGGGCGGTAAAAAGGAGTTTCCGTGGTCGCAGATAGTGGTGGATGACACCGGCGCAGTACGGCGGGCGTGGCAGCTTGAAAGCAAGAGTTCGGCGATTGTGGTGCTGGATAAGTCCGGTGCGGTGCGATACGCCAAAGAAGGTGCGCTGACGCCAGCGGAAGTCACCAAAGTGATTGATACCGTAAATCAGTTGGTGAAAGAGTAAAAGCCCCTGCCGAGGCTTTTACCTTGCCGCTATTGAGCGTTGTTACTCAAAATAGCGAAACGCGAAAGCCCGGATTCAGGAAGGACTCTTTTGGCGTATAGGTGAGCGTTTGCCCCTGCCAATCGGTCACCGTGGCCCCTGCGGCGCTGGCAACGGCGTGACCGGCGGCGGTGTCCCACACGGAGGTTGGCCCAAAGCGCGGATAAAGCTGGGCGGCACCCTCGGCCACCAGGCAGAATTTCAGCGACGAGCCGATGGTAACGGTCTGGTGTTCGCCCAGTTGCACCAGATAATCCTGCAACTCCTGATCGTCGCTGTGCGAACGACTTACCACCACCAGCGGCGGATGGGCTTCCTTGGCGCTGATTTCCACGCGCTGACCGTTCTCTTCCTTCCATGCCTTGCCGTCGGCCGCAGCATACATCACGCCCGTTACCGGCACGTAAACCACCCCCATCACGGGATGTCCGTTTTCAATCAGCGCAATGTTGACGGTAAATTCACCGTTACGCTTGAGGAACTCTTTGGTGCCGTCGAGCGGATCCACCAGCCAGAAGCGCGTCCAGGTCTGGCGAATCGCCCACGAAGGAGGATCCTCTTCCGAGAGCAGTGGCGTGTCGGGATCAAGCGCCTGCAACCCGGTTTTGATCACGTTATGCGCGGCGATGTCTGCCGCCGTCACCGGCGAATCATCGTTTTTCTGCCGTGCGTTCAGCGGCTGTTCGCCCTCATAGACTTTCATAATCGCCTCGCCTGCATCACGCGCGAGTTGGCAAATGTGTTCCAGCATAATTTCACCTCGGATCTGAATTCATTTTTTAAATCATCATGAATAAAGCCTAGTTTTTTTGGCTGGAATAGCTATCTCGTATTCCCATTCTGATAATGAATTAATTTCAAAAGGATTTTTAATCATTGTCCGAATGAAGTTTGCAGCGATTAAAAATGTCCGCGATCACAATTGTTGGTGACAGCAGGTTACATTTTCTAATATTTTTGAGATACCTGTCGTGTTTATCGCCTATTTTTCTCTTTGACGGAGCCAAAGTCATGCTTAAGCGTCACCTGAAACTTTCTGCGATCGCCCTGCTCGTCCTGACCGGAACGGCGCAGGCCGCCACCGTCGATCTGCGGATTATGGAAACCACTGATCTGCACAGCAACATGATGGATTTCGATTATTATAAAGATAAACCCACCGAGCAGTTTGGCCTGGTTCGCACGGCCACGCTTATCAATGCCGCGCGTAAAGAGGTCAGGAATTCGGTGCTGGTCGATAATGGCGACGTCATTCAAGGTAGCCCGCTTGGCGACTATATGGCAGCCAGGGGATTGAAAACCGGTGACGTGCATCCGGTTTACAAGGCAATGAATACACTGGATTATACGGTCGGCAATTTGGGGAATCATGAATTTAACTACGGGCTGGATTATCTTGCCAAAGCGCTGGCCGGTGCCAAATTTCCCTATATCAATGCCAACGTGATTGACGAGAAAACCGGTAAGCCGCTGTTCACTCCGTTTATTATCACACCGCATCAGGTTATCGACAGCAGCGGGAAAACACAGACGCTCAAGATTGGCTATATCGGCTTTGTGCCACCGCAAATTATGGTATGGGATAAAGCTAATCTTAAAGGCAAAGTTACCGTTGCCGATATCACCGAAACCGCCAAAAAATGGCTGCCGGAAATGCGTAAACAGGGTGCGGATATTATTGTCGCCATCCCCCACTCCGGTCTTTCCGCCGAGCCTTACAAGACGCTCGCCGAAAACTCGGTCTATTATCTCAGCCAGATTAAAGGCATCGACGCCATTATGTTTGGCCACGCGCACGCCGTATTTCCGAGCGCCGAGTTTGCCAATATAAAAGGTGCCGATATTAGTCAGGGCACACTCAATGGGATCCCGGCGGTCATGCCCGGCATGTGGGGCGATCACCTCGGCATTGTAGACTTGGTCCTGAACAATGATGGCGGCAGCTGGAAAGTGACGCACGCCAAAGCCGAAGCGCGTCCTATCTATGACAAGGCCGCCAAAAAATCGCTGGCGGCGGAAGACCCGGCGCTGGTGAAAGTGCTGGCCGCGGATCACGACGCCACGCGCGAGTTTGTCAGTCAGCCGATAGGCAAATCCACCGCCAATATGTACAGCTATCTCTCACTGGTGCAGGACGATCCGACTGTGCAGATTGTGAACAATGCGCAGAAAGCCTATACCGAGCACTTTATCCAGGGCGATCCTGACCTTGCCGACCTGCCCGTGCTTTCTGCCGCCGCGCCGTTCAAGGCCGGAGGGCGCAAAAACGATCCGGCCAGCTTCGTCGAAGTCGAAAAAGGGCCGCTGACCTTCCGCAATGCCGCCGATCTCTATCTTTACCCGAATACGCTGGTGGTGTTGAAGGTGACGGGACAGGAGGTTAAAGACTGGCTGGAGTGCTCGGCGGGTCAGTATAACCAGATTGATATTCATAACAGCAAACCGCAGTCGTTAATCAACTGGGACGGTTTTCGCACCTATAATTTCGACGTCATCGACGGCGTAAACTATCAGATTGATGTCACGCAGCCCGCGCGCTTTGACGGTGAATGCAACCTGCGGGACAGCAAGGCCGAGCGCATCAAAAATCTGACCTATCAGGGCAAGCCCATCCGCCCTGATGCCGTGTTCCTGGTCGCGACCAACAACTACCGCGCCTACGGCGGTAAGTTTGCCGGAACCGGCGACAAGCATATTGCCTTCGCTTCGCCTGACGAGAACCGCGCCGTGCTGGCGGCTTATATCAGCGCCGAAACCAGGGCGCATGGCGCAGTGACGCCGAGTGCAGACAACAACTGGCGTCTTGCGCCCATCGTCTCGAAGCAGCCGCTGGACATCCGCTTTGAAACCTCGCCGGACCCGAAAGCCGCCGAATTCATCAGCTCGCAGGGGCAATATCCCATGGCGGCCAAAGGCACCGATGCCGTCGGCTTTGCCCTCTACCAGATCGATTTGCAGGCAAAAAGTTAGGCTTTCAGCCAAAATCGACAACAAAAAAGGCGCACAAGGCGCCTTTTCTGTTTCTGCTCGCTGCGTGTCTACGCGGGCGATTACAGGATTTCCAGCAGCTCGACTTCGAAAGTCAGGGCGCTGAATGGCGGGATGGAGGCGCCTGCACCACGCTCGCCGTAGGCCAGGTTGTGAGGAATATACAACTCCCACTTGGAACCAACCGGCATCAGGGTCAGGGCTTCAATCCAGCCTGCAATGACGCCGTTGACCGGGAATTCTGCCGGCTCGCCGCGCTGTACGGAGCTGTCGAACACAGTACCGTCGATAAGTTTACCGGTGTAGTGAACACGCACGCGATCCTGACGACCCGGGATCGGGCCATCGCCCTGGGTGATGACGGAGAATTGCAGACCGGACTCGGTGCTGGTCACGCCTTCACGCTGTGCGTTGGCGGCCAGGAATTCCTGACCTTCAACGGCCAGCACTTCCTGACGTTGACGACGAGCCGGCATCGGCACGCTCGTGAACTTCGCGCAGTGCGCGGTGTACGACATCGACAGGCACAGCAGGGGTATTCCCTTCCAGCGCATCGCGCAGGCCGGCAAGCAGTGCGTCAGGCTCAAGACCCTGTAAACCGGATTCTTGCAGCTGTTGACCGACCTGCAGGCCGATTCCGTAGCTTGCCTGCGCTTCTACGCTATCAAATGAAGGGGTAGTCATGGGATTTCCTTTAATCATAAAAAGTCGAAGACGCAGCATAACAGCGCCGAGGTGACGGGTAAAATTTTCCAACACATTTTACGCCATCGGAACGCGCGCGCCCAAAAATCCTGTGTGCTGCCGCCCATGCCTTGCACGGCAAGTGATGAAGGGGATATCGCTGGCAGGGGTTAAGCGGCTATACTTAGGCCATGAGTTTTGAGCTAATTTTATGAGTATTTCCCGCAACAAGAGAGGTTGTCATGGGCAAATATCCGCCCAGGAGAAGGAAGGCCACCCGTTTTTATCAACCGATGCTGAAATCCTGGATTTCAGTCATCCAACGGCCACTGCAAAAAGAGCGACCCCGACGGAAATCGCCGAGGAAGAAGCACCTGACGCCGCATTCGACACGAGCGAAGACGCCGTTACACCAACGCGTGCGCGCAAGCGTCATGCGCCATCGGCGTTCGATAAAATCTGGCATCTCAGCGACAACTTTCGCTGGATGGATCCGCTGCCGTATTTCCACCGTCGCTGGATAATTATCAGCGTTATCGTCGTATTGCTCGCGCTGCTGTGGCCTTACTCGCCGCAGAATACCTATGCTCCGTCGGATCAACCGACCTCCATTCCCATGCAGGCCGATCTGCGTAACGAACAGGGACGCACCACCGAACGGCAGCAGGACGCACAGCCAGTGACACAAAATCAGGGCAACTGGAGAAGTTATCAGATTCAGCCGGGCCAGACGCTGGCGCAGTTGTTTCGCGACAACAACCTGATGGTGAATGACGTGTTCGCGATGGCGCAGGTGGAAGGCGACGACAAACCGCTGAGCAATCTTCATGCGGGTCAGCAGGTCAGGATTCAGTTGAATTCACAGGGCGTGGTGACGTCGTTGCAGGTGACGACAGATCAGAGTGGAACCATCACCTTTACCCGTCAGTCCGACGGCAGCTATCAGCGTCTGCGCTAGGTTGCGGGTGAAAAAGAAGTGGCGAAACGGGACCGGGATATTTTAGCCGGTCCTGAAACGCAAAACGCCGGCACAAGGCCGGCGTTCTGACAGATTACTTAAAACGTAATATTACGCTTCAGCAACCAGTACTACAGTCAGCTTGGCAAACACATCGCTGTGAACCTGGAAGTCCACTTCGTGTTCACCCAGAGTGCGCAGAACGCCCTCTGGCAGACGAACTTCGCTCTTGGAAACCTTAACACCTGCCGCAGTTACTGCGTCAGCGATGTCACGGGTACCGATAGAGCCGAACAGTTTACCTTCGTCGCCTGCTTTAGACGCGATGGTTACAGTGCCCAGTTCGTTGATGCTGTTAGCGCGAGCTTCAGCGGCGCCCAGAACGTCAGCCAGTTTGGCTTCCAGTTCTGCACGACGTGCTTCGAAATACTCAACGTTTTTCTTGGTAGCAGGAACAGCTTTGCCCTGTGGTACCAGGAAGTTACGAGCGTAGCCCGCTTTAACGTTAACTTGATCACCCAGGCTGCCCAGGTTTGCTACTTTATCAAGCAGAATAACTTGCATTACCTAATCCTCTCTAGTCGTTAATGGACTGCGGCCAATTACTGATGACGATCAGTGTATGGCAGCAAAGACAGGTAGCGAGCGCGCTTGATACAACGAGCGAGCTGACGCTGGTATTTTGCACGAGTCCCAGTGATACGGCTCGGTACAATTTTACCACTTTCGGTAACGTAGTTTTTCAGCGTAGCGATATCTTTATAATCGATCTCTACAACGCCTTCCGCGGTGAAACGGCAGAACTTGCGACGACGGAAATAACGTGCCATTAGGCTAGTCTCCAGAATCTATCAAATCAATCTGCTCGGCATGTAACACCACTTTATTCAGTCCATTGCGACCTTGATGGCAGCTAATGAATCCGGAAACAGTGAGTTGCGTGCCGACCGTTATACTGTGAGTTAATGCTTGTGACGCTTGTCCACTGACAACCACGGGCATTCTGCACCATGCTTGTCGGTTAAATCCGGCTTCCTGTTGCTGCGAGCGGTGCTCAAGCACAAACTGGCAGTGAGGAATACCCGATGGACTGACTTTACGAATGGGGGTCTTGCACACAGTGCCAGACATCACCAGGCGATTAGTCATCACAATTATTACTCTTCAGAATCCCCAGCTTCGGAATCATCGTTAGCTTCGGCGAAATCTTCACGACGCTCACGGCGTTCGTCTTTCGCTTTAACCATTGGTGAAGCTTCAGTTACGGCGTGTTTAGTGCGCATAACCATGCTACGGATAACGGCGTCGTTGAAGCGGAAGTTAGTTTCCAGCTCATCGATCGCTTCCTGCGGAGCTTCAACGTTCATCAGAACGTAGTGGGCTTTGTGCAGTTTATTGATCGGGTAAGCCAGCTGACGACGGCCCCAGTCTTCCAGACGGTGAATCTGACCAGCAGCGTTAGTGATGGTTGCACTATAACGCTCGATCATGCCCGGAACCTGTTCGCTCTGGTCAGGGTGAACCATAAATACGATTTCGTAATGACGCATAGAATTGCTCCTTACGGATTATTCAGCCTCCTGTCAGGGTCAACCGTGGCCCATGGAAGCAAGGAACGTGTTATGTGTACGGCTGAAAAAATGACGCGCAATTATACGACTGGGCGCAAGGAAACTCAAGCACCCAATCTGATTAAATTTTCTACGCGGCGAGAAACAAGGTTAAAGGTGGGAAACAAAGAAATCGGTGGTGCGATTCGAGGCATTCACGGTGACGCGGTGAATGGCCTCTGGTTCGCTGAGGAAAGTCAGATTGGCGGCCTGATTATAGGCTTCAAGCGCCTGTTTCAGCTTCGCACTCTCGATAAACGGCACCACATCGTCTTTTTCGCCATGCCATACCAATAGCGGTTTTTCGGCAATCAATGCAATGTTATGGGTGGTATCGCAATCCAGCAGCAGCGCCGTATTCTGCTCGAATGCCTCGCGGGAGAGGCCGGTCGTGCCGCCGTACGACGGGAACAGCGTCTCCGACAGCGAGACAAAGTACCCCGAGCCCATGAGATTCGCCGCCGCTTTTACCCACGGGAAATGGACCAGCGCCGCCATTGTCGTCATTCCGCCCATCGACACGCCGCCCACGCCGAGCCGCGATTCATCGGCCAGACCGCGCGCGACAAACGTCTCTTTCAGCAGCGCAAGGTCGCGAATATTGGTTTGCAGAATACGCCAGAAGTTGTTCAGCAGTATAAGTTGATCGGCTTCGGCGCGTGCGCCATGCATCAAGGCATCCGGCAGAATCACCCGAAAACCCGCTTTCGCCAGGTTGTAACCAAAATAGGAATAGATTTCTTTCGATGAGGTAAAACCGTGATGGAAAAACACCGTCGGCAGTTTCTGGTGATACTGTCCGGCGGGAACAGCATGGATAATCTGAATACCGTCGACGTTTTCTTCATACATCTCAACCATCTCACACTCCTTGCGTTCGCGGGTTTGGCGGAAAACAGCGTTTTATGCGCCCAGTTTTTCAGCAATCTTTCCAGTGTATCTTCTCTCAAAAAGGGCACTACTATTTTTTGGCTATGTTTTATAACTGGATAATCGTGCGCAAAGCCGCGTTAACGCCCGGTTTCCCCCACGCGGCACTACACTTAAAGAAATCCCGAAGGAATGAAATACCATGAAAAAAAGTCCAGGAAAAGGCGTACGCAGACTTGGCGTGGCAATTTTTCTTTGCACGCTGACTGCCTGCAGCCTGCTGCAAACCACCCCGACGCCCCCGCCTGCCCCGACATCTTCCGCGCAGGAAGTGCAGCGTTCGCAAACCGGCACATTGACTAAAATCGGCAGCGTATCGGCCGATGTAATCGGCAGCCCGATGGACGTCGAACGCGAAATAAGGCATAAGGCCAATGCCGCCGGGGCGCGCTATTACCAGATTCTGCTGGTGAGCGACACCATCAGGCCCGGTCGCTGGTACTCGGAGGCGATTCTATTTAAATAGCCGGTGTGCCTGATAATGCCGTCTACTGCGCGCCGATCGCTCTTTCGAGCAACTGCTGGCCCAGGCGTTCGTCAATCAGCGAGTCGCCGCGCGCGTCCAGCGTCAGTCTGCACCATGCATCGGCAAGCGGTGGCGAGCAAAACTCCAGCATCTCGGCGGCGGCAAAGAGATTAAACAACTGACTGGCCAGCGTGCGCGCCTGCGCTTCTTCGCCGCGTCTCAGGCGCTGCGAAAACTGGCGCACCGCCCTGTCGAACAGCCGGTTCTGCCCACGCACCTGATGCAGTCGCCGATGAACCTCGTCCACCGCCGACGGCAGCTTCTTCAGACTGCGCAGCACGTCGAGACACATCACGTTCCCCGATCCTTCCCAGATACTGTTCACCGGCATCTCGCGGTAAAGGCGCGGCAGTTCGCTCTCTTCGCAATAGCCGATGCCTCCCAACACTTCCATCGCCTCGGCGACAAACGGCATGCCCTGTCGACACACTTCGAATTTTGCCGCCGGCGTCAGCACTCGGCAAAATACCTGTTCCGCCGCATCCCCTTCACGTCCGCGTGCATGTGCCAGACGGAACAGCAACGCGGTTTGACCTTCCAGCCGCAGCGCCATGCGGCTCAATACCTGGCGCATGAGCGGCTGTTCGATAAGCGGCTTGCCAAATGCCTGCCGCTGAAAAGCATGATACAGCGCTACCGAGAAGGCGCGGCGCATCATCGCGTGACTGCCCAGCGCACAGTCAAAGCGCGTATGACTGCCCATCTTCAGGATATGCCGTACACCTTCGCCCTCTTCGCCGAGCAACCAGCCCACGGCGTCAAAGAACTCGACCTCGCTGCTGGCGTTGGAGCGGTTACCCAGTTTGTCTTTGAGGCGCTGAATGCGCACGTGATTGCGCTCGCCGTTAGGCAGAACTCGGGGCAGAAAGAAGCACGAAAGTCCGCCTTCCGCCTGCGCCAGCACCAGATGGGCATCGCTCTGCGGCACAGAGAAAAACCATTTGTGGCCGACGAGACGATAGGCTTTGCCCGGCCCGCGTCCCTCCATCGCGCGGGCGGTGGTGGTATTGCTCAACACGTCCGAGCCGCCCTGCTTTTCCGTCATGCCCATCCCGATAAGCAAGCCCCGTTTTTTATCGCCGGGCAGCAGATGGGGATCATAACGATCAGACATCAGCGGGCCGAGCCACGCCTCAAACGCTCTGGGCAGCGACTGTTTCAGCAGCGGAATGGCGCCGTGCGTCATGGTAATCGGGCAAAGCGTGCCCGCCTCCACCTGCGCGTGCAATACAAATCGCGCGGCGCGGGCGACGGACGAGCCAAGGCGCGCCTCTTCTTCCCACGGCAGATTGTGTACGCGATTTGCCACCAGACCCTGCATCAGCAAATGCCACGCCGGATGAAAACGCACATCGTCGAGGGGTTCACCGGTAGGTTCAAAGCGCAGTAAATCGGGCGGATTGGCGTTGGCGAGCCTGCCCAGCTCCAGCGATTCGGCGGAGCCAAGCTGCTGTCCCAGCGAGGCGAGCACGTCGAGATCCCACGCGGCATGCTGTCGCGTTACGGCTTCACGCAGTGCGGTATCAGAGAGAAAGAGATTGCTGTTGCTTAAAGGTTTGGGCTGATTGAAGACCCGGTGAGTTTCCCAGTTCATTACCGCCTCCGTCGTCCGTAGCATCAGGATTTAGTATGGTAAATAACGAGATTTTTGCAGCAGGCTGGATCACAAAGAGGGGAAACGCCCGCAGCCGGCGTGGCCGCGGGAGAAGAAGCCGGGAATTAACCCTTAACTTTCACGGAACGCTGGCGCACCGCTTCGAACAGACACACGCCGGTAGCAACGGAGACGTTCAGAGAAGAAACGGAACCGGCCATCGGAATGCTGATAAGCTCATCGCAGTGTTCGCGGGTCAGGCGACGCATGCCTTCGCCTTCTGCGCCCATCACCAGCGCCATCGGGCCGGTCATCTTGCTTTCGAACAGGGTGTGGTCGGCTTCACCGGCGGTACCGACTATCCAGACATTGTGTTCCTGCAACACGCGCAAGGTGCGCGCGAGGTTGGTCACGTTGATCAACGGTACGTTCTCGGCCGCCCCGCTGGCCACTTTTTTCGCCGTGGCATTCAGCTTGGCAGAACGGTCACGCGGCACGATCACCGCGTGCACACCGGCTGCGTCAGCGGTACGCAGACAGGCGCCGAGATTGTGCGGATCGGTGACACCGTCAAGCACGAGCAGCAGCGGTGATTCCAGGCTTTCGAGCAGCGCCGGAAGATCGTTTTCCTGATACTGGCGCCCTTCTTTGACGCGGGCAATAATGCCCTGATGCACCGCGCCTTCCGACTTGTCGTCCAGCCATTGACGGCTGGCAACCTGCAGCACGATACCGCTGGCTTCAAGCTCGTCGATCAGCGGTTTCAGGCGTTTATCGTCGCGGCCTTTCAGGATGAAAACTTCCAGAAAGCGCTGGGGATCGTTGTCGAGTAAGGCTTTGACGGAATGGATACCGTAAATGATTTCGCTCATGATGCTCTTTAAAATAGTGCTCGTAAAATACATCAGCGGGCAACCTGTGCCCGCTGATGGAGTGAATAGCGTGTAGCTTGTCGGCGATTCTATCATTGACTGACGCAGGCATCAGTCAATAATTGCGCAGATTAGACGTCGGTCTGCTTTTTCTTCGCGCGCTTCGCCTTGGTGGCCGCCGCAATTTTCTGCGTTTTGTCGGAAGGCTTTTTGGCCTTCTTCGGCTTGCCGTCCTTGCCGACCGCACTCTTCACTTTCTCGGCTTTGCCTGCGTCGGCTTTTGCTACGGCCTGCGCGGTGTCTGCCTTGGTGCCTCTGCGCGACTTGGCTGGTTTGGCGGCCTTGTCTCCTTTGTCACCTTCTTTGCGAAATGCGCTGTCAGGCTCGAAGTTGACGTTTTTCTTGCCGGTACGACGGCGACCCGCGTTGGCGGCTCCACCGGTCGGACGCATACTGCGCTCACCGCCCTTCTTGGCGCGATCGCGTGCCGTTTTGCCTTCACCACGCGCTTTACGCGTGCTGGACACCAGCGCGAAATCAATCTTGCGCTCATCCATATGTACGGCTTCAACGCGAATTTCGACCGTGTCGCCGAGACGATACACGCTGCCCGACGATTCACCCACTAAACGCTGACCGATGTTGTCGTAGCGATAATAGTCGTTATCCAGCGAGGAGACGTGAACCAGCCCGTCGATAAACAGATCGGCCAGACGCACGAAGAAACCAAACCCGGTGACGCTCGAGATAATGCCGGTAAACACTTCGCCGACGTGATCCTGCATAAAGTCGCACTTCAGCCAGTCGGCGACGTTGCGGGTCGCTTCATCGGCGCGGCGCTCGGCGGTGGAACAGTGATCACCAAGCACCACCATCTCTTCGTAATCGCTATGATAGCCGCCCGTTGGCGTCCAGCGGTCTTTCAGCGTGCCGTGCTCTTTCGCCAGCAGATACTTGATGGCGCGGTGCAGGGCAAGGTCAGGATAACGGCGGATTGGCGACGTAAAATGACCGTAAGAGGTCAGCGCCAGGCCGAAGTGACCGCGGTTTTCGGGATCATAGATAGCCTGTTTCATCGAGCGCAGCAGCATGGTTTGCAGCATCTCGCGGTCAGGACGATCTTTTAGCTGATCCATGATGTCGGCGTAATCTTTCGGCTCGGGCTTGAGACCGCCGCCCATCGTCAGGCTCAGCTCGCCCAACACGCTGCGCAGCGCAGAGATGTGGTCATCGCTAGGACGATCGTGCACGCGGAACAGCGCCGGTTCGTTATGTTTTTCAACAAAACGCGCGGCCGCGATGTTCGCGAGGATCATGCACTCTTCGATGAGTTTGTGGGCATCGTTACGCACTGTCGCTTCGACACGTTCGATACGACGTTCGGCGTTGAAGATAAACTTGGCTTCTTCGGTTTCGAAGGCGATACCACCGCGTTCGGCGCGTGCCTGATCGAGCACCTTGTACATGTTGTGCAGTTCTTGCAGATCTTTCACCAACGGCGCGTACTGCTCGCGCAGCTCTTCGTTGCCTTCAATGATCTGCCAGACCTTGGTGTAGGTCAGACGCGCGTGCGAGCTCATCACCGCTTCATAGAATTTGGAGCTGGTCAGCTTGCCGCTCGCGGAGATGGTCATTTCGCAGACCATGCAGAGACGGTCAACCTGCGGGTTCAGCGAGCAGAGGCCGTTGGACAGCACCTCGGGCAGCATTGGCACCACCTGCGACGGGAAGTAGACCGAGGTTGCGCGGCTGCGCGCTTCGGCGTCCAGCGCCGTGCCCGGACGGACATAGTAGCTGACGTCGGCAATCGCGACCCATAAACGCCAACCGCCGCCGCGTTTCTTCTCGCAGTGAACGGCGTCATCGAAGTCACGCGCATCTTCGCCATCGATGGTTACCAGAGGCAGATGGCGCAGGTCGACGCGGCCTTTTTGGCCTCTTCCGGCACTTCTTCGCTCAGACCTTCGACCTGCTTTTCAACCTGCGGCGGCCAGACGTGCGGGATTTCGTGGGTCCGCAGCGCGATATCTACCGCCATGCTGGTGCCCATCTTGTCGCCCAGCACTTCAACGATTTTACCTACGGCCTTGGTGCGGCGGGTTGGGCGCTGCGTCAGTTCGACCACGACCATGTAACCCATGCGCGCGCCGCTTACGGCATCGGCGGGGATAAGAATATCGAAGCTCAGACGGCTGTCGTCGGGCACCACAAAACCTGCGCCCGCGTCGGTAAAGTAGCGGCCGACTATCTGGCTGACTTTCGGCACCACGACACGCACGATGCGCGCTTCACGGCGGCCCTTGCGGTCGGTGCCTACCGGCTGCGCCAGCACCACGTCGCCGTGGATACACATTTTCATCTGTTCGGCAGAAAGGTAGACATCGTCTTTTTTCACGCCTTCAAGGCGCAGGAAACCGTAGCCATCGCGATGGCCGATAACGGTCCCTTTCAGCAGGTCCAGACGTTCCGGCAAGGCGTAGCATTGACGGCGGGTAAAGACCAGTTGACCGTCGCGCTCCATGGCACGCAGTCGGCGGCGCAGCGCTTCCAGCGCCTCTTCTCCGGAAAGATTGAGTTCGTTGCCCAGCTCTTCACGGCTGGCCGGCGTTTCACGTTTGCCGAGGTGCTCGAGAATAAATTCACGGCTTGGGATAGGCGATTCGTATTTTTCTGCTTCCCGTTCCAAGAATGGATCTTGTGACATAGCGGTTCCTCCGTTGTCATCAGCAGTTTGTTGAAAGTCATCCGTTCAACAAGCAATAATTTGTAGAGTTGACTCTGTTTTTGGCCTTTCCGGCCTTCGTATCTTGGGTCAACTCACAAGAAAGAGTTTTTCGAATGTGGACAGCGCCTGTTTTGATCTTCAGGCCCGTCGTTTAAAAACGCGCGCAGGGCGCCGCATCCTGAGGGTACTTTTACCCGATTTTTACGCATTTATGATGACAGCGTCTCTGATGCGCGTATACCCGAAATGTGATAAATGCCGAGTATCTTCAAGATTACTCTATAGAAGCCGCTTCCTGCCACAAAGTTTGCCGCTAAATCAGGCAGACGCTGAAAATGGAAGCACAAGCGGGTAAAAAACGCAGCAGACACCCTGACTATGGCGATAAAAACAATAAACCGGGCACGATGCCCGGTTTTAGCGCGTGCCCGGTTTCGACGGGCGAGGGATAACCTGATGTGATGATTAAGCGTCAAAAGGATCGCGCAGAATCATGGTTTCGCTGCGGTCGGGACCTGTTGAAATGATATCAATCGGCACCTCGGTCAGCGCTTCGACGCGTTTGATGTAATCGCGTGCGGCCTGCGGCAACTGGTCGACGGATTTCACGCCGAAGGTGCTTTCACTCCAGCCCGGCAGGGTTTCGTAGATAGGCTCGATGCCTTCCCAGTTTTCTGCCGCCAGCGGTGTGGTGGTGACCTCCCTGCCGTTCGGCAGACGATAACCGATGCACAGCTTGACCTCTTTCAAGCCGTCCAGCACGTCGAGTTTGGTCATGCAGAAACCCGACAGCGAGTTTATCTGCACGGCGCGGCGCACAGCGACGATGTCCAGCCAGCCGCAGCGACGTCGCCGCCCGGTGGTGGCACCAAACTCGTTGCCCTGTTTGCAGAGAAATTCGCCAATGTCGTCAAACAGTTCAGTGGGGAACGGACCTGCACCTACGCGGGTGGAGTAGGCCTTGACGATGCCCAGCACGTAGTCGACATAGCGCGGGCCGATGCCCGAACCGGTGGCAACGCCGCCTGCGGTGGTATTGGAGGAGGTCACATAGGGATAAGTACCGTGGTCGATATCCAGCAGGGTACCCTGCGCGCCTTCAAACATGATCAGTTCCCCCTGCTTGCGGGCCTGGTCGAGCAGGTCGGAAACGTCGACGACCATGGCCGTCAGGATGTCGGCCACGGCCATGATGTCGTCCAGAACCTGCTGATAATCAACCGGATCAACCTTGTAATAATGCACCAGCTGGAAGTTGTGGTAATCGATAACCTCTTTCAGCTTGTGCGCAAAGGTCTCTTTGTTGAACAGATCGCCCACACGTAGCGCACGGCGAGCGACTTTATCTTCATAGGCAGGGCCAATACCGCGCCCGGTGGTTCCGATAGCCTTGGCACCGCGCGCTTTCTCGCGCGCCATATCGAGCGCAACGTGGTAGGAAAGAATCAGCGGACAGGCTTCCGAAATCAGCAAACGCTCGCGCACCGGGATGCCGCGCGCTTCAAGTTCACCCATCTCTTTCATCAGCGCGTCGGGCGACAGCACCACACCGTTGCCGATGATGCTGGTGACGTTTTCACGCAGAATGCCGGAGGGAATTAAATGAAGTACGGTCTTTTCACCGTTGATAACCAGAGTGTGACCGGCGTTGTGGCCGCCCTGATAGCGAACCACATATTTGGCGCGTTCGGTCAGCAAGTCGACAATTTTGCCTTTGCCTTCATCACCCCATTGAGTGCCTAGTACGACGACGTTCTTGCCCATCTCGATAATCACCCGTTTGCTTAAAAAAGAATACTAGCATCCCACCCCCTGCCTTTCAGTACTTTTAGCCCGGCATTGCGTGAAAAATATTCGTTTCGTGCGACAGCTCTCGTGTTGGCAAAAGAGGAAATGCAGAAAAAACAAAAGGCCCGCAAGGGGCCTTTTGGCGACATCGTCAGATGATGACAATATCGATTACGGTTTGGTTTTGTCCGGCGATTTCATGTAGCGGAAGAAATCGTCATTCGGGCTCATTACCATGACATCGTTGCCGCTGCTGAAGCTCTCTCTGTAAGCCTGCAGGCTACGGATAAAGCCATAGAAGTCAGGATCCTGACTGAAGGCATCGGCAAACAGTTTTGCAGCCTGGGCATCACCTTCACCGCGAGTAATACGCGCGGTGCGTTCGGCTTCTGCCAGAGTACGGGTCACTTCGTAGTCCGCGGTTGCACGCAATTTCTCGGCTTCTTCCTGACCTTGCGAACGGTGGCGACGCGCAACAGCTTCACGCTCTGCACGCATACGCTGGAAGATGGCATCCGACACTTCCGCCGGCAGGTTGATCTGCTTGATACGCACATCGACCACTTCAATACCCAGCGCAGCCATGCTGTTCGGATTGACCGCCGGCACCTTGCCGTTGGTTTCCTGCTCGACGCGCTTGGCGACAGAAGCAATGGCGTTGTCGGCTTCGGTAGTGGCTGCGGCAGCCGCATCGTCATCGTCGGTGCCTTTGTTCAGGGCATCGCGAACGTCCAGTGTCAGACGACCGCGCGAGTCGGTCACGATGTCCTTGACGTCAAGACGACCAATCTCGGAGCGCAGACGGTCACTGAATTTACGTTTCAGCAGCACTTCGGCCTGTGACACATCGCCACCGCCGGTCGCCAGATAGTAGCGGCTAAAATCGCTGATGCGCCATTTCAGATAGGAATCGACGATCAGGTCTTTCTTCTCTTTGGTCACGAAGCGGTCGGCCTGGTTGTCCATGGTTTGCACACGGGCATCCAGCGTCTTCACGGATTCGAAGAAAGGCATTTTAAAGTGCAGGCCCGGTGAATACACCTGCGGTTTATTGTCGCCGTCACGCAGTACCTTGCCGAAACGCAGCACGATACCGCGCTGACCTTCCTGCACCACGAACAGTGAAGCGTAGAGCGCCACCAGTACGACAACAACGACCAGTATGATTGACTTACGCATTGGTTATTCTCTCCCTACGCGAAGGGTGTCGTCACGCTGTGCATCGGCACGGCGTTGATCCATGACACTGCCAGATGTTCCTGCGCCGTTGCTGGCACTGCTGTTACGATTGCCGTTTGATGAGGCCGGCGCCTGGCGAAGCGGGATCAGGCTGTTGGCACTGTTTCCGTTTGCGCTGTTGGCGGCGGTCTTGCCTTGCAGGAGTTGATCCAGCGGCATCACCATCAAATTGTTGCTTTTATCGTTAATCAGCACTTTGCGGGTATTGCTCAGCACATCCTGCATGGTTTCGATATACAGACGCTCGCGGGTAATTTCCGGCGCGGCCTTGTACTCAGGCAGCAGTTCGGCGAAGCGGGCGACTTCACCCTGCGCTTCCAGCACGGTACGATCTTTGTAGGCTTTGGCGTTTTCAAGCAGACGCTGGGCCTGACCGTTTGCACGTGGCTGCACCTCGTTGGCATAGGCTTCGGCCTCGCGGATGTACTGCTGCTCGTTCTCGCGCGCGGCAATGGCATCGTCGAAGGCGGCTTTCACTTCCTCTGGCGGACGCGCCGTCTGGAAGTTGACGTCCTGAACGGTGATCCCCATGTCATACGGACGAATGGTCTCTTCCAGTACGCGCTGTGTATCGCTACGTACCGTGGTGCGGCCTTCGGTCAGAATTTTATCCATGGTGTACTTGCCGATAACGCCGCGAAGCGCGCTGTCGGTCGCCTGGCTCAGGCTGTCGTCGGCGTTTGCCACGCTAAACAGATAGGCGCGGGGATCGGTCACGCGATACTGCACGTTCATTTCGACGCGCACTACGTTTTCATCGGAGGTCAGCATGATGCCGGACGCCGCAAGCTCGCGAACGGATTCGACGTTAACCGCCTGCACCTGATCGATAAAGGTCGGTTTCCAGTTCAGACCAGGTTCAACCAGATGGCTGAACTTGCCAAAACGGGTAACCACACCGCGCTCGGCTTCCTTGATGGTATAGAAACCGCTGGCAGCCCAGATAACCACGACGGCGACCACGGCAAGGCCCACGAACCGGCCGCTCATGTTTCTCTGCGGACCGGTGCCGTTTCCGGAACCCTTGCCACCAAAACCGCCGAGTTTTTTACTGAGCTTTCGGAAGATATCGTCAAGATCGGGAGGGCCCTGTTCGCGCCCGCCTTTATTGTTATTTCCACCAGAATTATCACCACCAGAGTTGCCGCTATTTTTGCTGCTTCCCCAGGGGTCGCGGTCCTGTCCGTTATTACCGGGCTGATTCCACGCCATGTTATAGCTCCATTATTCTATGATTGGTGTTCTTCAGGCTCTTGGTCTGGCAGGTTATCCCAGTTGTCTTTCATTTCGAAATCCACCGAGTATCCGTTACGAACGTAATCGCCCATAGCCGGTTCCTGTTTGCAGAGACGGCGCCAGTCAACGACAGGCAAACGCACCGTTAACCCGATGCTTCCATCTTCTTCAATCCACTCTTTTTCAATTGCCTGAAGCTGGTAAAAACGACTGCGAAGGCGGCCCGCTTCCGGTGGCAGGCACAATTCAACCTGTGCGATTTCACCAGACAGACGTTCCGTTAATGCTTGAAATAACAACGGGATGCCTTCACCTGTTACGGCCGATAGCCAAACTCTGACAGGCAAATTATCTTCGTTGCGGTCGATACGCGGAACAAAGTTGTCCAGCATATCTATTTTATTCATCACTAACAGCACAGGAATATCATCTGCTTCTATCTCTGCCAATACCGTATTCACTGCGTCAATGTTTTCTTCGACGCGAATATCGGCTGCATCAATAACATGCATTAACAGAGATGCCTGTCGGGTTTCCTGCAGCGTTGCCTTGAAAGCAGCAACCAGATCATGGGGCAGGTGACGAATAAACCCTACGGTATCTGCCATCACCGTTTCGCCTACGTCGGCAACCATAATGCGTCGCAGTGTAGGGTCGAGCGTGGCAAACAACTGATCGGCCACGTAAACGTCGGCCTCGGTAATGCGGTTGAACAGCGTGGACTTTCCGGCGTTGGTATATCCGACCAGTGAAACGGTAGGAATATCGGCACGCATTCTGGAACGTCGTCCCTGATCGCGCTGTTTTTCGACGCGTTCAAGGCGGCTTAAAATAAGAGTGATTCTGTCACGGAGCAAACGACGGTCGGTTTCGAGCTGGGTTTCCCCGGGACCGCGCGCGCCAATTCCGCCACCCTGGCGTTCAAGGTGAGTCCAGCCTCGTACCAGTCGGGTTGCAATATGGCGTAACTGGGCCAGTTCTACCTGGAGTTTACCTTCGTGAGTACGGGCGCGCTGGGCAAAAATATCTAGAATAAGTCCGGTACGATCAACCACGCGACATTCGCACAAGGCTTCCAGGTTACGTTCCTGGCCGGGTGACAATGCGTGATCAAACAGGATTACAGATGCGCCGGTTGCTTTAACGGCATCTGCGATTTCTTGGGCCTTTCCTTCACCGACAAAGTATTTAGGGTGCGGAGCCTTGCGGCTTCCGGTGATGACTTGTAAAGCCTCAACCCCGGCAGAGGAGACCAGCGATTCGAATTCGCTGAGATCTTCCGTGACTTTGTCCTGCGAGAAATAGATATGAACCAGTACGGCCTGCTCACCGGCTTCATAACGGTCAAACAAGCGTGTGACCTCTCAATTGAGAAATTAGATTCAACGAGGGGCACATAAGCGGCGAAAAACCTCTTATGAACCCCTTCGAGATTGAATAACGGTGCGCCTTATTCGGCGTCATCGCCATCCTGCGGCTGCTGTGGAGCAGACGGTGCGCTACCATGATGATAGTTATTGGAAGCACCACCACCTGGATTGTTACTGTGATGAGAAACCGAGCGCGAAGGAACAACGGTGGAGATAGCGTGTTTGTACACCATCTGGCTTACCGTGTTTTTCAAAAGAATCACAAACTGATCGAAAGACTCAATCTGGCCTTGCAGCTTAATACCATTCACCAAGTAAATAGAAACCGGAACACGTTCGCGACGCAATGCGTTCAGGAACGGATCTTGCAAAGATTGCCCCTTAGCCATTCTATCTTTTCCTTATTTGTTTGTTGTTTGTAACTGTGAGCATAAGCTCGAAAATAAATCACATTAAAAAATTTGCGCGTTGAGTACTCATCAATTGTACACAATCATCCAACCTATGCACTAACAACCTGAATTACACGGGTTAAGGCCTCGTCGGGCTTCTCGGAATCCAGCCATTCGACACCTTCCCAACCGCGCAACCAGGTCATCTGACGTTTGGCCAGCTGCCGTGTCGCACAAACACCACGATAAACCATTTCATCGTAGTCGATCTCACCGGAAATATATGACCACATCTGGCGATAACCGACACAACGAACGGAAGGCATGTCCGTATGCAAATCACCCCGAGTGAAAAGCGCTCTTGCTTCGGTTTCGAATCCGTTGGCAACCATCTGCATAAAACGCATTTCAATACGATCGTGCAACAATTGGCGACTCGTAGGTGCAATCGCAAATTGGTGAACCTGGTAAGGTATCGCTTCACCCGAAATTTTAACGAGTTCCGTTAAAGTTTTACCCGAAATATAAAAAACTTCCAGTGCTCTGGAGAGTCTCTGGGGATCATTCGGATGAATACGTGCTGCCGATACCGGATCTATCTCATTTAATTGATTGTGCAGCGCTTCCCAACCCTGTTCTTCGGCCTGCGCTTCTATACGCGCCCGCACCGCAGGATCGGCAGGAGGAAGCGGCGAAAGCCCCTCCAGCAGCGCCTTGAAATAAAGCATGGTGCCACCGACCAGCAACGGAATTTTGTTGCGCGCCGTGATCTCGGCCATTTCGCGCAGGGCATCGGCGCGGAAATCGGCAGCCGAGTAGGACTGCGCGGGGTCGAGAATGTCTATCAGGCGGTGCGGTGCGGCGGCCAGCTCTTCGGGCGTCGGTTTTGCCGTGCCGATATCCATGCCCTTGTAGATAAGAGCAGAGTCGACGCTGATAAGTTCAACCGGAAGATGCTGTTGCAACGCCATTGCCAGGGCAGTTTTGCCCGAGGCTGTGGGGCCCATGATGAAAATGGCAGGAGGTAATGTTTTGGTTTCTGAATCAGTCATGCTTAAAAGCCGCCAATGTCGGCTGTAAATCAACAGGTTGCAAGAGTCCGGAAGGCGGTGACCTGACCAGCTGAGGGCAGAGTCGCTCGACGTCCGTGAGTAATTGTATTGCTTGTGAAACCGTCCAGACTTCGTGCTCGCTGCCGATATTGCGGGCAAACCACATAGCTACCGCATCAGGAGTGACCTCCTGCAGAACCGCAATATAGCCTAACAGGTCGGGTATCAACTTTTGTAAATTTTGTTGGCGTAATGGTAAAGGTACCGTGCGCAAGGTCCCACGCTGGTGCTCCATCAGCATTTCTATCCCGAAATGCTGTAAAAGCGCTTGATGTTGTGTAAAGGCGGCACGTTCCTCTTTACTCAAGTTCAATTTCACCGGGATCAGCAGCGGCTGCGGACGCAACCCTTCGGAAGTGGGGGTTAACTGGGCCGTTTTCAACCATCTTTCGGCGATGGGCAGCGATAACAGCACCAGTTTTTGTCCACGCTCGAGCAGTGCATAACTGGGTGCGCACACCGTCAGCACGCGGCCGAAACTCTGGCTGTGTCCTTCGAGGGCATCCTGCTGCTCCACGGAAGCGGATTTCGCCGCAGCATTCGCCGCGTGGACGGGCTGCTCGCCAAGGTTTTTCGGCGGATACGCCGGGCTGTCTTCGGCCTTCAGCAGACGCTGATACAGTTCGCCCTGCGGTTTGCTGTACGGATTCCCTTCGGTAAAACGCTGGGTCGGTTCGCGAAGATGCGCCGAACGCGAAGTTTCGGGGAAAATGGCTTTTCTTTCGGACGGCGCGGAAGAAGAAGACGTCGAAGTGGTCGGCGCAGATTGCGTACGTGGCGCGGCGGGTCTGGCCGCCTCGGACGGACGCGAGAAGTGGTTACCGCCCGCCGCCTGCCGATTTTCGGGCTGCCAGCGTGGCGTTTCTTCTTCGACGGGCGCGCTGTCGAGCACCGGATTGCCCGCCTGCTGCAACACCGACACCACCGCCTGATAGATAAAATCATGCACCAGACGTGATTGATGAAAGCGCACCTCGTGCTTGGCCGGATGCACGTTGACATCCACCTGATGCGGATCGACATCCAGATACAGCACGTAGGCGGGCTGTTGATCGTCTTTGAGCTGATCCTGATACGCCTGGCGGATCGCGTGGTTAATCAGGCGATCTTTCATCATGCGGTTATTCACGTAGCAATACTGCATGTCGGTCAGCGTGCGCGACCCGGCAGGGTCGGCCACCCAGCCACGAATCGCGAGATCACCGTGACTCCATTCGACTTCGAGCGCGTGCTCGACAAACGTGGTGCTGCAAATGCTGGCAAGCCGACGCGAATTCTGCGCCGGGTCTTTCACCGCGCGATATTGCCGTACCAGTTTGCCGTTGTGGCTAAGATTGATAGCCACGTCGAAACGGGCCAGCGCAATGCGGCGCACGACTTCGTCGATGTGTGTAAATTCGGTTTTTTCGGTGCGCATGAATTTGCGGCGCGCAGGCGTGTTGTAAAACAAGTCCAGCACTTCGACCGTGGATCCCTGCGGATGCGCGGCCGGTTTCACCGTGACCGCCATATCACGCCCTTCGGCATACGCCTGCCAGGCTTCGTCTTGCGCGGCCGTACGCGATGTCAGCATCAGGCGCGAAACCGAGCTGATACTCGCCAGCGCCTCGCCGCGAAAGCCGAGGCTGAGAATGGCTTCCAGATCATCGAGCGAGCTGATTTTGCTGGTAGCATGACGCGCCAGCGCCAGCGCCAGTTCGTCTTTGCCGATGCCGCAGCCGTTATCACGGATACGGATAAGCTTGGCCCCGCCACGATCGATATCGATATCGATTCGCGTCGCGCCCGCGTCAAGACTGTTTTCGACCAGCTCTTTAACCACCGACGCGGGCCGTTCGACAACCTCGCCTGCGGCTATCTGATTTGCCAGCTGCGGTGGCAGTACCCGAATCGGCATAGCGCTCCTGTTAACCAGAAAAGAGGATTTCAACGTCCGGTCAGGATTGCGGAATGGTCAGCGTCTGACCAAGCTGCACGTCACCGGATTTCATGTGGTTGGCGGTACGAATATCGCTCATGCTCACGCCATAATGCGAGGCAATTGCCGACAGCGTATCGCCGCCCACCACTTTATGCCGCGCCTTCCTTTTTGATCCCTGCGCCACGCTGACTCTGGCGGTCGTGTTTCTCGACACCGCCGAGGTGCCCGCAGGCACTTTCAGTCGCTGTCCGACCCACACGCCGTCTTTCTTCAGCTTGTTAAGGTCATGCAGCGCGGCAGGCGTGGTGCCATAGTGCGCGGCAATGCCGGTCAGCGTTTCACCGCGTTTAACCTGGTGAATCTGCGTCGCGCCGCCCAGCGCCGCCGTGGTTTCAATCGGGCCGGGCTGGCTCAGAGAGGCGCTGGCCGGAGGTGAGGAGTTAACCGCCGTTGCGCTGGACAGCAACGGTCGGTTTTCGACCTTTGGGCCGGATTGTAACGGATGCGCCAGGAAATAACTGCGCAGGCCTTCATAGATGGCGTGTGCAATTTTATCCTGATACGCGCTGCTTCCAAGCAGCCGCTCCCCACTAGGATTACTGATAAAGCCGGTTTCAACCAGCAGCGACGGGATATCCGGTGAACGCAATACGCCGAGGCTGGCATGTTCAGGCTTGCTTTTATGCAGCGCACCGACGTGGCGCAACTGCTGGAGCACTTTCGTCGCGACGTCGTAACCTACGCGCTGCGAATGACCAAACTGTAAATCCAGTACCGCCTGACTGAGATACGGGTCCGAGGCGGTGTTTGCCAGCATGTCACCGGCTCCGCCGAGCAACTCGGACTGTTTCTCGTGCTGCTCCAGCCAGTTACCCATCTCGCTGTTGGCGCGACGATTCGACAGCACCCACACGGACGCGCCACTGGCGCTGCGGTTCGGCGCGGCATCCGCGTGAATGGACACCAGCAGATTGGCGCCCTTCTTGCGCGCGACGTCCGAGCGGCCCATCACGGAGATAAAGTAGTCGCCGTCGCGGGTCAGCACGGGTTTGAACATCGGATCACGCGCCATCTCCGCCTGAAGCTTGCGGGCGATGGCAATGGTAACGTTTTTCTCTTTTAGCCCGCCGGCACCCTGCGCGCCGGGGTCTTGCCCACCGTGACCGGCGTCAATCGCCACAATCACCTGATTATCGGCATCGTTACCGCTGGTGCGCGGGGTTAACGCGGCGGCGGGAACGGGCGCGGTAGTCGCGACAGGCGTTTTGTCGCCGTCAAACGGATTGGCGCGCCGAGGTTGCGCCGGCACCGGACGACTGGCGGACTGCACGCTGGAAATCATCGGCGAAGACAGAGTGCGCTGCGCCGCGGCATTAAGCGTAAACACCACCGTGTACTGGCTGCCGTTTTGCTGCACCTGCGCGTTGGTTCTGACTTTCTGCGTCAGTTCAAACACCAGACGCTGGGTTTTCGCATCGGCTGGCGTGCTTGAACGCACGCGGCGAACCAGATTCTGACCGCTGAAATTAAGCGGCAGGCCGCGCATGATGCCATTCTGCTTGATATCGATAACCACCCGCTCGGGACTGTGCAGCGGAAAGAACGAATAGTCGGGCTTGCCATCGAAATCGATGGTGACAGTGGATTGCGTACTCCCGTTGGAAACGTTGATATTTTTCATCCCTGCGGCAAAGGCAGGCACCATGGTTGCCGGTATCATCAGTGTTACAGTCACCACCAAGGCAGCTGCAACCTTTTTCCAAACTCTGTTAACGCATTGAATCATTACAGCATTATCCTTGCTTTTGTAGCACCTGCAGTAAACGGTTACCTGCCTCGGAAACGGCCTTGAGGGTGGCCAGTCGCCCGTCTTCCCGATAATCGAGCGTCAGTTCAAGATCAGGATCGGGGAGAACACCCGTTCCTTGCTGAGGCCATTCGACCAGACAGATAGCGTCCTCTGTAAAATAGTCACGAATGCCCATGAACTCCAGCTCCTCGGGGTCGGCGAGACGATACAGGTCGAAATGATAGACCGCCATCGGATGAAGCTGATAAGGCTCGACCAGCGTATAAGTCGGGCTTTTGACGTTGCCTTTATGCCCACGCGCCTGCAGGAAACCGCGGCTGAACGTGGTTTTGCCGGCACCCAGATCGCCAAAAAGATGAATGACGGTCGCCCCCGTACAGGCGGTGGCTAGATCTGCCCCCAGTTTGAGGGTCGAGGCTTCATCGGGCAGAGGTAGTGTCAGTTGATTCATGGGGTCGTTTCTATTTTTCCAGCTCGGGATTAACCAACGGGGTTATCCAGTGTAATAAATCGGTGGGCAGCATGCCGCGCGTGCCTCGGCGTTCGGCGATGACGTCCGCCGCCGCGCCATGGACCACGGCACCGGCACAGGCCGCATCATAACAAGATAACTTCTGCGCAAGCAGCGCGCCAATCACGCCGGACAGGATATCACCCATGCCGCCGGAGGCCATGCCCGCATTGCCGACATCGGCGAGCGCGATGTGCCCTTCCTGCGAACCAATCAGCGTGCCCGCGCCCTTCAATACCACCACGCCGCCGTAGCGCTGCGTCAGCTGCTTCAACGCGGCGAGGCGATCGCTTTCAATGTCTTTCACCGAGCAGCCGAGTAAACGCGCGGCTTCGCCCGGATGTGGCGTCAAGACGCGATTTTGCCGTTTATCAGGGGCTTTTGCCAGCATGTTTAGCGCATCGGCGTCCCACAGCGCAGGTTTTTCACTTTCGGCAACCAGCCGATATGCCGCCTGCCCCCATGCGTTCTGACCCAGTCCCGGCCCGATGACTACCGTGCTGGCCCAGTCGAGCGCGGATTTCAAGGCGTCTTCATCAAGCTCCTGCACCATCAGCTCGGGGCGAGCGGTAAGCAGAGGCCCGATGTGCTGCTTGTGAGTAAGTACTCGCACCATACCTGCGCCCGTGCGCAGCGCGGATTCCGAAGCCATACGAATCGCACCGGCGAAACCGACATCGCCCCCTATCAACAGAAGATGCCCATGTTCGCCCTTGTGAGAGCAGGGACGACGCGGCTTGAGCCAGCGCGCAAGCAGGCTCGCGTCAAGCCGTTGCAACAGGGGACGATGGCCGCTGAGCCAGCTTTCCAGCCCCAGCGCATCGCAAGAGAGTGTGCCGACATAGTCGCGCGCCTGTCCGGTCAGCAAGCCGGGTTTCAGGGCGATAAAAGAGACGGTTAGCGCAGCATGTACCGCATCGCCCGCGACGGTGCCGGTTTGCGCGGCAAGGCCCGAAGGAATATCCAGAGACAGGACGGGCGCATCATGATGGTTTATTGCCCTGATAAGACGGGCGACCGGCTCGCGGGGCGCGGAACTCAGCCCGGTCCCCAGCAGCCCGTCGACTATCAAGTCGATTTTCTCAGGCCAGCGCGCGTCGGCATTGCCTATCTTCCCGCCTGCATCCAGCCAGCCTTTGCGCGCTTTTTCGGCCTCGGCAGGCAGGGGTTTGTCGCTGCCTACGGCCAGCAGCGTAACGTTCAGACCGGCGTTTTTGGCCAGGCGAGCCAGCTCATAGCCGTCACCGCCGTTATTGCCATGCCCGCACAGTATCAGCCAGTCCGTCGCCTGCGCAAAGGTGACGCGGGCATGACGAAAGGCCGCCGCCGCGGCGCGCTGCATCAGGGTAAACAGCGAAAGACCGGTGTCACGCGCGGCCTGTGCTTCGGCCTCTCTTAACCAGTCCGCAGAGTAGACAGAATATGGTAAACTTGTCGGGTTCTTTTTTCAATCTGGTTAGTCATGACGCACCTCCTCGATCTCGATCAATTAGCCCAACATATCAAGCAATGGGGCCAGTCGCTAGGTTTCCAGCAAGTTGGCATCTGTGATACCGACCTGTCTGCCGAAGAGCCGAAACTTCAGGCATGGCTTGATAAACAATATCATGGAGAGATGGACTGGATGGCGCGTCACGGCATGATGCGTGCGCGTCCGCATGAGTTGCTGCCCGGCACACTGCGGGTAATCAGCGTGCGCATGAACTATTTGCCCGCCAAAGCCGCGTTCGCCAAGACCCTGAACAACCCGACACTAGGCTATGTCAGCCGTTATGCCCTGGGACGCGACTACCACAAGGTTCTGCGTCAGCGGCTGAAAAAACTGGGCGACATGATTCAGGATTTCTGTACCGCGTCACAGCCGGATTCGGCGCTCAGCTTTCGGCCCTTTGTGGATTCTGCGCCTATCATGGAACGGCCACTGGCCGAGAAAGCCGGTCTTGGCTGGGTTGGTAAGCACTCACTAATTCTCAACCGCGAATCCGGCTCCTGGTTTTTCCTGGGTGAACTCCTGATCGATTTGCCCCTGCCGGTCGACAAACCGCAGGAAGAACAGTGTGGCCGCTGTGTCGCCTGTATCACCACCTGCCCGACCGGCGCGATCGTTGCGCCCTATCAGGTTGATGCCCGTCGCTGTATTTCCTATCTGACCATCGAGCTTGAAGGCGCCATTCCCGAAGAGTTTCGCCCGCTGATGGGCAACCGTATCTATGGCTGCGACGACTGTCAGCTTATCTGCCCGTGGAACCGTTATTCACAGCTGACGGACGAAGACGATTTCAGCCCGCGCGCCGCCTTGCATGCTCCCGAACTCATTGAATTGTTTGGCTGGAAGGAAGAGAAGTTTCTGCGCATCACCGAAGGTTTCGCCTATCCGCCGTATCGGCCATCTGCGCTGGCTGCGCAATATCTCCGTAGCACTCGGCAATGCGCCCTATCACGAAAATATCGTGCTGGCACTCGAGAGCCGAAAAGGAGAAAACAGTATGTTGGACGAGCATATTGAGTGGTCAATAGCACAACAGCTAGTCAGAAGAAGTGAACATCAGATTGAAGTGCAGTCTTCACAGAAGAAAAGGCTGATTCGGGCTGTGGAAAAAGGTTTGCCGCGCGACGCCTGAAAAGGGGAATTTTGGTCATCCCTGAAAATATGCTTCTGTGCATAAAAATAAAAAGGCTTTGCCGATCAACTGCAAAAAAAGAGCAAGAGATCGCTATAGCGTTTTCAGTTTTTAATTATTTGTTAAAATTCAAAGAGTTATTTTTTAACAATATTGGCTGATCAAATAAAAAGCAGTGCAGAATTTGTACAGAATCTGTGGATAACTCTGTTCACAAAAATAATTCAGGCCATGTTTTCCACGAGGAAAAAACGACGAAAATGACACGCAAAGCGCGTGGTGACTGGCGTTGTGTTTGGAAGATAAAATTTGGAGCGGGAAACGAGACTCGAACTCGCGACCCCGACCTTGGCAAGGTCGTGCTCTACCAACTGAGCTATTCCCGCAAAGAGGTGTAAATCTTGCTGCGGTTGTAAATTCGTTTCGTAAGCCCTCTTCGTATGAAGAGTCACTTGCTCTACGACAAATACAACATTTGAAAAGTTTGGAGCGGGAAACGAGACTCGAACTCGCGACCCCGACCTTGGCAAGGTCGTGCTCTACCAACTGAGCTATTCCCGCGTCGCATGGTGGTGCTTTATAACTTACTGTAAAACCTGTACTAAATTTGGAGCGGGAAACGAGACTCGAACTCGCGACCCCGACCTTGGCAAGGTCGTGCTCTACCAACTGAGCTATTCCCGCTCTGCATATCGACGAAATCATCTAAACGAATTCTTCATCGGTACGGGGTGCGCATTATACGAGAAATCTTTAACGCCGCAAGCCCCCTTTCACAAAAAAACCGTTTTTATTCAATATTTCGTTCAAGTGCCGATTAAAAGAGCAAAGCGCACATTTAACCAGCAATCCGACGGCAAAAAGGGGCGTTTGCCGCCCGATTTCACCGCCTGAAATATTTTAGCCCGACATCACAATTTAATAAAATGTTCGCGGTAATAGGCTAATTCGGCCACCGACTCGCGAATGTCATCCATGGCCTGATGTGTGCCCTGCTTGGTAAAGCCGTCGAGCACTTCGGGTTTCCAGCGGCGAGCCAGTTCTTTCAGCGTACTGACATCCAGATAGCGATAGTGGAAGTAGGCTTCCAGCTCCGGCATATACTTAAACAGAAAACGGCGATCCTGCCCAATGCTGTTACCACAGATGGGCGATTTGCCTGCCGGTACCCACTTTTTCAGGAACTCGAGGGTTTTCTGCTGCGCGGCGTTTTCATCGAGCATACTGGCCTTGACGCGGTCCACCAGCCCGCTTCCGGTGTGCGTGTTTACATTCCAGTCGTCCATCAGCGCCAGCTGCGCATCGGACTGATGCACCGCCATGACCGGCCCTTCCGCCAGAATGTTCAGATTGGCGTCGGTAACTAAGGTAGCGATTTCAATGATTCGGTCGCGCTCGGGATTGAGGCCGGTCATTTCCAGATCGATCCAGATGAGGTTGTTATCACTTACAGACATACAGGCTCCAGTTATGAAAAGTCCCACAACGGTTAATTAATACGAAATAGCTGGTATCATAGTCGTTTTGGTCGCAACGAGCGATTAAAGCCAGTCAAGTGAGGCGCAGTGACTAAGATAAAACTGTCAAAAGGGCAACAACGTCGCGTTAACGCCAACCACGAACGTCGTCTGACCAAGACGGACAAGCGGAAAGAGCTGGACGACTCCCTGCACGGCGAACCACAGGAAGGTATCGTGATCAGCCGTTTCGGGATGCACGCTGACGTTGAAGCTACCGACGGCAGCCAGCATCGCTGCAACATCCGTCGGACCATCCGTTCGCTGGTGACCGGAGACCGCGTCGTGTGGCGCTCCGGCGAAAACGCCAGCGTCAAGGGTATCGTTGAAGCCGTGCATGAACGCACGTCGGTACTGACGCGCCCCGATTTCTACGACGGCGTAAAACCTATCGCCGCCAACATCGATCAAATCGTGATCGTCTCTGCCATTCTTCCCGAGCTGTCTCTCAATATCATCGACCGCTATCTGGTAGCCTGTGAAACGGTCGAGGTCGAGCCGCTTATCGTGCTGAACAAGATTGACCTGCTGGACGACGAAAGCCGCAAATTTGTCGCGCAGATGATGGATATCTACCGCCATATCAATTACCGCGTACTGGAAGTCTCAAGCTATACCGGCGAAGGCATGGAAGAGTTCATCGCCGCGCTGACCGGGCGCATCAGCATCTTTGCGGGTCAGTCTGGCGTGGGTAAATCCAGCCTGCTCAACGCCCTGCTGCCGCCGGAAGAGAAACAGATTCTGGTGAACGATGTCTCCGACAACTCCGGTCTGGGTCAGCACACCACCACGGCGGCGCGTTTGTACCACTTCCAGCACGGCGGCGACGTCATCGACTCCCCGGGCGTGCGCGAATTCGGTCTTTGGCATCTGGCCGCCGAGCAGATCACGCAAGGCTTTGTCGAGTTTCGTCCGTATCTCGGCTACTGCAAGTTCCGCGACTGCAAACACGGCAGCGATCCCGGCTGTGCCATTCGCGAAGCGGTAGACAAGGGCGAAATCGCCGAGGAGCGTTTTGACAACTATCATCGCATCCTCGAGAGCATGGTCGATGTAAAAACGCGTAAAAACTTCGACAGCCTCTGATAATTGCCGTCAGTTCCTTTAAAATCTTCGGGCCGCTTTTTGCTGCTCGTTTTCATTATTGTTTCTGCCGCCCTTTGCGGCAGAGATCCCGGCCATTTCGCGTTACAGCAGGAATGATACCGGGTCTCCATTTTCGAGAGGGTAATCCGTGTTAGACAAAATCAAAATAAAACTTCAATACCTGCTGCCGAAACAAGGCCTGACCCGTCTGGCAGGCTGGGGTGCCGAACGCCGCGCCGCCACGCTGACCCAGTGGGTTATCAAAGCCTTCGCCAGCTACTACAAAGTCGACATGAAAGAAGCGCTAGACCCTAAATTCTCCGCCTACCCGACCTTCAACGATTTCTTCGTGCGCCCGCTGCGTGCCGGTGCGCGTCCGGTGGTCAGCGGTCTGGACATGCTGTGTCTGCCGGCCGACGGCGCCATCAGCCAGCTCGGGGCGATTGTCGACAACAATCTGTTCCAGGCGAAAGGCCATTTCTACTCGCTCGAAGCGCTGCTGGCGGGTAACTATCAGTTGGCAGAACAGTTCCGCGAAGGCCTGTTTGCCACGACCTACCTGGCCCCGCGTGATTATCACCGCGTGCATATGCCGTGCGACGGCGTGCTGCGTGAAATGACCTACGTGCCCGGCGACCTGTTCTCCGTAAACCCGCTGACGGCAGCCAACGTGCCCAACCTGTTTGCCCGCAACGAGCGCGTTATCTGCGTCTTCGATACCGAATTCGGCCCGATGGTGCAGATTCTGGTCGGCGCGACCATCGTCGGCAGCATCGAAACCGTCTGGGCAGGCCAGATTACGCCGCCGCGCGAAGGCATCATCAAGCGCTGGACCTATCCGGCAGCCGGTACGGAAGGCGCGATCGCACTGGAAAAAGGTCAGGAGATGGGCCGCTTCAAGCTGGGTTCCACCGTTATCAACCTGTTTGCCGCCAATCAGGTGACTTTTATGCCGCAGCTGAAAAACGGCACTGTCACCCGCATGGGCGAACCCTTTGCCGAAGCCGTTCGTTTGCCCCGAGCCGAACCCGTTACCCCAGACGTGGTTGTTTAAGACAAACGCTGTTTTTTAGTTATTTGAAAGGAATAAGTCAGTGCGCCTGATCCCCTCTCTGTTGGTGAGTTTGCTGTTGGCGCTGCCTTTATGCGCCAACGCCGCGCTTTCAGAAGACCAGCTCCAGCAGGAATTAAAACAAGCCGAAGCCAACAAGGAGTCGGCCAACCAGGCGCAGATAGTCGAGTCGCTGCAAAATGCCATCAACTGGCTGAGTGAATCTCGTGCCTCGCTGGCCCGTTCGGGGCAATATCAGACGGTCATTGACGACTTCCCGCGCCTGACGCAGAGCCTGCGTCAGGAGTTGAAAGCCCAGAGCGACAAACCCCTGCCGGTCGACGAGACGCTCTCCAGCACCGAACTCGACCAGCAGATTCTGCAGGTCAGCAGCCAGTTACTGGAAGAGGCTCGTCAGCTGCGTCAGGAGCAGGACCGTTCACGCGATATCAGTGACTCCCTGAGCCAGTTGCCGCAACAGCAGTCCGAAGCCCGCAACGCGCTGGCCGATGTCGATCAGCGCCTGCAAAGTTTCAGCAATAACAACTCTGCGCTGGCGCAGGCCAAACTCAAGGCCCTGCAAGCCGAGTCTACCGCCCGCAAGGCACGCGTCGACGAGCTGGAACTGGCGCAGCTTTCCGCCAGCAATCGGCAGGAACTGTCGCGCATTCGCGCCGAACTTTACAAGACCCGTCACGATCGTCTCGACGAACAGCTGCAAACGCTGCGTAACAACCTGAACAGCCAGCGACAGAAAGAGGCCGAAACGGCACTCGAGAAAACCGAACAGCTGGCCGAGCAGAGCGGCGAGCAGCCAAAATCGATTACCGAACAGTTGCAGGCCAACCGCGAGCTGTCGCTGGCGCTGAACCAGCAGGCGCAGCGTATGGATCTCATCTCCTCGCAGCAAAGACAGGCCGCCGCGCAAACGCTGCAGGTTCGTCAGGCGCTGAGCACTATCCGCGAACAGGCGCAATGGCTGGACGCCTCGCCGCTGCTGGGTGAAACCCTGCGCGCGCAGGTAGCCAAACTGCCCGAAATGCCGAAACCGCAACAGCTCGACAGCGAAATGGGGCAGTTACGCGTTCAGCGTCTGCACTATGAAGACCTGCTCGGCAAACAGCAGCAGTACCGTCAGGGACGTCAGGACGATGGCCAGCCGCTGAGCACCGCGCAGCAAAGAATTTTACAGGCACAGCTGAGAACCCAGGCCGATCTGCTGAATTCGCTGCTTTCGGGCTGTGACTCGCAGATCCTCGAGCTGACCAAGCTGAAAGTCGCCAATACGCAGCTGGTGGATGCCCTCAAAGACATCACCGATGCGGCGCACCGTTATCTGTTCTGGGTCGCCGATGTCAGTCCGCTGAGCTTCAACTATCCGTTGCAGACCATGCATGACCTGAATCGTCTGCTGTCGCTCGACACGCTTTCCCAGCTCGGCAAGGCCTCGGTCATGATGGTCACCAGCAAAGAAACCCTGATGCCGCTGTTTGGCGCCTTGATTCTGGTGATTGTCAGCGTCAGTTCGCGTCGGCATTACTACAACTTTCTGGACCGCGCCAGCAGCCGCGTCGGCAAGGTCACGCAGGATCACTTCTCGCTGACCGCGCGTACGGTATTCTGGTCGATTCTGGTCGCCCTGCCCCTGCCCGTCCTGTGGGCCGCACTGGGCTATGGATTGCAGAGCGCATGGCCGTTCCCGATTGCGGTTGCCATCGGCGACGGCGTGACCGCGACCCTGCCGGTGCTGTGGCTGTTTATGATAAGTCACTATCTGGCGCACCCGAAAGGGTTGTTCATCACCCATTTCAACTGGCCGCAGCGCCGTGTTTCCCGCGCGCTGCGCTACTATCAGCTGTCAATCTGGCTGATCGTGCCGCTGATTATGGCGCTGATTACCTTTGATAATCTCAACGATCGCGAGTTTTCCAATACCTTGGGGCGTCTGTGCTTCATCGTGCTTTGCGTGCTGCTGAGTCTGGTGACACAGAGCCTTAAACGCGCCGGTATTCCGCTGTATCTCGACAAACAGGGCAACGGCGAGAACATGCTGAACAGCACGCTGTGGTGGATGATGCTGAGCGCGCCGCTGATTGCCGCGTTTGCCTCGATGCTCGGGTATCTGGCCACCTCGCAGGCGCTGCTGGCGCGTCTGGAAACCTCGCTGGCTATCTGGTTCCTGCTGCTGGTGGTGTATCACATTATCCGCCGCTGGATGCTGATTCAGCGGCGCAAGATTGCCTTCGAACGTGCCAAGCAGCGTCGCGCCGAGATTATTTCGCAGCGCGTGCGCGGTGAAGAGGAATCAACGCTTGCGAGCAGCAACGAAGGAGCGGTGGAAATCGAAGAGCCGGTCGTTGATCTCGACGTTATCAGTTCGCAGTCATTACGGCTGGTGCGCTCACTGCTGGCCATGGTGGCGCTGGTGTCGGTTATCTTCCTGTGGTCCGAAATTCACTCGGCGTTTTCATTCCTTGAAAACATCAAGTTGTGGGATGTTTCTTCTACCACGCAGGGCGTCGAAAGCATGCAGCCGATTACGCTCGGCCATGTGCTCATCGCGATTCTGGTGCTGATTATTACCACGCAACTGGTGCGTAACCTGCCTGCCCTGCTGGAACTTGCGTTGCTTCAGCATCTGGACTTGACCCCGGGCACCGGTTACGCCGCGCTGACTATCACCAAATACGCGGTGCTGCTGATAGGCGGCCTGACGGGCTTCTCGATGCTCGGGATAGAATGGGGCAAGCTACAGTGGCTGGTCGCGGCAATGGGCGTCGGACTGGGCTTCGGGTTGCAGGAGATCTTCGCCAACTTTATCTCGGGCCTGATGATCCTGTTTGAAAAGCCTATCCGTATCGGCGACACGGTGACCATCCGCAATCTCACGGGCAGTGTGACCAAAATCAATACCCGTGCCACAACGATTGTCGACTGGGACCGCAAAGAGATTATCGTGCCGAACAAGGCCTTTATCACCGAGCAGTTCATCAACTGGTCGCTGTCAGACTCGGTAACGCGCGTGGTGTTGAGTGTTCCGGCCCCTATCGATGCCAACAGCGAAGAGGTGACGTCTATCCTGACGCAGGCGGCACGCAAGTGTTCACTGGTGCTCGATACGCCCGCGCCGGAAGCCTATCTGGTCGATTTACAGCAGGGGATCCAGATTTTCGAGCTGCGTATGCATGCGGCGGAAATGGCACATCGTATGCCGCTGCGCCATGAAATCCACCAGCTGATTCTGGCCGGATTCCGCGAGCATGGCATCACCCTGCCGTTCCCGCCTTTCCAGGTGCGGATGGAAACCATGAACCGCGCGCAAAACGGCAATAGCGCAACCCTGAGCAGCGGCGGTCCACGAAACACGGGCGATCTCTAACTGCCCGCCTCGCTTTCCCCGGCTGATGAATGTCGGCCGGGGAAAGTCGTTTTAGCCCGACCTCGGCAATATATTAATTAAAATATAATTACCGGTTAAATATCCCCTAAACCCCCTTGTCTCTTTCCTTACTAGTACGATATCCCTGTCATTAAATATCCTCGAAAATAGCCGCATCAAATCCGAGTTAATACTCTCCAGTTTTGCGAACTTGTCAGTTGGCATTACGAAATATCAGGCTAAAATTTCAAGGATTATAAATGCACAACGGTATGCGTCTTTCAACTCTGACCCGATGTATTTTGCTGGCAACGTCGTCATTCATGGCGGCAGGCCAGGCTTCTGCGGCAACCCCGGTCGTCAAGGATATTTCCAGACAGGTTAGCGATCTGACCTTAAATAACAGTGCCAATAACCGCAACGAAAACTGGAATATGGCGCATCTTAACGGCAACGCCGCCGTGGTTGCCCATGCAGCAGCCAATCATAATGTCTATTTTTCAGGCCCGACCCGAGATGCCAACGACAGGCAGGAGCTGATCGTTGCCGGTACACAGCTTGGGGATCACTATATCAACCTGAGCACCGGAGGCGCTGCCAGCGTCTATTTATTGCCGGGCAGTAAAACAGATATGATTGAAGCCGGCGACAGAGGTAAAAAAACCGATATTACCGTGGTGCTCGATAACGCCATGTTAAACGGCCAGCAGAATGGCCTGAAATACGATGACAAACCCGTCAATGCGGTCGTCAAGAATAAAGATTATATGCAGGGGTCCGCTATTTGGCAGGACCCTGAAGATAACGGCGAATTAATCGTCTCCGCCACCCATAAAAGTATTATCAACGGCAGTATTGATGCCAGCGGCACCGGTAATAAAAATATCCTTCTCGATGACAGTTTATTGACCAACGGCACGATTAATCTACATGGCAATGCCATTAACAGCATTGCTCTAAAAAATTCACAGCTTGATCCTTATTTGAATTTGTCGTCTGCCGATTACACTCTCAGTAACGATGCCATTTATGCCTTCGGTGCCAAGGAAAACCATGTCTCTCTGGATAACAGCGTTGTTTTAGGGGATATCACGTTGGACAGCACCGGTGATACCGACCTGTTTATTGCCCATAAGAGCCTCTATGTCGGCGATATCTTTATCAATGCCGGGGGCAAGGCGGCGGTGGATATCAGCGATTCGCAACAAGATGGCGTCATCAAGGTCATGGGCGCGAAAGGTGCCAGCATTTTCGTTACCCACAACGCCACCTACTATGGCCGTATCTATTTTGGCAGCGGCAAAAACCTGCTGACGGTATCGGATAACTCTGGCGTCTATGCGGACGTCATGGCCGATACCGGCAGCCAGACGGACATGGTTATCGGCGATAACAGCACTTACTGGGGTAAGATTAGCGGCGTGCAAAACCTTTCAATCGGTGACAAGGGTCAGGTCGTGACCTCCGAACCGAAAGATATGCACATTGCCATGAACGGCAATAGCGCCCTGGTGACTACCCATCTGAATCACAGTGTTCTCGGCATGAACACCAGCGATCGTCTTGTGGCCACCAAGGTTTCAGGCGCAAATGCCCTTACCGTCACTCGACTTTCCAAAGACACGACGACCGGAAATCATGCGCTGACGCAATTGACGATGACGAAAGGCGCAACGGTGAAAACGGCTTTCGGCAACGGGCAGCAGGCGGTATCCGCGCGCAGCGGTGCCTACAACGATCGCCTTGCCCTCTCGACGCTGGACACCACGGCGAAATCCAAAGGTGCGGCGGCACAGCAGGAGCTAATCCTGTCGGTGAAACGTACCGAACTGGCCAGTGATGTGAAAAGTGCCATTGCGGGTCTCGACGGTGCCAAAGCCTCGGCGGCGGCAGTGACCGACAGTATCGCCAATCGCCTGAATGTCCTGAACGCAGGCAACCTGTTCTACGGCGTGCGGGAAGGAGCCAGTCTATGGGGCGATTATCTCTATCAGGATGCCAATTTAAAGGGCAATACCGACGCCCACAGCACCTTGCAGGGCCTGAACAGCGGCGCTGACTGGACGTGGAAACTCGGCAACGGCAGCAGTGTGACGACCGGATTGGCTATCGGCCAGGTGAAGAACAAGTTGACTCACGTCTCTATCGCCGGCGACTTCAACAACCACGTGACCGGCAACTTCTACAGTCTTTACGGCGGTTGGCAGCAGGCGCTGCAAAATCGCACCTGGAGCCTGTTTACCAATGCCAATCTCAGCTACGGCCAACTGCGTTATTCCGCCAGCAGCAACAATGTCGGCGATTCAACCACCGGCCTCAAGGAACACCTCAACAGCGGTTATAAAGGCAATGTTCTGCGTGCAGAGTTGCGCTCGGGCGTGAACATCCTGCTGAGCCAAACCGTCTCGGTACAGCCTTATGCCTTGCTCGGCATGGATAAAGCCACCGCTGACGCGTTTGCCAACAGCCATGTCAAATTCGCCAGAAATCACAGTGGTTCGAGCTATGCGGGCATCGGTACGCGCCTTACCGGCAAGGTAGAAGTGAAAAGCATTAAACTGATGCCCTGGGCCGACGTCAGCTATACGCAGGAATTCCACGATAACACCGCTATCAAGGCAACTTCTGCCGACAAAAATGGCGATTATCAGCTAAATGCAGGCAAAATCCGTAAAGTCATGACAATGGGAGCGGGCCTGAACGCTGCCGTCACTCATAATCTGAATCTGAATTCCGGTGTTTACACGCATGCCGGTGATATTCGCAACGATGTCAGCGTCCGTCTGGGCGTGAATTACAGCTTCTAAAACAGGTTCGCAAGAACAGACCGGAAATGGCAATAAAAAAGGGCTGATACGTTATCAGCCCTTTTCTTGTGTCTGGCGTGCCTGAACCGGCAAGAACCTAGGCGCGGGTGACCGGGAAGGCCAGCACATCACTCAGGCTTTCAGCGCCCAGCGCAATCATCACCAGTCGGTCAACGCCCAGCGCCACGCCCGAACACTCCGGCATGCCGTGCTCCAGCGCCGCCAGCAGGTTCTGGTCGATGGGATGCTGCGGTAATCCTCTGGCCGCACGTTTGCGGTTATCCTGCTCGAAACGCTGACGCTGTTCGCGACCGTCGGTCAGTTCACGGAAACCGTTGGCAAGCTCTACCCCTTTGTAATACACCTCGAAGCGCTCGGCCACGCGGTGATCTTCGGTGCTGATTTCTGCAAGCGACGCCTGCGTTGCCGGGAAATGGTAAACAAAAGTCGGCTTGTCGCGACCAATGTGCGGCTCCACGCCCATTGCAAACAGCAGTTGCAGCAGCGTGTCGCGATCCTCTTCTTCATCGGCAATATTGGAAAGATCCAGCTTGGCCGCCGCTTCGCGCAGCTGCGCCTTGTCGGCCGACAAAGGATCGACCTCGAGATGGCGGATAAAGATCTGCTGATAGGAAACCGTTTCGGCGGTATCGCAATCGAGGATCTGTTGCAGCAGGTCATCCATCTCGTTCATCAGTCGATACATGTCATAACGCGGACGATACCATTCGAGCATGGTGAATTCAGGGTTGTGATAGCGCCCTGCCTCTTCGTTACGGAAGCTGCGCCCCATCTGGAAAATTGGCCCGCTGCCCGCGGCAAGCAGACGTTTCATGTGGTATTCCGGGCTGGTCATCATGTAGAGGGTCATGCCCTCGGCAGCGCCCGGCCCGACGAAGCGCGTCTCAAAAGGAAACAGATGAATGTCGGTGATCGTCGCCTGGCTCATGGTCGGTGTTTCCACCTCCAGAACGCCGCGATCGCTGAAAAAACGTCGAATTTCAGCCAGGATTGCCGCACGCTTCAACAAATTGGCGATAGATGCACTGGGTTGCCAGCTTGCTGTTTCGCTCATGATTACTTACTCCGATATCAGACAGGGCATGCAGTCTACTCGCATCCCCTCGGGCAAACAAATTTCCGTTGGCTACACTTAAACTTCTACATCAGAAAGGGAAGACTATGCGTATCTTGTCCAAAATGGGCGTTTTTATTTCTGCACTGCTTTCAGTCGGTTGTGCCGTTACACCGCCTGACAACGTCAAAGTGGTCAATAATTTTGAACTCAATCGCTATCTTGGGAGCTGGTACGAGATTGCCCGTCTTGATCACGGCTTCGAAAGCGGTCTGGAGCAGGTGACGGCCAATTACAGCCTGCGCGACGACGGCGGCGTAAAGGTTATCAATCGGGGTTTCAATCCGCAGAAAAACAAATGGCAGCAAAGCGAAGGCAAAGGCTATTTCACCGGCCCGACGTCACGTGCGGCGCTTAAGGTGTCCTTCTTTGGGCCATTCTATGGCGGCTACAACGTTATTGTGCTCGACAAGGATTACCAGTATGCGCTGGTTTGCGGGCCTGACAAAAGCTATCTGTGGATCTTGTCACGCGCGCCAAAACTGGACGAAGGTGTGAAGCAGCAACTGCTGGAGACGGCGCAGGGCTACGGTTTCGATATCAACAAGCTGGTCTGGGTTAATCAGTCGAAAGCCGTGCAATAGAGGGGAAAGGGGGTGACATTTTAATAGGTCGTCACCCCTTGCTGCGTTATTGGGCTGCTCTTTGAATCGCATTACCGCCTGACGACACATCTTCGCCCACGCCGCGAGTAGTATTACAGGCGCTCAGCAGGCTGGAAAGTACAACGACAGAAACCAGAGTAAGAATACTTTTCTTCAGCATATAAAAATCCTTCCTATAAGAGAATGTAAAGTAAGACGACTTAAGTGTAGTTAACTTTGCGAAGGGGGGAGCAAGCTGTAGAAATTTAGGACAAAAAGAGAAGACGAGCACAAAAAAGGCCGACGCGATGTCAGCCTACTCTGGAGATAGCGCCGCCGAGGTGTTGTATGTCTTCACCAAAGCCGTGAACCGTGTTGCAACCGCTCAGGATCGCCAACGCCAGCACTGAAACCACGATCAACAACATCTTGTTCAACATTGTACTCGTAATCCAAAAACCGGAAGTTCACACGTAGGCACCACGGCGGAAACGTCTCACCGTGGCGCTACGCGTCATACGTTGCTGCGAATTAAGCGGTCGATCACTTAACGCGGGAAACGTATTCGCCGGAGCGGGTGTCGACACGCACCACTTCGCCAATCTGTACGAACAATGGCACTTTGACAACCGCGCCGGTAGACAGGGTTGCAGGCTTGCCGCCGGTACCGGCAGTATCGCCTTTCAGGCCTGGATCGGTCTCGGTGATTTCAGCTTCGATAAAGTTCGGTGGCTGAACGGCGATAGGACGACCGTCCCACAGAGTCACGATACACTCGGCGTTGTCTTGCAGCCATTTTGCTGCATCGGCAACGGTTTTCGCTTCAACGCCATGCTGCTCGAAAGATTCCGGGTGCATGAAGTGGAAGAACTCGCCGTCGTTGTACAGGTAGTTCATGTTGGTATCAACAACGTCCGCGCCTTCACAGGAGTCGGTAGACTTGAAGGTTTTCTCTACGCGAGAACCGGTCAGCAGACGACGCATCTTGACGCGTGCGAAAGCCTGACCCTTGCCCGGTTTTACAAATTCACTGGATTCGATCGCGTAAGGCTCGTTCTCGAACATGATTTTAAGACCCGGACGGAAATCGTTGCTAGAATAAGTCGCCATAATGGCCCTCTAAATTTTAAACTGGTAGCTTAGCCAAAAAAATGGCACACATTGTAACCCTAAATACGCCATTTAGAGAAGATTGGTTGTATCAACTCGGCGATGTAATTACGGACCCGGACGAACTGCTTACTCTTCTGGCACTTAACGATCATGCAGATTTGCAGCAGGGCCGCGATGCCCGTCGTTTGTTCCCGTTGCGCGTGCCACGCGCTTTTGTTGCACGCATGCAGCCGGGCGATCCACAAGACCCTTTACTTTTGCAGGTCCTGACCGCGCGCGAAGAGTTTATCGCGGCACCGGGCTTTGGCACCGACCCGCTTGATGAACAAAAAAGCGTGGTGCCGGGCTTGTTGCACAAGTACCGCAATCGTGCGCTGCTGCTGGTCAAAGGCGGCTGTGCGGTTAACTGTCGCTACTGCTTCAGACGCCATTTTCCCTATCAGGAAAATCAGGGCAACAAAAATAACTGGTCTCAGGCGCTGGAGTATATCCGCACTCAGCCAGAACTGGATGAAATAATTTTCTCCGGCGGCGACCCGTTGATGGCGAAAGACCACGAGCTTGACTGGCTTATCAGCGAACTCGAGGGGATTTCACACATTAAACGCCTGAGAATTCATAGTCGTTTGCCCGTTGTTATCCCGGCGCGCATCACCGAGGGCTTGTGTCAGCGGCTTGCCGCCTCCAGATTGCAGGTGTTGATGGTGACGCACATTAACCACGCCAACGAGATTGACGATGCGCTGCGAGCCAGCATGGCGCGCCTTAAAAAGGCGGGTGTGACGCTGCTGAACCAGAGTGTGCTGCTGCGGGGCGTCAATGACAATGCGCAGACGCTGGCAACGCTCAGCAATGCGCTGTTCGATGCCGGTATTCTGCCCTACTACATTCACGTGCTGGACAAAGTACAGGGCGCGGCGCACTTCATGGTCAACGATGACGAAGCGCGCGCCCTGATCAAGGCATTGCTGAGTCTGGTTTCGGGTTATCTGGTGCCGACGCTTGCCCGCGAAATCGGCGGCGAGCCAAGCAAGACGCCGCTGGATCTGCGGCTTACGCAGTCGTAACACGTACTCGTGGGATCACAATAAGCAAAAGGGATGCACAATGGCATCCCTTTTTTATTGGCTGTCGCCGATTGGCGAGAGAGTACGGTTTTGGCCGCTTACGGGCACTTGTAAACCTGTCCAACCATCTTGCTGTCCAGCGGCGCAAAGCTGGAGAAGATATTTTGCGTAGGACTGTTGGCACCATAAATGGTGTTGCCGCCCATGTCCGCCGCCTTGTTACGCAGATCGTTTGCCGCACCGCGCATGGAGCTGCCGTCACCTGCGGTACCGGAGAACCAGTTGCTCTGAGCACCGGTTACGGTTCCGAGGGGCTGACACTGGCTGCTCGGTTTTTCATCGGTGAATTTCACCTGCTGACCGGCAGAGCTTAATTGATGTGCTGTGCTACAACCCGCCAGCAGCATCACTGCCGACAAGCCAAGCAACATTTTAATCCGCATCTCTTTCCCCATTTGTTTTGAGAATGACTTAACGCCTATCAGATAACATTTCGCAATCTAAGGCATCCGTTGCCGAGTTTACCCAGAATTCAACGCATTATCCGACACAATTTGTGGCAGAGCGCGTCTCTAGTTTACACGTTATTTATGCGCGAGGATGAGACTTATCTTACTGAATACCACAAAATAAAGGTAAAAATTTCCCAATCCACCGTCTTGAAGCCATGCAGCGAGAGAGGCAGGCGCGGTAAAAAACGCCCGTTCGGCGACATTCAGCCATAAAAAAACCCAGCCGCAAGGACTGGGTCTTTTTAATCCGGATGCAGCCGCAGCCACATCCGAACAGGCAAAATAGCTGCCGGGGGATGATTACATCATGCCGCCCATGCCGCCCATTCCACCCATACCGCCAGCGCCGCCCATATCGCCTTTATCTTCTTTTGGCAGGTCGGTAATCATGCACTCGGTGGTGATCATCAGGCCGGCAACAGAAGAGGCGTACTGCAGTGCAGAACGGGTAACTTTGGTTGGATCCAGAATACCCATTGCGATCATGTCGCCGTATTCTTCGCTGTAGGCGTTGTAGCCGTAGCTGCCTTCGCCCGCTTTCACATTGTTGGCGATAACAGACGCTTCTTCACCGGCGTTGATAACGATCTGACGCAGAGGCGCTTCCATTGCACGCAGTGCAACTTTGATACCCACGGTCTGGTCTTCGTTGTCGCCTTTCAGGCCAGCCAGTTTGTGGGCAACGCGGATAAGCGCAACACCACCACCGGCAACCACGCCTTCTTCTACCGCAGCACGGGTCGCGTGCAGGGCATCTTCAACGCGTGCTTTCTTCTCTTTCATTTCAACTTCAGTTGCTGCACCAACTTTCAGAACGGCGACGCCGCCTGCCAGTTTAGCGACACGCTCCTGCAGTTTTTCTTTGTCGTAATCAGAGGTCGCTTCTTCGATCTGCTGACGAATCTGGGTCACACGGCCCTGAATAGTGGTTTCGTCGCCGATACCATCGATGATGATGGTGGTGTCTTTGTTGATAACAACACGCTTGGCCTGACCCATATCTTCGAGGGTTGCCTTTTCCAGCTCCATACCGATCTCTTCGGAGATAACGGTACCGCCAGTCAGGGTTGCGATGTCTTGCAGCATGGCTTTACGACGGTCACCGAAGCCTGGTGCCTTGACTGCTGCAACTTTCACGATGCCGCGCATGGTGTTGACCACCAGCGTTGCCAGCGCTTCGCCTTCAACATCTTCGGCGATGATAAGCAGAGGTTTACCGGCTTTCGCAACAGCTTCCAGCACTGGCAGCATTTCGCGGATGTTGGAGATTTTCTTGTCGGCCAGCAGGATGAACGGGCTTTCAAGTTCAACAGCGCCAGTTTCCGGCTTGTTGATGAAGTAAGGAGAGAGGTAGCCACGGTCGAACTGCATACCTTCGACAACGTCCAGCTCGTCGATAAGGCCGGTGCCTTCTTCAACGGTGATAACGCCTTCTTTACCGACTTTTTCCATAGCCTGGGCAATCAGTTTGCCCACGGTTTCGTCGGAGTTCGCAGAAATGGTCCCTACCTGCGCGATAGCTTTGGAATCTGAACATGGAACAGACAGCGCTTTCAGCTCTTCGACCGCAGCGATAACCGCTTTGTCGATGCCGCGCTTGACGTCCATCGGGTTCATGCCGGCAGCCACAGCTTTCAGACCTTCGGTGATGATGGCCTGAGCCAGAACCGTTGCGGTGGTAGTACCGTCGCCTGCTGCATCGTTAGCTTTGGACGCAACTTCTTTCACCATCTGAGCACCCATGTTTTCGAACTTGTCTTCCAGCTCGATTTCACGTGCTACAGAAACGCCGTCTTTAGTGATAGTTGGCGCACCAAAAGATTTGTCCAAAACTACGTTACGGCCTTTAGGACCTAAGGTGACTTTTACTGCGTTAGCAAGAATGTTCACGCCGTTCAGCATTTTTACGCGGGCGTCGTTACCGAATTTTACATCTTTAGCTGACATTATAATTTCCCTTAAATTCGTTCAGTTCAGAAAATGGGTGAAGAGACGATTAGGCTTCTACGATAGCCAGAATGTCGCTTTCAGACATGATCAACACTTCTTCATTGTCGATCTTCTCGGCTTTCACGCCGTAACCGTCGTTGAAGATGACGATGTCGCCAACTTTCACGTCCAGCGCTTTCACTTCACCGTTTTCCAGAATGCGACCATGACCAACAGCCAGGATCTCGCCACGGGTTGATTTACCCGCTGCAGAGCCAGTCAGAACCGATGCCGCCAGCAGATTTGGATTCAACTTCTTTACGCTTGACGATAACGCGGTCATGCAATGGACGAATTTTCATTGATAACTCTCCTGTGAGCAGGTCCATATCTAATTATTTGGGTTGAACGCCAGGTAGAAAGTCTATCCTGACCTCGTGGTTTGATTAATGGGGTGCTTTACACGCCCATTCAAGGGGAGCAAAGAAAATTTTTTGAATTTTCTTTGCTCGCAATGTTAGCGATCCTTTGGATCCTGCCGGTCTTCTTCCTGCGGCGACACCAGACGCTCGGGGGTGTCGTCCCTGCGCTGGAATTCGCCCTCGAACGTATTGCCTGCCGCCGGACCGGCACCGCCCGGGCGATAGATATTCAGATGCGGCATCAATTTCAGCGTCAGCGTTTTCTGCACCGGCGGCAGCAACAGCAGCAGGCCGCAGATATCGGTAAAGAAGCCCGGCACCAGCAGCAGGAATCCGGCCAGAACCAGCGATACGCTTTTGACCATTTCCGCCGCCGGACTTTCGCCGAGCGCCAGCTTTTGCTGCATCTGGAAAAGGGTTTTCATGCCCTGGTTGCGCACAAGCGAAATGCCCACGCAGGAGGTGAAAACCACCAGCAACAGGGTAATGGCGACGCCCAACACGGCAGCAACTTTGATAAATAAGGTTATTTCTATGTAGGCAACCAGAAATAAAATCAGTAGCGGTAACCAGCGCACAGCGCTCTCCTTGTAATGACAAGTTCCGAAAATCAGGGTTCCAGAACTCTTTAATGGGGGCTTCATAGGCTTATCCTATGAAGGCTGATTACAAGGAGATGGTATCGTTGGCGTGTGATTTCAACCTGTTGATGTGATTTAAATCGCGCCGTTGGGCCAGACGAGATAAATAGTGTGAGAAATTTCACAGTTATCCAAAGCATTGTCCCTAAAGCATCAACGTGTCGTACTTAGTGCGTGCAATTCGCGACAGGCAGCATATGATCGCCCGCACGGCCGCGCTGAGTGGTGTATTATTTTATTTAGTCCAGCGTCAGTAACATTTATCTAATCAGCCTGTAACGGTTTAGCACCAAAAAGAAGGTTCTCATGTCAAATACGATTCGTATCGAGGAAGATCTGCTGGGCACACGTGAAGTCCCGGCCGATGCCTACTGGGGTATCCATACCCTGCGCGCTGTTGAAAACTTTTATATCAGTAACACGACAATCAGCGATGTCCCGGAGTTTGTCAGGGGCATGGTCATGGTGAAGAAAGCGGCCGCGCTAGCCAATAAAGAGCTGCACACCATTCCACGCAAAATCGCCGACATCATCATTCAGGCCTGTGATGAAGTGTTAGACAAAGGGAAATGCATGGATCAATTCCCGATCGACGTTTTCCAGGGCGGTGCCGGTACGTCCGTCAATATGAACACCAATGAAGTGCTGGCGAATATCGGCCTCGAGCTGATGGGCCATCAGAAAGGCGATTACCAGTTCCTCAATCCCAACGATCACCTGAATAAATGCCAGTCCACCAACGACGCCTACCCGACCGGCTTCCGTCTGGCGGTATACACCTCGTTGCTGAAACTGATTGATGCCATTGCCCAGCTGGGCGACGGTTTCGAGCGCAAGGCGGTGGAATTCGAAAAAATCCTCAAGATGGGCCGTACCCAGTTGCAGGACGCCGTACCGATGACGCTGGGCCAGGAGTTCCACGCCTTCAATGTGCTGCTCAAAGAAGAGACCCGCAACCTGCTGCGCACCGGAGAACTGCTGCTCGAGGTCAACCTCGGCGCAACAGCCATCGGGACGCGCCTGAACACGCCCGAAGGCTATCAGGCGCTGGCGGTGCAGAAACTCGCCGAGGTCAGCAACCTGCCGTGTATTCCGGCCGAAGACCTGATTGAAGCCACCTCCGACTGCGGCGCCTACGTCATGGTGCACAGCTCGCTGAAACGTCTGGCGGTGAAACTTTCCAAGATTTGCAATGACCTGCGCCTGCTGTCTTCGGGTCCGCGTGCCGGACTCAACGAGATTAACCTGCCCGAGTTGCAGGCCGGGTCGTCCATCATGCCGGCCAAGGTCAATCCCGTCATTCCCGAAGTCGTCAATCAGGTGTGCTTCAAGGTTATCGGCAACGATATGTGTGTCACGATGGCCGCCGAAGCGGGTCAGTTGCAGCTTAACGTGATGGAGCCGGTCATCGGCCAGGCCATGTTCGAATCTATCCACATTCTGACCAATGCCTGCTACAACCTGCTGGAAAAATGCATCAACGGCATTACCGCCAACAAGGAAGTATGTGAATTCTACGTGTTCAACTCGATAGGCATCGTGACCTATCTGAACCCGTTCATTGGTCACCACAACGGCGACATCGTCGGCAAAATCTGCGCCGAAACCGGCAAAAGTGTACGTGAAGTCGTGCTGGAGCGCGGCCTGCTGACCGAAGCCGAGCTTGATGACATTTTCTCTGTCGAAAACCTGATGCATCCGGCCTACAAAGCCAAACGCTATATGGATGAAAACGAGTAACGAACACCAATAGTGGCTTTCAGGCGGAATTCCCCTGCCCTGATTAAGACTATTTGAGGGCGCGAAGGTCTTTTAAGCTTCGCGCCCTCTCTTTTAGAAAAAATCCTGCCTTCAATCTTCATTTCATTAATAATCCCCTCTCAGTTCTTGTTAAGTGAATTAAAAGAATATTGGAAAGGGGTTTATGGTCATTCTTGAGTTAGTCATTGTGTTTGCCGCAATATTTCTGGGTGCGCGCCTCGGCGGCGTAGGGATTGGTTTTGCAGGCGGACTGGGCGTTCTGGCGCTGTCCCTGCTCGGCGTCAAGCCCGGCAGCATTCCTTTTGACGTGATTTCCATCGTGATGGCAGTGATTGCCGCCATCTCCGCCATGCAGGTTGCGGGCGGCATGGATTATCTGGTGCTGCAAACCGAAAAGTTGCTGCGCCGCAATCCGCGCCATATCACCATTCTGGCACCGATCGTCACCTACGGCCTGACCGTGCTGGCCGGTACCGGCAACATTTCCCTGTCGGCGCTGCCGGTGATTGCCGAGGTGTCGAAAGAGCAGGGCATCAAGCCCAGCCGACCGCTCTCGACCGCCGTTGTCGCGGCGCAAATCGCGATTACCGCCTCGCCGATTTCTGCGGCCGTAGTGTATATGTCCTCCGTCATGGAAGGGCACGGCGTGAGTTATCTGCATCTGTTGATGGTGCTTATTCCGTCAACGCTGCTGGCGGTAATTCTGACCTCGATTTTTGTCAGCCTGTTTTTCGATTCGAAACTGCATGACGATCCGGTCTATCAAAAGCGATTCAACGAAGGGCTGATTACGCTGCGCGGCAGCAAAACCCTCGAGATTCAGCCACGCGCCAAAGCTTCGGTGGCGATTTTCCTGCTGGGCGTGCTCTCTGTTGTGGCTTACGCCGTGATAAGCAGTCCGGGAATGGGCCTCATCACGACCCCATTGATGACCACCAACAGCGCCATCCTGATCATCATGCTCAGCGTGGCGACGGTGATTACGCTGGTGTGCAGCGTCGATACCGACCGCATTCTCTCTTCCGGCACCTTCAAGGCCGGGATGAGCGCCTGTATCTGTATTCTCGGCGTCGCCTGGCTTGGCGATACCTTTGTGCAGGCCAATCTTGGCGGAATCAAAGAGACGGCGGGCGGCCTGATTCAGGCGCATCCGTGGTTGCTGGCGGTGATATTCTTCTTCAGCTCGGCGCTGCTGTATTCGCAGGCTGCCACGGCAAAAGCGCTGATGCCGCTGGCGCTGGCGCTCAACGTGTCTCCGCTCACTGCCGTTGCCGCGTTCCCTGCCGTCTCCGGTCTGTTTATTCTGCCCACCTACCCTACACTCGTGGCAGCCGTGCAGATGGACGACACCGGTACCACGCGCATCGGCCGCTTCGTGTTTAACCATCCGTTCTTTATTCCGGGCACGATGGCGATAGTTCTCGCCGTCCTGTTCAGCTTTGCTCTGGGCAGCATCATCCTCTAACAGTTTTCGTCGCGCCTAAGCCGCTGGTTTTAGGCGCTTTCTCTGTAAAGACCTGTAATCCACCGTTACCGGCGTTCTCCTCACCTCTCATGGCGCGTATAATGCCGGGTTGAAAAACAGGCGATTGCACCTTTCCCCGCCCAACCATCAGAGAAAACGCTCCCGTGACGGATTACCGAGTTCTTAAGAAATATTTGCCGCTTGTCTGCCTGCTGCTGTGCAGCCTTTTGTTACTGCCGAGTCGAAGTGAAGCTTCCCTCTTTGGCAATAACAGCTCACCCCATTTCGTGACCGTCGATCAGGCTTTCAGCTTCGATTTTTCGCAAAAAGGCGCAGATCTGGCGCTGAACTGGAAAATACGCGACGGCTATTATCTCTATCGCCAAAAGATTGACATTGTCGCCAACCACGCCACGCTTGCCGCCTATATTCTGCCGAAAGGCCTGGCGCACCATGACGAGTTCTTTGGCGATTCTGAAATTTATCGCGATAAACTCAACCTGATGCTGCCGCTCAGGGAAGCCGGAACCAACGCCAGCCTGAGAGTGACCTATCAAGGCTGTGCGGCAGCGGGATTCTGCTATCCGCCCGAAACCCGCGATATTCCGCTGGCCGAAGTCGCCGAAGTGGCCGCCCCTACTGCGGCGGACTCCCCGCAACAGGCCTCCAGCACTTCTCAAGACGCGCCTGTCGCGGCGCAAACCACACCCCAGCCGACACCCCTGCCATTTTCACCGCTCTGGGCGCTGCTCATCGGTATCGGCGTAGCCTTTACGCCCTGCGTGCTGCCGATGTACCCGCTTATTTCCAGCATTATTCTCGGCCGCCAGCGTCCGCATAGCCTCAAGCGCATCTTTTTGCTGGCGATGCTGTACGTACAGGGCATGGCGCTGACGTACACGCTGCTTGGCGTGACCGTTGCCGCGGCCGGGCTTCAGTTTCAGGCGGCGCTGCAAAGTCCGTGGGTGCTTGTCGGCCTGTCGGTGACGTTTATTGCGCTGGCCCTGTCGATGTTTGGCCTGTTTACCCTTCAACTGCCCTCTTCGCTGCAAACCCGTCTGACGTTGTTGAGTAATGAGCAAAAAGGCGGATCCTGGGTCGGCGTATTTGTGATGGGCGCGCTGGCGGGGCTTATCTGTTCGCCCTGCACCACCGCGCCGCTTAGCGCCATTTTGCTGTATATCGCGCAGAGCGGAAATCCCTGGGCCGGTGCCGGTACGCTCTACCTTTATGCTTTCGGTATGGGCATTCCTCTTGTTGTCGCCACCCTGTTTCGGCAATCGCCTGCTGCCGCGCAGCGGACCCTGGATGAATTCGGTTAAAGAAGGCTTCGGGTTTGTGATTCTGGCACTGCCGGTGTTTCTGCTGGAACGCGTGATAGGCGAAGTATGGGGCCTGCGCTTGTGGAGCCTGCTGGGCGTCGCCTTCTTCGGCTGGGCGCTGTTGCTGAGCATGAAGACCTCGCGTGGCGTGTTCAGGCTGCTGCAACTGGTGTTCTTCGCTGCGGCGCTTGTCGTCAGTCGTCCATTGCAGGATTGGGTATTTGCTCCTGCGACCCCTCGGCACTCTGCCGAGAACACTCTGGCGTTTCAGAAGATTCGGAATGTTGACGAGCTGAATACCGCCTTTCAGCAGGCCAAAGGCAGACGCGTGATGCTGGATCTCTATGCCGACTGGTGCGTGGCCTGCAAGGAGTTCGACAAGTACACTTTTACCACGCCGCAGGTGCAGGATGCCCTCGCCAATACCCTGCTGCTGCAGGCTGATGTCACTCGCAACAGTCCCGAGCAGGCGGCATTGCTCAAACGCCTCAGGGTGCTCGGATTGCCGACGATTCTGTTTTTTGATGCCGAAGGTAAAGAGTTGCCGCAGTCGCGCGTTACCGGCTTTATGGACAGCAATGCGTTTACCGCGCATTTGCACAATACCCAGCCATAAACGACACTGTAGCGATAGCTAGTGGTCAACTAGCATCGAGACGATATATTTTTGCAAGACAAGAGGGATAGAAAGCGTGCTACGTGAACAAGTATTGGACCAAACACTCAACCTGTTGGAACAACGTGGCCTGGCAACCCTGTCTATGGCCTCGATTGCCGAGCTGGTGGATGTCCCGCTCAGTGAGCTTACCCATTACTGGCCGGACGCCGAAGCGCTGCTGTACGACAGCCTGCGTCATCACGGTGAGCAGATAGATATCTGGCGACGCCAGTTGCTGCTGGATGAAACCCTCACTCCTCCGCAAAAGTTGCTGGCACGTTATAAAGTGCTGAACGAACAAGTGAGACAACAGCGTTATCCCGGCTGCCTGTTTATTGCGGCGTGCAGTTTTTATCCTGACAGAGAATCGCCGATCCATCAGCTCGCCGAACCAACAGAAACAGGCGTCGTTTAACTATACGCTGGCGCTGTTGCAGGAGATGGGGTCTGACGATGCCGAAATGGTGGCTTACCAGATGGAGCTGATTCTCGAAGGTTGCCTCAGCAGACTGCTGGTGAAGCGCCAGCTTCGTGATGTCGAGGTGGCCAATCGTCTGGCCGAAGATGTACTGAATATTGCGCGCTGTCGTCAACATGGGGCATTATCTTAATCGGCAGGTGCGGGCATATTTTCGCCCTACGCGCCTAAAAATCATGTTTTTTGTTTGAAAAGCCAGCAGTCAGTCACCTTTTAGGAGATAAACTGCATAAAGGCGTTGACGGCGTTGGGCCAATACGGTTTAATGCGCCCCGTTGCCCGGATAGCTCAGTCGGTAGAGCAGGGGATTGAAAATCCCCGTGTCCTTGGTTCGATTCCGAGTCCGGGCACCATATTTAGAAGAACCCGCCTATGGCGGGTTTTTTGCTTTTGAGATCCAGGTATCTTTACCAGGTGCTGTTTGTCTACGCAAAACGCCATAAACGTTAACTCATTTCCTTAAGTTCTTTCTTCTCTCAATTAACTTTTCTTTTCGACACATCATCAGTTAAAACAAGACAAATCCCACATAATAAGTTGAGCTGCCTCATCTTTTAAAAAGTAAATTAGCTGCAAACTTATCCAAGCCGCTATCTACAATAATTATTTAAGCCTTTTCCCATTGTTGAATAATTAAATCTAACTAAAGTAATAATTGTAAGATTGATTTTAGTGAAGAAAATAGTGTGATAAATCAGATTAAATAATTCTTTTCTTAACCGCACGATGCACACTTTTTTGTCTAAAATTATGTTAGATTTTTTTTCGCCCTCGAAGACAGATTTGAGACGGAGTGTTAAAATGTTTAAGGATTGCATGATTTTTTTGAAAAAATTACCCCTGTAAACAAGAAATTATAAAAATGAAACTATACGACCTGACTGTTATCGTTACTGCGCACAACTGTGCCCAGCACTTAACAGCCTGCCTTGAATCAGTAAGCGTAGCGCTGGGAGACCACTTCTCACAGTGCGAAATCATGCTGATTAATGACTCCTCAACCGACGCCACAGGCCGTATCTGTGAGCAGTTCGCCGAGGGTCATGACAACGTGGTGCAGTACGATGTCGGGTTTAAGAACATTGGTAAGGTCAGAAATTTCGGCGTCTCCCATGCACGTGGTGAATACATCACAATGGTCGATGGCGATGACCAGCTCAAGCCTAATTCGTTGATTGAAGTCCTCGACTTCCTCAACGGCAATCAGCCGGACATGCTTATCACGCGCCTGACGGAAGTGCGTGACAACGCTCTGCCAATCAGCAATCCTCCCCTGCAGCCGAAGCAGATAAGCAAGCATGTGGCCATCAAAAAATACCTGATTCACCAGGCATTTCAGGCGCATTTCATCGGCAAGTTTATCAAGCGCAGTATTTTATTGCGTTGCAAGTTTCCGCACTATATTTGCTACGAAGATGCCTTTATATTCCCCGAGGTATTGAAAAACTGTAATAACATTTATTTCTCGGCGACCGGTCCTTATATGTACTTCAAACACGGAAGTTCATTATCCAGCGACCTGGATGAAGAGAAAATAAAACTTTGCCGTCTTGGTTTAGACCAAATGTCATTGGTACTTAAAGGAGAATATAAATTCCTTCAAGTCTGCCACTGGATTGAGTTTATTAACCGTAATCATGTCACTATTTCAAAGTGGGATGATAGAGACACTATCAAGCAAAATATCGAAGAAGTCGATATCGTGCAATTTATGCTGCATCCAGAAGTCCGGATGAGCTATAAACGCAAGCTGATAAAGGTGAAAAAACTTATTCGCTCGTGGTAAACCGCTTTATATTCTTCAAGAACCCCTTCTGAACTACGCTTATCAAAAAACCTACAAACCCCTGATAATTATAAATAATTTTTAATGGCATTTTTTTGCGCCGAGCGCATGAAACTGACTTTTTATTCATGCAAAGCGTCATTTCCCCTATGCTCATTCCAGTCTCTAGATTCTCTTTTCTGGACCAAAAAAGTAATGGAAACGGCTTATCTCTTACTGGATCAAGCGGGTCAATGATAAATGAGCGAATAAGCTGATTGTGTCGAACTTTGACAATCTGTGCCTTTAAAACGAACGCAAAGTGTATTATTTGACGCATAAAAAAACCCGCGCAATGCGGGTTTTGATTTGTTGTCAGGCACGATATCGATAATCAGGCAGAGAGCGTTGCGCCGCCGTCAATAACGATGTCCTGCATGGTAATATGCCCGGCGCGATCGGAGGCCATAAATAACACGGCGTCGGCTACGTCCTGCGGCTTACCAATTTTTCCGAGCGGGATCCCTAATTTAAACTGGTCGGGGAATCCGTTAATGGTATTTTGTTCGCTTTCCGGCGAAGTCCACATTCCACGTTGCATAGGCGTGTCGGTAGAGCCTGGCGACACCAGATTGCAACGCACGCCGAAAGGCGCCATCTCAAGGCCAACGGTCATGCAAAGACTGCGCAAGGCCGCTTTGGAGGCGCAATAGGCCGACATACCCATACGCGGTACGTGCGCGGCGTTGGAGGCGATGCTGACGATAGCACCGCGCTGCTGGCGACGAAATACCGGCAGCGTATGGCGGAACATGTTGAACGCGCCGCCTGCATTCACCGCAAGGCAGGCCTGCCAGTCTTCATCACTCAGCTCGTCGGTCGCGCCCATGCGCAGAATTCCCGCGCCATTGACGAGTACGTCCAGCGAATCGTGTTCGGCCAAAAGGCGCTGACACACTTCACGCGCCGCGCTGGCATCGGTGACGTCGAGCACTTCGGTACGAAACGGATAGTCGTGGTCGCCGAAATGTTTGTCGAAACCAATCACCTCGGCCCCTGCTTCAACAAATGCCAAGGCGGTGGTGTAGCCAATTCCCTGGCCCGCGCCGGTTACCCAAACGCGCTTTTGTGCAAACTCCTGACCCGTGCTCATTACGCTTTCTCTCCAGAAAGCAGTTTCCACCAGCCATTAATGGTTGGTGTTTTCGCCAGAGCCACGAAGTCGATGTCTTCGCGGATTTTACGCCAGCGGGTCGCAAGCGCCATGATGCGCACGGAATCAAGGCCGTAGTCGATCAGGTTGTCGTCATCGTCCAGATCATCGCAGTCTTCGTCCAGTAGAGGCAGGATCTCGCTGCGCAGCTGATCTTTGCTGGCGATCGCTGATTTGCCGGTTGATCCGGTCAGATCTTCTGTCATTACAACGCGACCACAGCGGCCCGCGGTGTAACGCAGCGCCATCAGATGCTCGTCACGCGAGAAGTCGGCCAGACCATCGGCCACCATGAAAGGCTGAATGTTACGCATAAAACCGTCAATCGCCGTGGTCAGGCAACCAATGTGGGCATAGACACCACAGATGATCAGCTGATCGCGCCCCGTTTCTTTCAGGATTTCCTGCAAAGGCGAACGGTGGAAGGCGCTATAACGCCATTTCACCAGCACCTGATCGTCTTCATCGGGAGCCAGCGCGGCAACGACTGCCTGCTGCTCGGGATGTTTGTTCAAACCCGGCCCCCACATGTCGTTGAGCAGCGCGCGGTCTTCATCGCTCTGGTTGTTCGGCTGTGCGGTGTAAAACACCGGAATGCCCTGCGCCTTGCAGTAGCTGCGCAGAGCGGCGATGTTCTCGACCACCTGCTTGACCAGCGGGCTGTCTTCTCCCCAGAAGTTTAGGAAATACTGCTGCATGTCGTGGATTAACAGGGCAGCGCGCGAGGGTTCCAGTTCCCACTTCACCTTGTTCGTTGGCAGTTCTGCCACGGTTGGCAAGGCATAGGATTCGAGTTTTGGAATGGCCATCGTTTATTCTCCAGAGGATTGTGTAGGTGACTGCGCGTCAAAAGACTGACGCAAAAGCTTTTTATCAATTTTGCCGACCGGCGTCAGCGGCAGGGTATCAACGCGAATGAAGCGGTCCGGCAGCTTGAATTCGGCGATCCCCTGTTCACGCAGGTGACGGCGCAGGGCAACGGACTTCAGCTCGACGTTCGAGATAATAAACGCACAGCTTTTTTCGCCCATCAGCTCGTCAGGCATGGAAACCAGCGCGGCATTGACGATGTCGGGATGGCGCAGCAGCAGGTTCTCAATTTCTTCGGCGGCAATTTTCTCGCCGCCGCGATTTATCTGATCCTTCAGACGGCCTTCGACGCGCACATACCCGTCTTCGGTCAATGAAATAAGGTCGCCCGAGCAGTAGAAGCCATTTTCGTCAAAGGCTTCGGCGTTGTGTTCAGGGCTTTGATAATAGCCGCGGAAGGTATAGGGGCCGCGAGTCATCAGGCGACCGACCTGTCCGGCAGGCAGCGGATTACCGTGTTCATCGGCGACCCAAAGCTCGTCGTCGGGCGACATGGGATAACCCTGCGTGGTGAGGATATGCTGTTCGCTGTCGTCCAGTCGGGTGTAATTGACCAGACCTTCCGCCATGCCGAAGACCTGCTGCAACTGACAGCCAATTTCGTTCTGAATGCGTGCCGCCAGCGTTTCGCCAAGTTTGGCACCGCCAACCTGCAACAGTTTCAGGCTGGACAGCGCCTTGTTGCTGCCCCACTCTTCAATCGCCTGCAACCAAAGCGTCACGGCCGGTGGTACCAGCGCAGTCACGTTAATCTGATGTTTTTCAATTAACTGGAAGCACACCAGCGCGCTGGGATCGGCGGCAAGTACCATCTGTCCGCCGCCATAGAATACGCCGAGCGCACCCGGCGAACTCATCGGATAGTTATGGGCAATCGGCAGCGCACACAGATAACGGGTATCGGCATCGAAACGGCACACCTCTACACTAACGCGCACGCTGTAGTAATAATCGTTGTGAGTACGCGGAATAAGCTTCGGCGTACCGGTACTCCCGCCCGAGAGCTGGAAGAATGCGACCTGATCGGCAGGGGTTGGCGAGGCGGTAAAGGCGTCCTGCTCCTCGGCAATCAGCGCCGTCAGAGAAGTTTGCTCGCCCATAGCATTGCGCAGCGCCACGAGACGCAGGGAAGCATGCTGACTCTGGAACGCGTCCAGGAAGGCGTCGTTGCCAATCAGCGGATGGTCGCGGTCGGCAATCAGCAATGCCGGTTTGATTTGGCTGGCGTAAGCGTTCAGCTCGGTACGCTGATGGCTGAACAGCGCATTGACCGGCACTACACCGATTTTCAGCAACGCGAAGAACACGACATAGAACTGGTTGACGTTGCCGAGTTGTACCAGCGCGGTCTCGCCTGCCACAATGCCACGACGGCGCAGCGCGCCTGCCAGACGATCGGACTGCTGATTCAATTCGCGATAACTCAGGCTGCCTGTTGCATCAGTCATGGCGAGACTGTCGTTATTGGCCTGACGGGTCAGGATATCGGTCAGCGGTTCATCAATCCAGTAGCCGCGTTCGCGGTAGCGTTTGGCAAAATCTTCCGGCCAGGCGGTAAAAGCAATACTCATTGTTGTCTTCTCTAAATAGTTTTTTAAACCTGGTTCAAGCCAAAAGCACGAAGCATGGTATTCAGTTTGACGCCGGTTTCGCGCCATTCAGACTCGGGAGAGGAGTCAGGAACGATCCCCGCACCGGCAAACAGGCGGACCTGATCGCCCTTCACCGTACCGCAGCGGATAGTCACTACCCATTCGCCGTTACCGCGATCGTCACACCAGCCGACGATACCGCCGAACAGGCCGCGATCAAAGGGCTCTAGCTGCTCTATCAAATCGCGTGCGACGGTGGTCGGCGAGCCGCAAAGCGCAGGTGTCGGGTGCAGCAGGCAGGCCAGCGACAGCGCGTTTTCCTGCGCGTCCTGCACTTCGCCGTTGATAGGCGTGGAGAGATGCCACAGCGTCGGCGTGCTCAGCAACTCGGGTGAAGAGGGAATATCCAGCGAGCGGCTGCGGCCTTCCAGCACCTGGCGCATGCCTTCGGTGACAATGTGGTGCTCATACAGATCCTTGCCGGAATCCAGCAGTACGCGGCTGACTTCGGCGTCTTTCTCCGGGCTGCTCTCGCGGCGGGCGGAACCGGCCAGCGGATTCGAATGGAACTGGTTGCCCTGCTTGCGCAGCAGCAGTTCCGGGCTGGCGCCTATCAGTGCGCCCTGCTCGAGCGGCACATGAAAATGGTAACCGTTTGGATTCTGCTCCACGATGCGGCTCATCAGCGCCTGCGGCTCTACCGCGTTGCGGGTTTTTATCTCCAGCAGGCGCGATAACACGGCCTTGTCGAGCTTGCCGTCGTTCATGGCCTGCACGGCATCGCTGACCATCTGCATAAACGTTGCCTGCTCCGGCAGTTCCGTTTTGCTGGCGATGTCCGGCAGCGCTCCTTCCAGACCGGTTGCGGCCGCCATAGCCTCTTCACGCTCCAACCAGTGGGTTTTCAGCGGAACAAAAAGGGCGGAAGGTTGACGTTTATCGAAAGGGATCGCGCCACATAGCACGGGATGCTTAATACCTGCGGCGCGGGCATCCGAAAATGCGGCAGCTATGGCCTGTTGAAACGCACCGTTTAACCTATCACCATCCCTGGCCGATTCGGTTATTTTGGTCAGGCAACCTTGCGTACTCAGGCTCCGATAGGGGAGGTAAAGAAAAAGCCCGAGGTTGGGGAAAGCTCGGTAGCCTGTGCGCTTTCATTATCGTGCTGTCCGCCGACCCGATCGCGCTCTTTCATCACAGTATCCATCTGTCTTCTCCTACGTATATAATGATAACCATCATGATAATCATTATCATTTGTATTTAATCGCGTTAAAGTACGTGATGCGTTTCACAGTGTCAATGAGGGAGGATTTGTCCTGCTTCTAAAATGTCCAGCCGGAATTCTCTTTTTACTCAACGAATCTGGCAGTTATTCACCACTAAGGTCTGAAAATGATGACATCTGTATTTCGCCCGCTGGCGGCTATTTTAGGAATTTTTACGCTTTTGACGACAACAGCCCATGCGGCGGAAGGTTGGCCGAGAGAGATAACCACCCCCACGGCGTGATCACGCTGAAACAGCCTCCCCAGCGCATTGTTTCCACCAGCGTGACGGTGACCGGCACCCTGCTGGCCATCCATGCGCCGGTGGTGGCGAGCGGGGCAACCAGTCCCAATACCCGCATTGCCGACGACCAGGGGTTTTTCCGTCAATGGGGCAACGTGGCGAAGCAGCGCGGCGTTAAACGTCTCTATGTCGGTGAACCCAATGCCGAAGCCATTGCAGGCGAAGCGCCGGATCTAATTATCGTCTCCGCAACGGGTGGCGATTCCGCACTAAAAGTTTACGACCAGCTTTCTGCCGTCGCGCCGGTGATGGTGGTTAATTATGATGACAAGAGCTGGCAGGCGCTGGCGCAGGAGTTGGGCGAAGCGACCGGCAAGGAAACCGAAGCGGCCAAAACCGTAGCCGATTTCGATGCCCGCGAAAAGGCGGTGAAGAACAGCATTCATCTGCCGCCGCAGCCGGTGTCGGCACTGGTGTATCGTCCGGATGGCAAAGCCGCCAACCTGTGGACCCCGGCTTCTCCGCAGGGACAAATGCTGCAACAGCTGGGCTTTACGTTGGCGCAGCCGCCGGCCCATGCCGCCAGCAGCCAGTCGCAGGGCGTGCGTAAAGATATCATCCAGCTTTCCGGCGAGAATATGGCGGCGGGTCTGAACGGCAAATCGCTGCTGCTGTTTGCCGGTGATAAAACCGATACCCAGCGTCTGGAAGGAAATGTGTTTCTGAGTCACCTGCCTGCGGTACAAAACAAGCAGGTGTTTGCCTTGGGCAACGACACGTTCCGCCTGGATTACTACAGCGCCAGCAATGTGCTGACGCAGCTTGAAACCCAGTTTAGCGGCCGTTGACCGGTTTGGCGGGTTGGGGCATCGCTTCCGACCCGTCTTTTATCTCTGACGAATGAGACACATCGCGTAGCGCACGCAGCGAAAACGCCAGCACCAGTCCGACAAGCGCCGCACCAAAGCCGAAGCTCGCCGAACTGGCTACCGGCAACATCACCGATCCCAGTGTGCCCAGCAGCAGCGCACCCAATGCATCGCCCGTCACGTTTTGCGCGGTCCACAGACCGTTGACTCGTCCCAGATATTCATCCGGCGTCAGGCGCTGAATCAGCCCGTATTGCAGCAGCGAGTTAATGGCGCTCAGATAGCCGAAGACCACCAGACACAGCAGCGCCGTGCCGTACCACGGCATCAGGCTGAACAGCCCGATGGCCACAAATGCGGCGATGGCGGTGGTCAGCATCATCCAGCCCGGACGCGCCACGTTGGCCACGCGACCGCTGGTAAAGGCGCCGATTGCCGCACCCAGCGGCACGGCAGCGTACATCAGGCCCAAACGTGAAGCATCGACCTGCCAAAGCCCCGAAAGCGCCGGATAAAGCACGCGTACCGCACTCGCCATCGTCAGCAGCGCGCCGATAAGCGCCACCATTCCAATCACTTTATTCTGGAACAGGAAACGCACGCCGCTTGCCAGAGACTTTAGCGGGTGTTCGCGCGGCTGCGGCGGAGGCGCGAGCTTTGGCAAACGCAGCAACGGCAGCAGCGTCAGCAAGGTGCCGAAAGCGGCCAGCCCATAGTTCCACACCACGCCGCCGCTGGCGATAATCAGCCCGCCGACCGCCGGTGAAAGAATGGAGCCAAAACGCACGGTCAGCATACTCAGCGCACCGGCCTGTACCAGGTTCTCGCGCCCCACCAGCGCGGGTGTCGCGGCCAGAAGCGCCGTAACGCCTACCGCGCCGAAGAAACCATCCCACACGGAGAGCAGATAAATCACCAGAAGCGACGGCGAGGGCATTGCGGCGTTAATGCACAATCCGACGAAACCGATGCCACAGGTGGATCGGGCAAACAGGATAAGTCGGCGGCGCTCGTAGCGGTCGGCCATGACACCCCCATCAGCAGGCCGATAAACATGCCGCTGCCTGCCAGGGTTACGGCAAGACCGACCAGCAAGGTTGAACCGGTAAGCGATTGAATCTGCACGGGCAAGGCGATGCCGAGCAGTCCCAGCGCCAGAATGGAGATAAATCGGGCGCAAAACACGGAGCGGAAGGCAGGATGGGTTTTCAACAGACTGAAATTAAGTAAAATTGACGGCTTTTCCATAGCGAATTCAGGGTCCAACGATAACAGAGAAAGCAGCAAAGGGTCTGACGGGTGGATCCCGCAGCCTGGGGACTGCAACAGTTCAAAGAGTCATGCTACCATATACAAACCCAAGCGATAACGATAATAAATATCATTCACATTACTGAATAATCTGCTTACCCTAAGGCTGCTATGTCTCGGCTCATGCGCAGTAGTGCGCTCAACATTTCCACCCCGTCTTCCGCCTTCACGCGTCAGTGGCCCGGCATGCTGCTGGCTATTCTGCTGTTATTGGCGATGGTCGCCCTCAGCCTGTCGGTGGGCGAAAAGTCCATTCCGCCCAGCATGATTTTGCCCGCGCTGAACGGCCAGTGCAGCAGCGCCGACTGCGTGATTATTCTCGATGCGCGACTCCCCGCACGCTGGCCGGCATTTTAGCCGGTATGGCTCTCGGCCTATCGGGCGCGCTGATGCAAATTCTGACCCGCAATCCGCTGGCGGATCCGGGTATTCTCGGCGTGAACTCGGGTGCCGGATTTGCTGTGGTGCTGGGCATTGCCTTTTTTGGTGCCAGCGATATCGAACATTATTTGTGGTACGCCTTTGCGGGCGCGATGGTCGCAACCCTGCTGGTGGCGATGATTGGCGCGCTGGGTCGCGGGCGAATCAATCCTATCCGCCTGACCCTCGCGGGCGTGGCGCTCGGCGCGGTGCTTGAAGGCATGTCTTCCGGCATCTCGCTGCTGAATCCGCAGGCCTTTGACCAGTTACGTTTCTGGCAGGCTGGCACGCTGGATATCCGCAGCATGGCAGTTATCCGCACCGTTGCCGGGCCGATTCTTGTCGCCAGCCTGATGACCCTGTTGATGAGCCGTTCCCTGAATAATCTGACCATGGGCAGCGAGTTGGCGACCGCGCTCGGCACGCGCATTGCGCTGACCCAGCTTACCGGCTTGCTGGCGATTACTCTGCTTTGCGGCAGCGCGACCGCTGCCGTCGGGCCGATCGGTTTTGTCGGTCTGATGATGCCGCACATCGCCAAACGCCTGTCGCGCGCCAATCCGCGCTGGCTGTTGCCGTGGACGCTGGTGCTGACCCCTTCCCTGCTGCTGGCCGCAGATTTGCTGGGCCGAATGCTGGTGGTGGGCGAACTTCGCGTTTCCGTGGTTACGGCCTTTATCGGCGCGCCGGTGCTAATCTGGCTGGTCCGCCATCACAACGGATTAAGCCGGGGATGAGCATGAATTCCGCCCTCGAACGCCGACATCCGGCAGAGAAAAACCTTCGCCTTGCGCGGCCTGTTTTGACCGTGGCGGCGCTGTTGATCTGCTGTGCGCTACTGGCAGTTTATGCCCTCGGCAACGGCACACTGCCCCTCTCCGCCCATCAGGTTATCGATGCGCTGCGCGGGGAAGGTCCGAAAAATCTGGCGGTGATCGTCACGCAATGGCGTTTGCCACGCGTGGCGATGGCCTTGATTCTGGGCGCGGCGCTCGGCATCAGCGGCGCGATTTTCCAGTCGCTGATGCGCAATCCGCTCGGCAGCCCCGATGTCATAGGCTTTAACACCGGCGCTTACAGCGGTGTGCTGGTCGCCATCGTCTTGTTCAACGGCAGCATCAATGAAATCACCGCCGGTGCCATGGCAGGCGGGATCATAACGGGTCTGCTGGTGTACTGGCTCGCGTGGCGAAAAGGCGTGGAAACCTTCCGGTTGATCATTGTAGGCATCGCCATTCGCGCCTTGCTGATTGGCGGCAACACCTGGCTGATTATCAATGCCTCGCTGGAGTCGGCGCTGACCGCCGGGCTTTGGAGCGCAGGCTCGCTCAACGGTATTACCTGGCAGAAAAGCCTGCCCGCCATCGGAGTGATTATTTTTGCCGTGCTGCTGGCGCAGGCGCTGTGCCGCCGAATGCGCCTGCTGGAGATGGGCGATGATACCGCCTGTGCGCTGGGTGTGCCGGTCGAGCGTTCGCGCCTGCTGCTGATGCTGGTTGGTGTGTCGCTTACCGCCGCCGCTACCGCCGTGGCCGGTCCCATTTCGTTTATCGCGCTGGTGGCCCCGCAGATTTCCCGCCGCCTCTGCCCGAATCAGAAGCAGCCGCTGCTGTTTGCCGCCCTGACCGGCGCGTTGCTGCTGCTGGCCGCCGACGTTATCGCCCAGCGCGTATTCCTTCCCTATCAACTGCCCGTGGGGGTGCTGACGGTGAGTCTCGGCGGCCTCTATCTGATTGGCCTGCTAATTCGAGAGTCTCGCCGCTAATGAGCACTGAACATTTATCCCCGTTACGGGCAGACAACCTGACCCTGAGCTACGAAAAAAGGTCGTCGCCCGCGATTTGTCGGTTTCGATTCCCGAAGGCAAGGTCACGGTCATTATCGGCCCGAATGCCTGCGGAAAATCCACGCTGCTGCGCACGCTGAGCCGCCTGATGCAGCCACAGGCGGGTTCAGTATGGCTAAACGGCAAGATGATCAACGAGGTGCCGACCAAAGAGGTCGCCAAACAGCTTGGCCTGCTGCCGCAGAGTTCAACGGCACCGGGCGATATCACCGTGGCGGATCTCGTCGCCCGTGGCCGTTATCCGCACCAGAACCTGTTTAGCCGCTGGAATGCGCAGGACACGCTGGCGGTCGATGAGGCGATGCGCGCCACCGGCGTCCATGAACTGGCCGATCGGCGGGTAGACAACCTTTCCGGCGGTCAACGCCAGCGGGTATGGATTGCGATGGTGTTAGCCCAGCAGACGCCGCTGTTGCTGCTCGACGAGCCTACGACCTGGCTGGACATCGCCCATCAGATTGACCTGATGGAGTTGATGTGCCGCCTGAATCGCGAGAATAACCGCACGCTGGTGGTGGTGCTCCACGACCTCAATCACGCCTGCCGCTATGCGGGGCATTTGATTGCCATGAAAGACGGCAAAATACTCGCCCAGGGCGCACCGGCGGATATCGTGACGCCCGAACTTATCGAAGCGGTGTTCGGCCTGCGCTGTCACATCATCGACTGCCCTGTCTCCCATACGCCGCTTATCATCCCGCTGGGTCACTGCGAATCGCTTTCCTGATCCAAAGCCATAAAAAAACCCCGCGTCGGGCGGGGTTGGTGATGACACTTGCCGAAACCGTTACAACGCGCGCAGTATCCGATTGAGCATCGGCCCCAGCACTTTAAACGATGCCGGTGAAACGATGTCGACGTGGGCGCAGTCCAGCTCGTGAACCTGTAGCGAATCCACATAATGTGACCAGGTCTGCTGCACGTCCATGCCGGCCTGCAAGGTGCGCTTCGCCACAAACAGCGTGGCTTCGCCGTTGAAGCGCGCCGTGCTGGTGGCCGAAAGCAGCCTCACAGAATCCGCATAGTTGGCTTCAATCTTGTCAAACATCGAGTGTCGACCGCCGCCTTCCGCCGGTTCGAGCGACTCTTCGGAAACCGCGATAAACCGCTCGCGTTCGCGCTGAATCTCTTTCAACACGTTGTCGTCGAGCATCACGTCCCAGTTTTGCGTTTCCGGCGGATAGGTATCCAGCAGTCCAAGGAATGCCACCTCTTCGCCTCGCGCCTGCAAACGTGCCGCGATGCCCTGCGCCAGCGTGCCTCCCAGCGAATAGCCGATGAAGTGGTAAGGGCCGTGCGGCTGCACACTCAGCACCGTTTGCAGATGCGCGTCGCATACCTGGTCCATATTGTCGCTGGTTGCAAGGGGTCCGGCAGGTTGCGGCGACTGAATGCCGACCACTGACCACTGCTGGTCGATGTAGCGAGGCAACACGCTGAACTGCCAGGAAAAACCGGAAGCCGGATGCAGACAGAACAATGTCGGACCGGTTGCGCTACGCAGCGGCAATACGGACTCGAAACCACAGTTGTCGGCCTCGGCTTGCGACGGTTCCTCGCCCAGCAGGGCCGCAAGCTGTTCGATTCTTGAAGCAACCATGATCTGCCCGACGGTGACCGGCCTGTCCAGCTCGCGACGAAGCTGCGCAGCCAGACGCATCGCCAGCAGGGAATGACCGCCGAGGGCAAAGAAATCGTCGTCGGCATACACTTTTTCACGCGACAACAGGCCTGCCACGGCGCGGGCAATGTGCGTTTCAAGGCCCGGTTGCGGCTCACGACCTTGTGTCTGCTGCGCCGCTTGCGGCTGCGGCAATGCCTTGCGGTCAAGCTTGCCGTTGGCGCTCAGCGGTAACGTCGGCAAGGCCACCAGCGCGACCGGCACCATGTGTGGCGGCAGCAAGTCGCCGAGCGAACGGCGCAGTGCGTCGAGATCCAGCGTAATGTCCGGCTGTGCGACCAGATAGCCTACCAGCTGACGGGCATCGCCGCCGGTCGCGTCCTGCGGCGCATTACCCAGCGTCAGCGCATGGGTTACGGCCTGCGCCACGCCCGGCAGGGAAAGCAAGGCATGGTCGATATCGCTCAGCTCGATGCGCTGGCCGCGAATTTTCAGCTGGAAATCGCTGCGGCCAAGGTATTCCACGGCACCGGTCGGCAGCCAGCGCGCGACATCGCCGGTGCGATACATGCGCCCGCCGTTGCCGAGCGGGTCGGCCACAAAGCGGCTGGCAGTGAGATCCGGACGTCCGAGATAGCCGTGCGCCAACTGTACGCCGGTGAGATAGAGATCGCCTGCGACACCCGGCGGCACCGGTTGCAGTCGGCCGTCGAGAATGCGCAGACCCGTATTCCACACCGGCAGGCCGATAGGCACGTTGGCCCCTTTGACTTCGGCCAGCGCCTCGCCATAGGCCGGATGATAACTGACGTCGACGGCGGCTTCGGTCGGCCCGTAAAGGTTATGCAGAGCAACCCCGACGCGGCGCTGCCACAGACGGCACAGCTCGGCGGGCAAGGCTTCGCCGCTGCAGAATACCTGACGCAGCGACGCGCACTGCGCGATTGCATCCGGCTCTTCGAGTGTGGCGACAAAGGCGGCCAGCATCGACGGCACGAAATGCAGGGTTGTAATCTGGTGTGCGGCAATCAACTGCTGCAATTGTTCCGGGTCGCGGTGCGCTTCGGGCGGAGCCATCACCAGTTTTGCACCCACGATCAGCGGCCAGAAGAATTCCCATACGGACACGTCGAAGCTGCTCGGCGTTTTTTGCAAGACGGCATCGCTGCCATCCATCGGATACGCGTTTTGCATCCACAGCAGGCGGTTCACAATGGCCTGATGGCCGACAACCACGCCTTTTGGTCTGCCGGTCGACCCTGAAGTAAAGATCAGATACGCTGGATCTTCTGAGGAAGTTCGGATAAAAGTCTGAGGTAAATCTGATCTCAGGGAAAGCGGCGCGTCATAGATCATCACATTGCCCTTGCGGGCAAAGCGCGCCAACTGGGTATTATCAGTAATAATCAGACGTGGCGAGGCATCTTCAATCATCATCGCCAGACGATCGTCAGGGTAACTGGTGTCCATCGGCAGATAGGCCGCACCGACTTCCACAATCGCCATCAGCGCCAGCGACAGGAATACAGAACGCGGCAGCGCCACGGCAACGATATCGCCGCGTTGCACGCCCTGTTCCACCAGCCGCTGTGCCAGTGCAACAACCTGTTCGCGCGTTTCACGATAGGTAAAGTGGTGCTGCGCATCGACCAGCGCCACACGGTCTGGCGTTTTCGTGGCCTGTTCGGCCAGAAGATGGCTAAGCGTTGTGCTGGCAACCGGCGTGGCCGTGCGGTTTACACGACGGATCAAGGCGTGATCGTCGGCGGTCAGCATGTCGGCTTCTCCGCTCAACAGCGCAGGATTGTCCGCGAACTGGGCCAGCAACAGCGGCAGACGCTGCAAATGCGCCTTGAGCTCTTCCGGCTGGTAACGCTCGGCGTTGGCCAGCAGATCAACCGTCAGTTGACCGGCTTCATCGATATACATGGCGATTTCAAGGTCGCGCACCGGACCGGAGGTCAGCTCGTGGGTAACGCCCTGCATGCCGTTGAAATCCAGACGGAAATCAAACATCTTGAAGTTGAAGACGGTGCCATAGAGCGGCTGGGCATCGCCAACGCCGCCGACATCGCGCTGAATTTGTTCGGCATCGTAACGCTGATGGCGACGAGCTTTTTCAACTCGCGGGAGATTTCGGCCGCCACTTCCACCAAGGTGTGCTGCGGCGCGACATTGAATGCCACCGGCAGAACGTTGATGACCGGCCCCGTGGCGCACAGGGCAGCCGATCCCATACGGCGCATAAAGATAAAACCGGCACCGAAGTCCGTTTGACCGCTCAGGCGTGAAACCCACAGCGATACCAGCGCCAGCGCCATATCGGATGGCGTCAACTTGTGCGGCTCCCCGGCGGCTGTCAGTTGGGCAAATTGCTGCGGCGAGCAGGCCTGGGAAAGACGGAAGATGTGCGTCGACGGCACTTGTCCGGCCAGCGGCTGCGGGCTAAGGCTTGCAGCGGGCGGCAGTTGACGCGCCTTCTCCAGCCAGAACTGTTTGTCGCGCTGACACACGGAAGAGTGTTCATAGTGTTGATACTCCTCCACGACGTCCCTGAAAGGAACAAAAGGAGTCGGCTCGGGCGGTTGCTGCTGGCAGAGGGCGGTATAAAGGTGCGCGATACGGCGCGCGATGGCGGTAAAGCTGAAGGCATCGACAATAACGTGGTGATAGCGCTGATACCAGAACCAGCGGTCTTGCGCCACGCGGATAAGGACGTGGCGGAACAGCGGCAGGCCGTCGGCGACACGCAGTTGCCCGTTGAGATCCTGCTGCATCAAGGCCAGTGCGGCAGCCTGCTGATCTTCCACCGGCCGACCGGCCAGCGCGGGATTGGATAACGCGCGATCGTAGAGATCGACCCACTCGATTTCGGGCAGGGCAGCGGCGGTGTCAACCCACTGCATCGGCACGCCGTCCTGCTCCTCGAAACGCATGCGCAGCGTATCGGCTTCGGCCAGCCCCTGCGAGATGGCATCAATCATGCGATCGCGGTCAAGCTGGCCGGTCAATTCAATATAGTGCGCCACAGCATAGGCGTTGTCGTGGGGAGAGAGTTGGTCTGCTACCCAGATCCCAGGCTGTGCGGCCACCAGCGGCATGGCGTCACGCTGAACGGGCTGAATGTTGGAAAGCGGTAATGTTGAAGTCACGTCTTGCACCCTGAATACTCCTGATGATTAATCTCTGGCCGACTCCTTCGGCACGGTCTTTGTCGCGTTGCTGGCGCGATACCCTACGAAGCCGGCTGCAGAGTGGGCCAATGGCTCTCGAGCCAGGTTATGCACTCGGCACGCGCTGTCGGCCCGAATACCGGCTGCCAGCCTGCCGGGATCGCGCTGAAATCGGGCCACAGGCTGTATTGCTGCTGGCCGTTTTGCACCACCAGAGTGGGCTGTTGTTCGTCATCAAAAGGATTAAGCTTTTCCACGATGCGCTCCTGCTGTAATCGTATCCAAAGTAAATGAGAGCGGAGGCTGATGGCTGACGAAATCGTCGGCCCACAGCGCTTCCAGCCCGTCGAGCAATCCGCCACGCCAGCACAATGCGTCGTGCCCGCCTTCGACCACGCGGTAATGCACCTGGTGATCGGTATGCCTGAAAATATTGACCAGACTGTCGTTGACCTTATGGATCAGCCCTTCGTGGCGTCCCGCTTCCATAAAGATTTTCAGGGGGCTGTTTTTACCCAATCCCTGCGCGACCTGTTTGGGCAGCCAGCAGGCATCTTCCGGCACAGCATCGCCTTGCAGCATGTCGCGGCGCGGCCACCAGAAGGAGCCGGATTGCGCCAGCACGCAGCCAAAACGCTGTGGCCAGTTGAGTCCGGCATACAGCGACGACAGGCCGCCGAAGCTCTGGCCTGCCACCACGGTTTTGGCGGGATCTTGCGTGTGCGGCGCACGCCGTGCAATGTCGGGCAGCAACTCTTCCTGCACCGCCTGCCAGAAATCAGGATTGCAGGTCAGTTCCCTGCCGCGCTGCTGGCTGTCTATCACCTCAATCAGCACATAGACGGCAGCGGGCAATTTTCCCTGCGCCGTCTGCTGCATCAGAGGTTCCCAGATGGGCATCTTCTGAGACCAGAACTGCCCGTCGAGCAGAACGGCCAGCGGACGTGAAGCCGGATGGGCACCTTCGCCGGTGCTGTAGATCCACACATTGCGCGTGTTGCCAAGACGCGGACTGTTCCATTGATAGCGTTGAATATTCGCCGGTGCTGCGGGAATGCAACGCCCGTTCGAGGTGGCGTAACTGTCGAACTCCTGCCATGCAGGCTGAGGCGGCGCATCAGGCAGATGAATGCCGGAGAGCGCGTGGCCCTTCGCGCCTGCCCATGAACGATGCGGATTCAGCAGGTCGTGAGTCGCACTGGCAAACAGCGTGCGCCACCAGCTGCGCACCGCGAACATGCGGTCAAAATCTCCGTCGGTTTCGGCGGTAAAGGCACGCTCGTCGACGCTCGGAATAAAGCTGTAGCTGCCACGCCAGTCGGACTTCAGCGTAATCTGCCAATACCAGACATCGGTTCCGTTCAATCGCTGCAGGCTTTGCGGCGGAGAAGACTGATGATGGTCCGTCAGGCAGTTGATATTGACCCAGACCCGTTTGTAGGGAGAGGTATATTCGCTCCCCTGCGGATCGCGCCAGAAGAAGGTGACGTTGCAAAGCCCTTCACCTGAACGCTCAATCCATGGCGTTCCACGTCGGGCCACTTCCAGCCACCAGCCGTTGCTTCCTGCGTGCTTGCTGTTGAGCAGCGTATGGCTTGCCGAGGTAGACGGTGTATGCAGACAATCTGATTTCAAAACACTTACTCTTCATGTGGCGACAAAAACATTCAGAACGTACCGAGGGCTTAAAAATAGCGTCCTGAACCTTTCTTAAGGATATAAAGAATAGTATTGATAATTATTTGCATTTGCAATAGGAGGGCGCCGGGTGACGGGCCGACTTTGCTTCCTCTACATTTTGATTGAGAAAATTCAATGAATAAGCGAGGGTAGAAACCTCTTTTGCGTCTTTGGAGAACACGATGGATTTTACCTCTCAACCTTTGCTGGCTCAGTCACTTAAGCCCGGCGATACCCTGGGTTTTTTCTCCTCCTCTTCCCCTGTGACGGTGACGGCGCCCCACCGTTTCGCGCGTGCCCAGCGTTTTCTGCAAGACAAGGGCTTCTCTCTGAAGGCGGGCAATCTAACCGGCAAGGCGGATTTCTATCGCGCAGGAACGATTGCGGAAAGGGCCGAAGAGTTGAATCAGCTATTGCGGGATCCGCAGGTGCGCTGCGTGATGTCGACGATTGGCGGCATGAACAGCAATGCGCTGCTGCCCTATCTCGATTATGACGCCATTCGCGCCGACCCCAAGATTATCATCGGCTATTCGGATACTACCGCGCTGCTGCTCGGCATTTATGCCAAAACCGGCCTCATTACTTTTTATGGCCCCGCACTGGTCGCCTCGTTCGGCGAATTTCCGCCGCTGGTCGATGTGACCTGGAACGCGTTTTCCGACCTGCTGACCGGCTCGCCCACCCTGCCCTATACCTATCCTCTTCCGGATGTCTGGAGTGATGAAAAGCTCAACTGGGACACGCGCACGCCGGAACGCCCGAAAACGCTCTACCCCAACGATTGCCGGTTTCTCGGCTCGGGGCGTGTGACGGGCCGGGTCATCGGCGGCAATCTGAATACGTTGTCGGGTATTTGGGGCAGCCCTTATATGCCTGCTATTCGGCACGGAGACATTCTGTTTATCGAGGACAGTCTCAAAGATATTGCCACCGTCGAACGCGCCTTTTCGATGCTGAAAATCAACGGCGTGTTCGACAGGGTGTCGGCTGTCCTGCTTGGAAAACACGAGCTGTTCAATGATGCCAACAGTGGACGTCGTCCGGTTGACGTGCTGCTTGAGGTGATGAACGACAAGCGGCTGCCCATCGTCGACGGTTTCGACTGTTGTCATACGCATCCGATGCTGACCCTGCCGTTGGGCGGAAAAATAGCGATCGATTTCGATCGTGAAAAGGTCGCGATTCTCGCCCCTTATTTAATCCCATAAAACTAACTGCTTGTGTCGCAAAGGCATTGCGTGATCTGCCACCCAAAACCCAAACAAAGCCCTTACGCAAACTACAATTAACTTTTGATTGACATAGTATTAACACATTCATAAGGAGAACAATGATGAGCCAATCTCACAAGCACCCTGTTCCTGCCTCCATTGCGGAACACGCCCTGATTACGCCTGAGAAATATGAGCAATATTATCAATTGTCTGTGGAAGATCCGGACGCATTCTGGGGCGAACAGGCCAAAGTGATCGACTGGATCAAACCTTTCACCAAAGTGAAAAACACCTCTTTTGCACCGGGCAATATCGACATTCGCTGGTTTGAAGACGGCACCCTGAATCTGGCGGCCAACTGTCTTGATCGTCATCTCGCCGAGCGCGGCGATCAGGTCGCTATCATCTGGGAAGGCGACGATCCCAAGGCGGAGAACAAGTTCGTAACCTATAAACAGCTGCATGAAGATGTCTGCAAATTCGCCAACGTTTTGAAAGATAAAGGCATTGGCAAAGGCGACGTGGTCGCAATCTATATGCCGATGGTGCCGGAAGCGGCGGTTGCCATGCTGGCCTGCGCACGCATCGGCGCAGTGCATTCGGTGATTTTCGCCGGTTTCTCGCCGGAAGCGGTGGCGGGCCGAATTATCGATTCCAATGCCAAGCTGGTGATAACCGCCGACGAAGGGCTGCGCGCCGGGCGAACCATTCCATTGAAGCAGAACGTCGATGATGCGCTGAAAAATCCGGCCGTCGTGACGGTAAGCCATGTGATTGTCTATCAACGCACCGGTAAAAAAGGCGAGTGGAAAGAAGGACGCGATCTATGGTGGCACGAGGTTACGGCCAACGCCTCCGGGGATTGCCCGCCGACCGAAATGAAGGCCGAAGATCCGCTGTTCATTCTCTATACCTCGGGGTCGACCGGCAAACCCAAAGGCGTGCTGCATACTACCGGCGGTTATCTGGTCTATGCGGCGCTGACCTTCAAATACACCTTTGATTATCATGCCGGAGATGTGTACTGGTGTACCGCCGACGTGGGCTGGGTGACAGGGCACAGCTATCTGCTGTACGGACCGCTGGCCGTCGGTGCCGTCACCCTGATGTTCGAGGGTGTGCCGAACCATCCGACCACCAACCGCATGTCGCAGGTTATCGACAAGCATCAGGTCAATATCCTCTATACCGCTCCGACCGCTATCCGGGCGCTGATGGCCGAAGGCGACAAGGCGATTGAAGGCACCAGCCGCAGTTCGCTGCGTATCATGGGCACAGTGGGCGAACCTATCAATCCAGAAGCCTGGGAGTGGTACTACAAGACGATTGGCAACAGCCAATGCCCTATCGTCGATACCTGGTGGCAGACGGAAACCGGCGGTTTCATGATAACCCCGCTGCCGGGCGCGACCGAATTGAAAGCCGGCTCTGCAACGCGTCCCTTCTTCGGCGTGCAGCCAGCGCTGGTCGATAACGAGGGCAATCCGCAGGAAGGCGCGACAGAGGGCAATCTGGTTATCATCGACTCCTGGCCGGGTCAGGCGCGTACGCTTTACGGCGACCATGAGCGCTTCGAGCAGACCTATTTCTCGACCTTCAAGAATATGTACTTCAGCGGTGACGGCGCGCGTCGTGACGAAGACGGTTATTACTGGATAACGGGCCGTGTCGATGACGTGCTCAATATCTCGGGCCACCGTCTGGGCACCGCCGAAATTGAATCGGCGCTGGTGTCGCATCCAAAAATCGCCGAAGCGGCGGTTGTGGGCTTCCCGCACAGCATCAAGGGACAGGCGATTTATGCCTACGTCACGCTGAATCACGGCGAAGAACCTACGCCGGAACTCTATACCGAAGTGCGCAACTGGGTGCGCAAAGAGATAGGCCCCATCGCAACGCCGGATATCCTGCACTGGACGGATTCGCTGCCAAAAACGCGTTCCGGAAAAATCATGCGCCGTATTCTGCGCAAAATCGCTGCGGGTGATACCAGCAACTTCGGCGATACCTCTACCCTCGCCGATCCTGGCGTGGTCGACAAGCTGTTGGAAGAAAAACAATCAATGAAAGCGTCGTCATAATTTTCACCGCCCTGGCGCGGTGAACTCAATCAATGCCTCATAGGAGTCGTGTCGATGAATGATCTCATTTATCAAAAGGTTGAAAGTAATCCGCGCTTTAAAGAGTTGGTGTATAAACGCAGCCGGTTCGCCTGGCTGCTTTCCATTATCACGTTGGTACTGTACGTCGGATTTATCTTTCTGATTGCCTTCGAGCCCCAGTGGCTGGGGACGCCGCTTTACGAGGGCGCGACCATCACGCGGGGCATCCCGGTAGGCGTCGGCCTCATCGTCATCTCCTTTGTCATGACCGGTATTTATGTAGTGCGCGCCAATGGCGAATTTGACCACCTGACGGCCGATATCGTGCGCGAGGTGCAACCATGAACGCCCGTCGTCTGGGTGTTCTGGCGCTGCTGGCGCTTAGTTTCTCCGGCTGGGCTGCGGAAGGAATTGCAGGCGCAGTCAGGAAACAACCGCTGAATATCGAAGCCATCATCATGTTCGTGCTGTTTGTCGGCGCAACGCTGTATATCACCTATTGGGCTTCTAAACGCACACGTTCCCGGCAGGATTACTATACGGCGGGCGGACAGATAACGGGCCTGCAAAACGGCCTGGCGATTGCCGGGGATTTCATGTCTGCGGCGTCTTTCCTCGGCATTTCGGCATTGGTGTATACCTCCGGTTATGACGGCCTGATCTACTCGATAGGCTTTCTGATTGGCTGGCCGATCATTTTGTTTCTCATCGCCGAGCGCCTGCGTAATCTGGGCAAATATACTTTTGCCGACGTCGCCTCCTATCGCCTTAAGCAGAAACCGATTCGCACCCTGTCGGCCTGTGGCTCGCTGGTAGTGGTCGCGCTTTACCTGATTGCGCAGATGGTGGGGGCGGGTAAGCTTATCCAGCTGCTGTTTGGGCTCAACTATCTGGTGGCGGTCATTCTGGTCGGCATTTTGATGGTGATGTATGTGCTGGTTCGGCGGAATGCTGGCGACTACCTGGGTGCAGATTATCAAGGCGGTACTGCTTCTGGCAGGGGCGAGCTTTATGGCGCTGATGGTAATGAAATCCGTTGGTTTCAACTTCAATACGCTGTTTACGCAGGCGGTGGCGGTACATCCGAAAGGCATTGCGATAATGAGCCCGGGGGGACTCGTCTCCGACCCCGTATCGGCACTTTCACTGGGTCTCGCGCTGATGTTTGGTACCGCGGGCCTGCCGCACATCCTGATGCGTTTCTTTACGGTCAACGATGCGAAAGAAGCGCGTAAGAGTGTGTTTTATGCCACCGGTTTTATCGGCTATTTCTATATTCTGACCTTTATTATCGGCTTTGGCGCTATCGTGCTGGTGAGTTCCAATCCTGATTTCAAGGATGCGGCAGGTGCGCTGCTTGGCGGCAATAACATGGCGGCGGTACATTTGGCCAACGCCGTCGGGGGGAGTTTCTTCCTGGGCTTTATCTCTGCGGTAGCCTTCGCCACGATTCTGGCTGTTGTTGCCGGTTTGACATTGGCGGGTGCGTCAGCCGTTTCCCATGACCTGTACGCCAGCGTAGTAAAAGATGGCAAGGCAACGGAAAGAGCCGAACTGCGCGTGTCGAAGATTACGGTTATCGTGCTGGGAATTGTCGCGATCGCGCTGGGCATTCTGTTCGAAAAGCAGAATATTGCCTTTATGGTGGGACTCGCTTTCTCGATAGCGGCCAGCTGTAACTTCCCCATCATCCTGCTTTCAATGTACTGGGCGAAACTGACCACGCGCGGCGCAATGATTGGTGGCTGGCTGGGGCTGCTGACGGCGGTAATCCTGATGATTCTTGGCCCGACAATCTGGGTGCAGATCCTGGGTCATGCCAAGCCCATCTACCCTTACGAATACCCGGCGCTGTTCTCGATGATCGTGGCATTTATCGGTATCTGGTTCTTCTCGATAACCGATAAATCGGCTTCGGGTGAACAGGAAAGAGCCCGTTTCTGGCCACAGTTTGTTCGTTCGCAAACCGGTATTGGAATATCGCAGAGCAGTAAACACTGATTAATGACGGGTAAAGCAACAAAAAAGGGCCTCGATCGACAGATCGAGGCCTTTTCTTTATGATTTTTCATGATTTACAGACACAAAAAAACCCCAGTCTTTCGACTGAGGTTTTTCCGTTTGTTTGATGCCTGGCAGTTCCCTACTCTCGCATGGGGAGACCCCACACTACCATCGGCGCTACGGCGTTTCACTTCTGAGTTCGGCATGGGGTCAGGTGGGACCACCGCGCTAGTGCCGCCAGGCAAATTCTTTTAAAACTTGACGCTTTATTTCTGGTGCTGATACCCAGAGTCGAACTGGGGACCTCACCCTTACCAAGGGTGCGCTCTACCAACTGAGCCATATCAGCATACTAATCTACAACAAGCCAAACGGTTAACGTCACGTTCAACTTTAAATTTGATGCCTGGCAGTTCCCTACTCTCGCATGGGGAGACCCCACACTACCATCGGCGCTACGGCGTTTCACTTCTGAGTTCGGCATGGGGTCAGGTGGGACCACCGCGCTACTGCCGCCAGGCAAATTCTGTTTATTTTCACCGCCTTCCCCTACTGCGGGCCGGCCATGAAAACCAATCTTCGAACAAGCTGATAGTTAAAACTGCGTCTCTCTAAAACACCTTCGGTGTTGTAAGGTTAAGCCTCACGGGTCATTAGTACTGGTTAGCTCAATGCATCGCTGCACTTACACACCCAGCCTATCAACGTCTTGGTCTTAAACGTCCCTTCAGGGGGCTTATAGCCCCAGGGAAGACTCATCTCGAGGCAAGTTTCGCGCTTAGATGCTTTCAGCGCTTATCTTTTCCGCATTTAGCTACCGGGCAATGCCATTGGCATGACAACCCGAACACCAGTGATGCGTCCACTCCGGTCCTCTCGTACTAGGAGCAGCCCCTCTCAATCTTCCAACGCCCACGGCAGATAGGGACCGAACTGTCTCACGACGTTCTAAACCCAGCTCGCGTACCACTTTAAACGGCGAACAGCCGTACCCTTGGGACCTACTTCAGCCCCAGGATGTGATGAGCCGACATCGAGGTGCCAAACACCGCCGTCGATATGAACTCTTGGGCGGTATCAGCCTGTTATCCCCGGAGTACCTTTTATCCGTTGAGCGATGGCCCTTCCATTCAGAACCACCGGATCACTATGACCTACTTTCGTACCTGCTCGAGCCGTCACTCTCGCAGTCAAGCTAGCTTATGCCATTGCACTAACCTCACGATGTCCGACCGTGATTAGCTAACCTTCGTGCTCCTCCGTTACTCTTTGGGAGGAGACCGCCCCAGTCAAACTACCCACCAGACACTGTCCTCACCCCAGATTATGGGGCCGAGTTAGAACATCAAACATTAAAGGGTGGTATTTCAAGGTTGGCTCCACGCAGACTGGCGTCCACGCTTCAAAGCCTCCCACCTATCCTACACATCAAGGCTCAATGTTCAGTGTCAAGCTATAGTAAAGGTTCACGGGGTCTTTCCGTCTTGCCGCGGGTACACTGCATCTTCACAGCGAGTTCAATTTCACTGAGTCTCGGGTGGAGACAGCCTGGCCATCATTACGCCATTCGTGCAGGTCGGAACTTACCCGACAAGGAATTTCGCTACCTTAGGACCGTTATAGTTACGGCCGCCGTTTACCGGGGCTTCGATCAAGAGCTTCTCCTTGCGGATAACCCCATCAATTAACCTTCCGGCACCGGGCAGGCGTCACACCGTATACGTCCACTTTCGTGTTTGCACAGTGCTGTGTTTTTATTAAACAGTTGCAGCCAGCTGGTATCTTCGACTGTCTTCGGCTCGGGAAGCAAGTTCCTCCACCTAGCGACAGCGTGCCTTCTCCCGAAGTTACGGCACCATTTTGCCTAGTTCCTTCACCCGAGTTCTCTCAAGCGCCTGAGTATTCTCTACCTGACCACCTGTGTCGGTTTGGGGTACGATTCAATGTTACCTGATGCTTAGAGGCTTTTCCTGGAAGTGCGGCATCAACTGCTTCATCACCGTAGTGACTCGTCATCACGCCTCGGGGTTAAGGTGTACCGGATTTACCAGGAACACCCCCTACACGCTTAAACCGGGACAACCGTCGCCCGGCCAGCCTAGCCCTCTCCGTCCCCCCTTCGCAGTAACACCGAGTACAGGAATATTAACCTGTTTCCCATCGACTACGCCTTTCGGCCTCGCCTTAGGGGTCGACTCACCCTGCCCCGATTAACGTTGGACAGGAACCCTTGGTCTTCCGGCGTGCGGGTTTTTCACCCGCATTATCGTTACTTATGTCAGCATTCGCACTTCTGATACCTCCAGCAGACCTCACAGTCCACCTTCGACGGCTTACAGAACGCTCCCCTACCCAACAACGCCTAAGCGTCGCTGCCGCAGCTTCGGTGCATGGTTTAGCCCCGTTACATCTTCCGCGCAGGCCGACTCGACCAGTGAGCTATTACGCTTTCTTTAAATGATGGCTGCTTCTAAGCCAACATCCTGGCTGTCTATGCCTTCCCACATCGTTTCCCACTTAACCATGACTTTGGGACCTTAGCTGGCGGTCTGGGTTGTTTCCCTCTTCACGACGGACGTTAGCACCCGCCGTGTGTCTCCCGTGATAACATTCTTCGGTATTCGCAGTTTGCATCGAGTTGGTAAGCCGGGATGGCCCCCTAGTCGAAACAGTGCTCTACCCCCGAAGATGAGTTCACGAGGCGCTACCTAAATAGCTTTCGGGGAGAACCAGCTATCTCCCGGTTTGATTGGCCTTTCACCCCCAGCCACAAGTCATCCGCTAATTTTTCAACATTAGTCGGTTCGGTCCTCCAGTTAGTGTTACCCAACCTTCAACCTGCCCATGGCTAGATCACCGGGTTTCGGGTCTATACCTTGCAACTTGACGCCCAGTTAAGACTCGGTTTCCCTACGGCTCCCCTATACGGTTAACCTTGCTACAAAATATAAGTCGCTGACCCATTATACAAAAGGTACGCAGTCACACCACGAAGGTGCTCCCACTGCTTGTACGTACACGGTTTCAGGTTCTATTTCACTCCCCTCGCCGGGGTTCTTTTCGCCTTTCCCTCACGGTACTGGTTCACTATCGGTCAGTCAGGAGTATTTAGCCTTGGAGGATGGTCCCCCCATATTCAGACAGGATGTCACGTGTCCCGCCCTACTCATCGAACTCACAATCTGTGCGCTTTTGTGTACGGGAGTATCACCCTGTACCCTGCGACCTTCCAGACGCTTCCACTAACGCACAAACTGATTCAGGTTCTGGGCTGTTCCCCGTTCGCTCGCCGCTACTGGGGGAATCTCGGTTGATTTCTTTTCCTCGGGGTACTTAGATGTTTCAGTTCCCCCGGTTCGCCTCGCATGGCTATGTATTCACCATGCGATAGTGTGACGTATCACACTGGGTTTCCCCATTCGGGTATCGTCGGGTATAACGGTTCATATCACCTTACCGACGCTTTTCGCAGATTAGCACGCCCTTCATCGCCTCTGACTGCCTAGGCATCCACCGTGTACGCTTAGTCGCTTAACCTCACAACCCGAAGGTGTCTTTGCAGACGCGTTCGAAGCCGTGATTATTTGAGAGACTCTGCTGCAGGTTACTTTCCACCCAATACTTCTACGGGGGCAGATTTCAGCTGCAGCGTTTCAATTTTTCAGCTTGTTCCAGATTGTTAAAGAGCAATATCTCAAACACGACTCGTTGAAGTCATCTTTAAGATATGAGTTTGCAAAAACTCGGTGACAACGTCTTTCACGCGTTGTCGATGGCGTCCCCAAGGGGATTCGAACCCCTGTTACAGCCGTGAAAGGGCAGTGTCCTAGGCCTCTAGACGATGGGGACCCGAAATTTTTCTATCGAATCACCGATTCGATAATTTCGGGTAAGGGCGAGATTTTTCCATGAAAAATCGAGCGGCAATGTTATTTGTCGCTACCCTCACCGAATGGTGATGCTCTTGCTCGTTTACATCTATCAGACAATCTGTGTGGACACTGCACAATGCGTATCTTGAGGTAAGGAGGTGATCCAACCGCAGGTTCCCCTACGGTTACCTTGTTACGACTTCACCCCAGTCATGAATCACAAAGTGGTAAGCGCCCTCCCGAAGGTTAAGCTACCTACTTCTTTTGCAACCCACTCCCATGGTGTGACGGGCGGTGTGTACAAGGCCCGGGAACGTATTCACCGTAGCATTCTGATCTACGATTACTAGCGATTCCGACTTCATGGAGTCGAGTTGCAGACTCCAATCCGGACTACGACGCACTTTATGAGGTCCGCTTGCTCTCGCGAGTTCGCTTCTCTTTGTATGCGCCATTGTAGCACGTGTGTAGCCCTACTCGTAAGGGCCATGATGACTTGACGTCATCCCCACCTTCCTCCGGTTTATCACCGGCAGTCTCCTTTGAGTTCCCGACATTACTCGCTGGCAACAAAGGATAAGGGTTGCGCTCGTTGCGGGACTTAACCCAACATTTCACAACACGAGCTGACGACAGCCATGCAGCACCTGTCTCAGAGTTCCCGAAGGCACTAAGCTATCTCTAGCGAATTCTCTGGATGTCAAGAGTAGGTAAGGTTCTTCGCGTTGCATCGAATTAAACCACATGCTCCACCGCTTGTGCGGGCCCCCGTCAATTCATTTGAGTTTTAACCTTGCGGCCGTACTCCCCAGGCGGTCGACTTAACGCGTTAGCTCCGGAAGCCACGCCTCAAGGGCACAACCTCCAAGTCGACATCGTTTACAGCGTGGACTACCAGGGTATCTAATCCTGTTTGCTCCCCACGCTTTCGCACCTGAGCGTCAGTCTTTGTCCAGGGGGCCGCCTTCGCCACCGGTATTCCTCCAGATCTCTACGCATTTCACCGCTACACCTGGAATTCTACCCCCTCTACAAGACTCTAGCTTGCCAGTTTCAAATGCAGTTCCCAAGTTAAGCTCGGGGATTTCACATCTGACTTAACAAACCGCCTGCGTGCGCTTTACGCCCAGTAATTCCGATTAACGCTTGCACCCTCCGTATTACCGCGGCTGCTGGCACGGAGTTAGCCGGTGCTTCTTCTGCGAGTAACGTCAATCGCTGCAGCTATTAACTACAACGCCTTCCTCCTCGCTGAAAGTGCTTTACAACCCTAAGGCCTTCTTCACACACGCGGCATGGCTGCATCAGGCTTGCGCCCATTGTGCAATATTCCCCACTGCTGCCTCCCGTAGGAGTCTGGACCGTGTCTCAGTTCCAGTGTGGCTGGTCATCCTCTCAGACCAGCTAGGGATCGTCGCCTAGGTGAGCCATTACCCCACCTACTAGCTAATCCCATCTGGGCACATCCGATGGCGTGAGGCCCGAAGGTCCCCCACTTTGGTCTTGCGACATCATGCGGTATTAGCTACCGTTTCCAGTAGTTATCCCCCTCCATCAGGCAGTTTCCCAGACATTACTCACCCGTCCGCCGCTCGTCACCCAGAGAGCAAGCTCTCCCGTGCTACCGCTCGACTTGCATGTGTTAGGCCTGCCGCCAGCGTTCAATCTGAGCCATGATCAAACTCTTCAATTAAAAGTTCGATTTGCTGAAACCAGTTCAGCGATGCTCAAAGTTACTTCACATCATTCATAATGAATTACTGCTTGGTCACTCTAAGACTTGATATTTTTTGCCACCGAGGTGGCGGATATCGTCTTGTGAGTGCCCACACAGATTGTCTGATAAATTGTTAAAGAGCAGTGAGTTACGCGCTTTCGCTTGCTAACTCGAGGTGGCGTATATTACGCTTTCCTCATTTGATGTCAACCGTTTATTTCGTCGGTCACCATCATTTTTAATTCTTCCCGACTCGTTCACACCGCGTTGCTGCTGCGTTGTTCCCTGTCGTTGGAGCGGCATTATAGGGATCCGAATTTTTTGCACAAGTGTTTTTTGATCTTTTAATTCTGACTGCCTGTTTTTCGCTCCCTTCGTGGATATCTTGGTCGATCCGCCCATTTTATCAACGATCTAAAAGGGCTACACTGCGTATTCATTGATCCAATGTTTATATTACGGCGTCATCTGTATTGAGAAAGGGGTAAGGATATGTCCGGGGTTTTACGTTCTTATAAAGGAATTCGTCCAAAACTGGGCGATCGCGTCATGGTTGATACCACGAGCGTGGTGATAGGCGATGTCGATCTGGCCGATGACGTCAGTATCTGGCCATTGGTGGCCATTCGCGGCGACGTCAATAATGTGGTCATCGGCTGTCGCAGCAATATTCAGGACGGCAGCGTTCTGCATGTGACACATCAGTCGACACAAAACCCGCACGGCTTTCCTCTCATCATTGGGGAAGACGTTACGGTCGGCCATAAAGCCATGCTGCACGGATGTACCCTTGGCAACCGCGTGCTGGTCGGGATGGGTTCGATAGTGCTCGATGGCGCCATAATAGAAGATGACGTCATGATTGGAGCAGGCAGCCTGGTCCCGCCCGGGAAAAGGCTGGAAAGTGGCTATCTCTATCTAGGGAGTCCGGTCAGGCAGGTTCGCGAGCTGAGTGCCGCCGAAATTGCGGGCTTAACCTATTCCTCTTCCAACTATGTTAAATGGAAAGATGTTTATCTCGAGGAAGAAAAAGCGTTGTCTTGATGCTTCTATATAGAGAAAGGGGATCTCGTCGAGATCCCCAGAGGTTTATTGCGCCAGATCCTGCTTCAGTTGTCTGAGCACCGGTTCTATTTCCGGCATTACGCCGTGCCAGAGGTAAAAGGCGTGCGCGGCTTGCCCCACCAGCATACCCAGGCCGTCGGCAGTCTGACTTGCGCCCTGCCGTTTCGCCCATTGTATAAACGGCGTTTCGCCTGCCTGATAGAACATGTCATAGACACGGGTTGCAGCAGAAATAACGGAAACCGGCAAGGCCGGCACATCGCCGCTGATGCCGGAAGCCGTAGCGTTGATAATTAAATCGAATTCGAGTCCGGACAACGCGTCCAGCGCTACCGCAGCGATTGCGCCTTTGTCAGCAAAGAGAGTTTGCAGATGCTGCGCACGCTCAAAGGTGCGATTGGTCACGGTGACAGAGCAGCCGTTATCCAGCAATGGCAGAATGACGCCGCGCGCCGCGCCGCCCGCGCCCACCAGCAAAACCCTGTCGCCCGTTTTTAGCATATCAAGACGCTGTAGATCGCTAATCATGCCAATGCCGTCAGTGTTATCGCCGAGAATGCGGCCGTCATCCAGCTTCTTCAAGGTATTGACTGCACCACTCAAGGCAGCACGTTCAGAAAGCTCATCCGACTCGGCATAAGCGCGCTCTTTGAAAGGCACGGTGATATTGGCGCCCTTTGCCCCGCCATTGAAGAAGTTGTGCAGGGTTTTCTCAAACTCGTCGTGCGGTGCCAAAACTGTTCCATATAGATGGGCAATTCCGGTTTGCTGAGCAAAAAGGGCATGAATGCGCGGCGATTTACTGTGGCTGACAGGATTTCCGAATACAGCGAAAGAGGACATGCAGTCTTTCCTTAACCTTGGCGTATGAGTTCACCGGTAGCGGCGTCTTTGATTTCTGAAGGATTCTGACGACCGCCAACTTCCCCTTCCAGCACCGGGAAGTCTTCTCCAAATTGCAGTCTGACTTCACTGGCCGTGCGGCAAGGAGGCAGGGTTGTCAGATTGGCACTGGTTGAAACCAGCGGCTTGCCGTACTGACGACACAGCGCCTTTACCAACGGGTGATCGCTGACACGCACCGCAAGCGAACTAAAGCGTCCCGTCAACCATTGTGGCGTGGTGGGTTTGGCAGGCATTACCCAGGTTACCGGCCCCGGCCAACTGGCAAAAATCTGTTCGCGTCGTTCGGCGCTCAACTGCGTGTCATCAATATAAGGGAGAAGTTGTTCATAGCTGTCGGCGATGAGGATCAGCCCTTTTTCGCGCGGCCTTTGTTTTAAAGCCAATAATGCTTCCACAGCCTGGTTCGCTATCGGGGTCACAACCCAGACCGAAAACGGCCTCGGTCGGATAGGCAATGACCTGCTGGAGTTCGAGTGCCTGCACAATGGCAGGCAGAGTAGAGTCTGGTTTTGTGCTCATCACGTTTTAATCTGCTTTTGCTACGGCTTTACCGCATAACTTACTGGCACAAAAGAGTTTGATTCCCTGTGCCGTTTTCTTTTCCATGAGTAATGGATACTGACAGTGCTCGCACGTGCCGGCCACCGGCTTGTTGTTGATGGCAAACTGGCAATCGGGATAGCGGGAACAGGCATGAAACGCCTTGCCGAATCGCGATTTTCTCTGCACTAAATGGCCCTGACCGCACTGCGGGCACGACAATGTTGTTTCTTCGGGTTTATCGATGACTTCCGTGTGATCGCATGCCGGATAATCCGAGCAGCCAATAAACATGCCGAAACGTCCCTGACGCAAAACCAGCGTTGACTGGCATTTCGGACAGTGCTGTCCGTCGAGCACTTTGACGATGTGGCCATCAGCCTGGGCTTTCAACGGGCGGATGTACTGGCATTCAGGATAGCTGGAACAGCCGAGAAAAGGGCCGTGGCGACCACTGCGGATCACCAGATCGGCCCCACATTCCGGACAGATTTCATTTTGCTTCCCGGCAAAAAGCGTTGCTTTAGTCATACTCTGTGATTTACCTGTTATCTGTCGCCATGCAATCGCTGCCTAAGCAGCGGCATTGCACAAGCATCAATGCAGATAACCTTCATTAACATCAAATAACAGCTCTTCCATTTGCTGATAAGCACTTTCATATCCTGGAATATTGAAAAGAACCATCAGTACGACCCACTTGAGATCTTCGAGATCGAACTCATCGGTATCCAGAGCCATTACACGATCGATAACCATTTCACGGGTATCGACATTCAATACTTTTATCTGTTCAAGGAATAGCAGGAATCCTCGGCAGCTGACGTCTAATCGACCTGTTTCTTCGTCGGTATAAACCCTCAGAGCAAAAGGATCGGCATCCAGAAGATAGGATGGTGTGCCGCCCTCCTGCAGATCGGCCAGTTTTTCGAGCCAGTTTAATGCGTTGTGGATATCGGTACGATGAAATCCAGCTTCGGTTAAATCGGCCGTTAAACTGTCCTGATCGACACTCATCTCCGCTTCGTTGTGAATGTAAGTTTCAAACAAGTACATTAGTACGTCGAACATGGCCTGCCCTCCTAATTCGGACATAGCCGCCGGGTACAGCTGCGATCCATCCTGCTAACTCCAGCTCGAGCAGTTTTCCTGCTACTGCTGGCACAGGTTGGCCGGCACGTTCGGCGACGACGTCAACAGGTGTCACCTCATATTCTACGTTAGCCAACACATCGACAAATGGCAATTCAAGTTCGGTGTCTTGCGCACAAATATTCACTTCTGCCGCCGTTTTTTCGTGCCGCGAGCCAAAATCGGGTAGCAGCAACGGGTTCTCGGCCGAAAGCCAGTTCAGGCCACTGCCAATATGCTCCGCGATATCCATGGGATCGGTAACTAGATACGCGCCCTGCTTGATAAGCCAGTGTGCGCCTTCGCTATTGGGATTGTGGACCGATCCGGGTAAGGCGAAAACCTCACGCCCCTGCTCCAGCGCGCAGCGGGCGGTAATCAGGGAACCGCTGCGCAGCGAAGCCTCGACAATCAGCACGCCGACACTCAAGCCACTGATGATGCGATTTCTACGCGGAAAATGATGCGGCAAGGGGGCATATCCAGTGCAAATTCGGAGACGACCACGCCGCCCTGTTCGACAATGCGCGATGCCAGCGAAACATGGGCGCGAGGATGAATGCTTTGTTGTCCGCTACCCAGTACCGCAATGGTTTTCCCGCCGGCTTCCAGCGTAGAGCGATGACAGACGCCGTCGATACCCAGCGCGAGCCCGCTGGTAATGGTGAATCCGCTCTTAACCAGCCCTGCGGCAAAGTACTGCGCCCAGTGTTCGCCGTAACGGCTACAGTCCCGGCTGCCCACCAGGGCTATCTGCGGTGAATTCAGTAATGCGCATGGCCCTTGCACATAGAGCAGGCGCGGCGGCGAGGCTATCTGTTTCAGCAATGGCGGATAGTCGGGGTGGTCGAGTGGAACAAGAGCCTGCCCTTCCTGCTCCGCCCAGCACAGTGACGCGGCGATATTCACGGCGCGGGGATGAAAATAGGCGCTGACCTGGCTTTCGGTGAGTCCGAGCGCGCGCAGCGCGTTGGGCCCGACAGCATCGCACTCTGCCAGGCATTCCGCCAACCGGCATAATCGCGCCACACCAATCCCTTTGACTTCCGATAACCTGAGCCACACTTCCTGTCGCGTCATGGTCGTTATCCCTGTTTAAACGCCGTATGGGCGCCGCGCTCAATTGATAGACGATGCTGTCAATCAGGGCCGGAAATGTCTAGAATAGAGATTATATTTCGTCAATCCTTTAGATAAAGATCCAGAGATTTATGTCCGTATTACAAATATTGCATTTCCCAGACGACAGGCTTCGCATTGTTGCAAAACCAGTCAAAGAAGTTAACGCCGATATTCAGCAAATCGTGGATGATATGTTCGAAACCATGTATGCCGAAGAAGGTATCGGGCTTGCCGCAACACAGGTCAACATCCACCAGCGCATTATTGTTATCGATGTCACCGATGACAAAAGTCAGCAACTGGTGCTGATTAACCCCGAGCTGCTGGAGCAAAGCGGTGAAACGGGTATCGAAGAAGGCTGCCTGTCTATTCCTGATCAACGTGGTCTGGTGCCGCGCGCGGCCAACGTGAAGATCCGCGCACTCGATCGCAACGGCAAGAGCTTCGAGCTTGAAGCCGACGAACTGCTGGCTATCTGTATCCAGCACGAAATGGACCACCTGGTCGGCAAACTGTTTGTCGATTACCTGTCGCCATTGAAACGTCAGCGTATCCGTCAGAAGATGGAAAAACTGGCCAAACTTAACGCCCGAGGCTAATACCCTCGCGTTACGTTTATCTTTGCAGACTATTTTTTTCAGCCTTTTTTGGGCCATAGAGATACAGGACACGGGCTTTGCGGATTATTTTTGCCGGTACACCTGATTTTGCAGCGCGTCATCTCGACGCGCTTTTAACGTCTGAACATCAGATTGTGGGCGTTTTCACTCAACCCGACCGCCCGGCCGGCCGCGGAAACAAGCTGACGCCAAGCCCGGTGAAAGTGCTGGCTTTGCAGCATGATATCCCGGTCTTTCAGCCAAAATCCTTGCGCCCCGAAGAGAACCAGCATCTGGTTGCCGATCTTCAGGCCGACATCATGGTGGTGGTCGCCTACGGGCTTATTCTGCCAAAAGCGGTCTTGGCGATGCCAAGACTCGGCTGCATAAATGTGCATGGTTCACTGTTGCCCCGCTGGCGCGGCGCGGCCCCTATCCAGCGCTCAGTCTGGGCAGGCGATGCCGAAACCGGTGTGACCATCATGCAAATGGATGTAGGTCTGGATACCGGCGACATGCTGCATAAAATTGCCTGTCCCATTGAAGCAACAGACACCAGTGCAACGCTGTATGCCAAACTGGCAGACCTCGGACCCGAAGGCATGCTGCACACTTTGCAGCAACTTGAGCAAGGCACAGCCAGACCTGAAGTTCAGGACGAAGCCCTGGTGACCTATGCTGAAAAGCTTGGCAAGGAAGAAGCCCGTCTGGACTGGACTCTGGATGCCGAACAGCTTGAACGCTGCATTCGCGCCTTTAATCCGTGGCCGGTCAGCTATTTCGTTATTGACGACCAACCGGTGAAAGTCTGGCAGGCCAACGTTGTCGACAGCGAGAAGACCGGCTTGCAGACAGGCAAGATTATTGCCGCAGACAAAAAAGGCATTCAGATTGCCACGGCGCGGGGCGTGCTTAACATCACCCAGCTCCAGCCTGCGGGTAAAAAACCGATGTCTGCCCAGGACCTGCTGAATTCACGCAGTGAATGGTTCACGCCTGGCACCGTTTTAGGCTAACACTGCCACTCGGCATCAACGCATTGCCAGCCTGATGCCGAGTCCTGCACTCTCCTTTATTGATGCCTGCTCCGGTGGGCATGCTGACTGAGGTCGGCTCTTATAAATATGAAAAATACCTATAATCTTCGCAGCATTGCTGCAAAAGCCATCGGACAGGTTCTGGATCAGGGCCAGTCGCTGTCGACCGTCTTACCGGGTTTGCAGAAAAGTATTGCCGACAAAGACCGCGCACTGCTGCAGGAGCTGTGCTTTGGCACGATGCGCGTGTTACCCCAGCTGGAATGGTGTCTGCAACAGCTGATGGAAAAACCGTTGACCGGCAAACAGCGCACGCTGCATTACCTCTTGATGGTCGGCCTCTATCAGATGCTGCACACCCGTATTCCTGCGCACGCGATTCTGGCCGAGACTGTCGAAGGCGCCGTGGCGCTGAAACGCCCTCAGCTTAAAGGTCTGATAAACGGAGTACTGCGCCAGTTCCAGCGTCAGCAGGTCGATTTACTGCAGCGTATGCAGAATAACGACAGTCGCTATCTTCATCCAAGCTGGCTGTTGAAGCGCATTAAAAATGCCTATCCCGAGCAGTGGCAGCAAATCGTCGATGCCAATAATCAGCGTCCGCCCATGTGGCTGCGCGTCAATCGTCGGCATCACACTCGCGATGCGTATCTGGCCCTGCTTGAAGAAGCCGGCATCGAAGCCCATCCGCACGCCGAGTACACCGATGCCTTGCGTCTCGAAACGCCATGCGGCGTCACGGCTCTACCCGGTTTTGATAAGGGTTGGGTAACGGTACAGGACGCCTCGGCGCAGGGCAGTGTCTCTTTACTGGATCCTCAAGACGGCGAAACCATTCTGGATCTATGCTGCGCACCGGGCGGGAAAACCACGCATATTCTTGAAGCTGCACCCAAGTCACAGGTTTTGGCGGTGGATATCGACGAGCAGCGTCTGAAGCGGGTTCACGAGAACCTTGAACGCCTGGGTCTGCACGCCGAAGTAAAACAGGGCGACGGTCGCGAGCCTCAGGTCTGGGCGACCGACAGAGTGTTCGACAAGATTTTGCTCGATGCTCCCTGCTCTGCAACGGGCGTTATTCGTCGTCATCCCGATATTAAATGGCTGCGCCGCGACAGCGATATTGACGAGTTGGCGCGCTTGCAAGGCGAGATCCTCGAAGCCATCTGGCCTATTCTCAAACCGCAGGGCGTGCTGGTGTATGCCACCTGCTCCATTCTGCCGGAAGAGAACAGCCAGCAGATTGCGGCTTTCCTGCAAAGGCATCCTGAAGCGACGCTGGTCGAAACCGGCAGTCTCAATCAGCCCGGAAGACAGAATCTTCCAGATGCACAGAGCGGCGACGGCTTCTATTACGCTAAGCTGATTAAGCGTTAACGTCTCTTCACGGAGACGTCTTCCGACGACATTTAAGGCAATACAGAGAGCGCTATGAAAATAATCATTCTCGGTGCGGGTCAGGTTGGCGGTACGCTGGCAGAAAATCTGGTGGGTGAGAACAACGATATCACTATCGTTGATACCAACACGTCCCGTTTGCGCCAGTTGCAGGACAAGTTCGACCTGCGAGTGGTGCACGGTCACGCCTCGCATCCGCGCATTCTTCGTGAAGCAGGGGCAGAAGACGCTGATATGCTGGTAGCGGTCACCAATTCCGATGAAACCAACATGGTGGCCTGTCAGATTGCCTATTCCCTGTTTAACACGCCAAACCGTATTGCCCGTATCCGTTCTCCTGAATATATCCGCGAGTCGGAGAAGCTGTTCCAGCCCGAAGCCGTGCCTATCGATCACCTGATTTCGCCCGAACAGCTGGTCATCAATCACATTTACAAGCTGATTGAATATCCCGGTGCCTTGCAGGTTGTGAACTTCGCGGAAGGCAAAGTCAGCATTGCGGCCGTAAAAGCCTATTACGGGGGTCCGCTGGTCGGCAGTGCGCTCTCTGCCATACGCGAACACATGCCGCACATCGATACCCGCGTCGCCGCGATATTTCGTCAGGATCGCCCTATTCGCCCTCAAGGTTCGACCATTATCGAAGCCGGTGACGAGGTCTTCTTTGTCGCCGCTTCCCAGCATATTCGCGCCGTGATGAGCGAGTTGCAGCGCCTTGAAAAACCGTACAAACGGATCATGATAGTGGGCGGGGGTAATGTGGGCGCGGGTCTTGCCCTGAAACTCGAGAAAAATTACAGCGTCAAGCTCATCGAGCGTAACCAGCAGCGGGCAGCCGAACTTGCCGAAATGCTGCAAGATACCATCGTGTTTTATGGCGATGCTTCCGACCAGGAGTTACTGGCCGAAGAGCATGTGGACCAGGTCGATGTGTTCATCGCCATTACCAATGACGATGAAGCCAACATCATGTCGGCAATGCTGGCAAAACGCATGGGTGCCAAAAAAGCGATGGTGTTGATCCAGCGCCGCGCCTATGTAGATCTCGTTCAGGGCAGTGTTATTGATATTGCCATCTCTCCGCAGCAGGCGACCATCTCCGCCTTGCTCGGGCATGTACGCAAAGCTGATATCGTCAGCGTCTCTTCATTACGTCGCGGCGTTGCCGAAGCCATTGAAGCTATTGCACACGGGGATGAAAGCACCTCGAAAGTTGTCGGACGCACCGTCGAGCAGATAAAACTTCCGCCGGGTACGACAATTGGCGCGGTGGTACGAGGCAATGAAGTGATTATCGCCAACGGCACAACGCGTATTCAGCAGGGTGACCACGTTGTGATGTTCATCACAGACAAAAAATTTGTTCGCGACGTAGAAAGGCTGTTCCAACCCAGCCCATTCTTCTTATAAAAGAGAGAAATACGCGCAATTAGTAACCATAAAATGCAAATTATGTCCGCTACGGTAGCGTTATCGCCTAAAATGGTCTTTACTTTTAATGACATAATTTGAAGAAACACCAAGGAGTGACTTTATGAGTTTTATGAAAGAGTTTCGTGAATTTGCCATGCGCGGCAACGTGGTTGATTTGGCAGTGGGTGTCATCATCGGTGCGGCATTTGGCAAGATCGTTTCATCTTTGGTTGCCGACATCATTATGCCTCCTCTCGGACTGCTTATCGGCGGCGTCGACTTCAAGGCCTTCCAATGGGTCTTGCGCGAGGCAACCGCAACGGCTCCGGCCGTAGTCATGCATTACGGCGTATTCATTCAAAACATTTTCGACTTCATCATCGTGGCTCTGGCCATCTTCAGTGCCATTACTCTGATGAACAAACTGCGTAGAAAACAGGAAGAAAAACCTGCAGCTCCGCCAAAAATCACAGCCGAAGAAAAGCTGTTGGCTGAAATCCGTGATTTGCTGAAAGAACAGCAGTCACCGACTCTGATTAAAGAGCAGCCAACGACCAGGCTGTAAAAGAACCTGTCATTAAAAAAGCCATCTTCGTGATGGCTTTTTTGTGGGCGCAGTTCAGGGGGAACTGGAGTAAAAAGGGCAGTGTTAACGATTTTAGGCGGCAAAACCGTTAACACTGCCCTCCCAACCTGCTCCTTTGCCTTTTTTCGCTTTACGGCTGTAGCTGCCTTTGCCTTTAAGATTTTTTCTACACGCTGGCGGAACAGCGGATCGTGGAGCAAAGCCTGAAGGGCATTGTCCTGAATGACCCCTTTCTTGTGTTGATACTGACTCATGTGAACCTCTTGATGGTTGATGGGCAGCCTCTTGCGCTGCGAGATAAATGTAGACCTTTTTACTTAATTTGCAATATCGCGTGAAAATACAGGCTCACCGCTGGCACCATTCTCCAGTGCTTCAAGAATGGAACAGCTTCGACTCGAATGTTCACCTCCGCAGCAGGCCGCGCTTAGGCGTTGAAGCGAATCGCGCATTCGAACCAGCTCGCCCAGTTTATGTTCGACTTCGGCCAATCGACTGTCGACGATCGATTTCGATTCCTGACAGGTATGCTGCGCGGGATCGATCCGGATCGACAGCAGTTCGCTGATGGTTTCCAGGGTAAAGCCGATGGTTTTGGCATAGCGGATAAATCGCAGGCGCTGAAGATCGTTATCGGTGTAGAGCCGATAACCCGCTTCACTGCGTTCGCCCAATGACATCATGCCCTGTTTTTCGTAGTAACGAATGGTGTCGGGAATAACATCGGCCAATTTGGCCAGCTCTCCAATCTTATACATTTTCATCTCTGTCCAATTTCTCCTGAAGTTTACCCGCGTACGCCGCTTCATCCAGAAAGTCTGTGCTCATCCCGGCTTGCTGGAGTCTTAGCCGAAGAATCTTCAGACGTTTTTCGACTCTCGCATAATCCGGTGAATCCTGGTGGACCTGCTTGAGGAGCAGCTGAAGATCGAGCGCTTCTTTTCTGTCCTGTAGCTCGGCAGGCACGTAACCGGCATTTTTGAGAATGCGATACGCCACACGAAGCTCTTTGGGCACACCGCTGTCGTCGTCGAGGGTGAGAGGGGAACCCGCACCGGGAAGGTTATCGAATTCGCCTTTGCGCTGTGCTTCGAGGATTTTTCTTTCGGCCCATTCATCACTGAGAAACATCATCGTCTCCTTTAGGTATCAGAACAGATGAACAGCATAACGCGACGGGGGAGAAAAACGTAGTACAGCGGGGAAAACAGCGGAGCAAAATTTGGACGTAAAAAAACCGGGCAAAAATGCCCGGTCTTTTCATGCATCTACAGATTATTCAGCAGTTGCTACTTCTGCTTCTGAAGCTGCACGATCAACGAGCTCGATGTATGCCATCGGCGCATTGTCGCCTGCACGGAAGCCACACTTCAGAATACGAGTGTAACCACCGGCACGGCTCGCGAAACGCGGGCCCAGTTCATTAAACAGTTTTGCCACGATCTCGTTATCACGAGTACGGGCGAATGCCAGACGACGATTTGCAACGTTGTCGGTCTTGGCAAGAGTAATCAGCGGCTCAACAACGCGACGCAGCTCTTTCGCTTTCGGCAGGGTCGTCTTGATTATTTCATGACGAACCAAAGAGCCGGCCATGTTACGGAACATAGCCGTACGGTGGCTGCTGTTACGGTTCAGTTGACGACCACTCTTACGATGGCGCATGACCTTATCCTTCTCAGTAAAACCTTAACCTGTGATCCGGTTACTCGTCAGCAATACTTGCAGGTGGCCAGTTTTCCAGGCGCATGCCCAGAGACAAACCACGGGAAGCAAGTACGTCTTTAATCTCGGTAAGAGATTTTTTACCTAAGTTAGGCGTCTTAAGAAGCTCAACTTCGGTACGCTGTACCAGATCACCGATGTAGTGGATTGCTTCTGCTTTGAGGCAGTTAGCAGAGCGGACAGTCAATTCCAGATCGTCAACAGGGCGCAGCAGGATTGGATCGAACTCCGGCTTCTCTTCTTTGACTTCTGGTTGACGTACATCACGTAAATCAACAAAAGCTTCAAGTTGTTCAGCAAGAATGGTTGCCGCACGACGGATCGCCTCTTCAGGATCGATCGTACCGTTGGTTTCCATTTCGATAACCAGCTTGTCCAAATCAGTACGCTGGTTCTACACGCGCTGCTTCAACATTGTAGGCAATACGCTCTACAGGGCTGTAGCATGCATCTACTAACAGACGACCAATTGGGCGCTCATCTTCTTCCGAATGAATTCGGGCAGACGCCGGCACATAACCACGACCGCGCTGAACTTTGATACGCATGCTGATAGCAGCGTTTTCATCGGTCAGGTGGCAGATAACGTGTTGCGGCTTGACGATTTCGACATCACCATCATGGGTAATGTCGGCTGCAGTCACAGGGCCAATGCCAGACTTATTCAGGGTAAGAATAACTTCATCTTTCCCTTGAACTCTCACCGCCAGCCCTTTCAGGTTGAGCAGGATTTCCAGGATATCTTCCTGTACGCCTTCTTTGGTGCTGTACTCATGCAGTACACCATCAATCTCAACCTCGGTCACCGCGCAACCCGGCATGGATGAAAGCAGAATACGGCGCAGTGCGTTGCCTAAAGTATGGCCAAAGCCACGTTCTAAAGGCTCAAGGGTCACCTTGGCGTGCGTCGAACTGACTTGCTCGATATCTACCAGGCGCGGTTTTAGAAACTCTGTCACAGAAACCCTGCATTGTGTCCTCTCTTTGGTACTAAGCTTTACTTGGAGTAAAGCTCGACGATCAGGTGTTCGTTAATGTCAGCTGACAGATCGGCACGTTCAGGATTACGTTTGAACTGACCTTCCATCTTAGCAGCATCAACTTCAAGCCAAGTCGGCTTTTCACGCTGTTCAGCCAACTCCAAAGCGGCCTTCACGCGAGATTGCTTTTTAGCTTTCTCACGGATGCTGACAACGTCATTCGGAGATACCTGATAAGAAGCGATGTTGACAACGCGACCGTTTACCATAACTGCTTTGTGGCTAACCAGCTGACGTGACTCTGCACGCGTAGCGCCGAAGCCCATACGGTAAACAACGTTATCCAGACGACCTTCCAGAAGTTGCAACAGGTTCTCACCGGTGTTGCCCTTCAGGCGGGCTGCTTCTTGGTAGTAGTTACGGAACTGGCGCTCCAGAACACCGTAGGTACGGCGAACTTTTTGCTTTTCACGTAACTGCACGCCATAGTCAGACAGACGCGGTTTACGCGCACCGTGCTGACCAGGAGCTTGATCAATCTTACACTTGGTATCGATCGCGCGAACACCAGATTTAAGGAATAAATCTGTGCCCTCGCGACGGCTAAGCTTGAGCTTAGGACCCAAATATCTTGCCATTTTCTCTCTCCAACAATCCTAAAAGCAGCGTTATACGCGACGCTTTTTCGGCGGACGACAACCGTTATGAGGGATAGGAGTCACATCAGTAATATTAGTGATGCGGAAACCAGCCGCGTTTAATGCGCGGATAGTAGACTCACGACCAGGACCAGGTCCTTTAACCATAACTTCCAGATTCTTGATACCGTACTCTTTCACTGCATCTGCACAGCGCTCTGCTGCAACCTGAGCTGCGAACGGAGTGGATTTACGAGAACCACGGAAACCGGAACCACCAGCTGTTGCCCAACCCAAAGCATTACCCTGACGATCGGTAATAGTCACAATGGTGTTGTTGAAAGACGCATGGATATGAGCCACGCCGTCAGAGACTTGTTTTCTTACACGCTTGCGTGTACGAACAGGTGCCTTTGCCATTTATTCTATCACCCCGATTATTTCTTGATCGGTTTGCGCGGACCCTTACGGGTACGTGCGTTAGTCTTGGTACGCTGACCGCGTACTGGAAGACCACGACGATGACGCAAACCACGATAAGTTCCAAGGTCCATAAGACGCTTGATGCTCAGGGTGACTTCACGACGCAGATCACCTTCAACAATGAACTTGGCGACTTCGTCACGCAGCAATTCGATTTGCTCTTCAGACAGCTCTCTGATCTTAACATTTTCAGCAATACCAGACGCAGCACAGATAGCCTGTGAGCGGGTTTTACCGATGCCGTAGATCGAAGTTAATGCGATCACGGTATGTTTCTGATCAGGAATGTTAATGCCTGCTATACGGGCCACTATGCACTCCTACTATTTATATACGGCAACACCATTCTGAAAAGCCCGTTTTCAGGATACTCAAATAATGTTGCAGCTTACATACAAAAGATTGGCTGGCTAATCTAGCCAGCTCAACCCAACTTTGCAAGAAAAATATGCGAGATAATCAGCCTTGACGCTGTTTATGCTTCGGCTCGGCGCTGCAGATTACGCGAACGACACCGTTACGCTTAACTACTTTGCAGTTACGACATAATTTCTTGACGGAAGCACGAACTTTCATTTTTACTCTCCGTTACTTCGCAAACTCACCAGATTAGCGGTTAGAGCCTTTCAGGTTTGCTTTCTTCAGCGCAGACTCGTACTGACTTGACATCATCAGAGTTTGCACTTGAGCCATAAAGTCCATGATGACCACAACTACGATGAGCAGTGATGTACCGCCAAAGTAGAAAGGAACTTTCATTGCGTCACGCATGAACTCCGGGATAAGGCAGATGAAAGTAATATACAGCGCACCAACCAAAGTCAGGCGGGTCATTACTTTATCAATATACTTCGCCGTTTGCTCTCCCGGACGAATTCCTGGTACAAATGCACCGGACTTCTTCAGGTTATCTGCTGTCTCACGCGGGTTGAACACCAACGCAGTATAAAAGAAACAGAAGAAGATGATTGCAGTAGCATAGAGTAACACATAAAGCGGTTGCCCAGGCTGCAAATACAGCGAAATTGTTGTCAGCCAGTTCCAACCAGTTCCGCCACCGAACCATGATGCAATCGTGGCCGGGAACAGAATGATGCTGGAAGCAAAGATAGCAGGGATTACACCGGCCATATTCACTTTCAACGGTAAGTGTGTGCTCTGTGCTGCATAAACACGACGACCCTGCTGACGTTTGGCGTAGTTAACGACGATACGACGTTGACCACGTTCCATAAACACAACAAAGAACGTCACTGCAAACACTAATACTGCAACCAACAGCAACAGGAGGAAGTGCAGGTCGCCTTGTCTAGCTTGTTCGATTGTGTGAGCAACTGCCGGCGGGAGACCCGCTACGATACCTGCGAAGATGATGATTGAGATACCGTTGCCGATACCACGCTCAGTTATCTGTTCGCCAAGCCACATCAGGAACATTGTCCCGGTCACCAGGCTTACGACTGCGGTAAAGTAGAATGCAAAGCCTGGATTTAACACCAGGCCCTGCATACCAGGCATATTCGGTAAACCGGTAGCAATACCGATTGACTGGAATACGGCCAACACTAGCGTACCGTAGCGGGTGTACTGGCTAATCTTGCGACGGCCAGCCTCCCCTTCTTTCTTTATTTCTGCCAACGCTGGATGAACCACCGTTAACAGCTGGATAATAATCGATGCCGAAATATACGGCATGATTCCCAGAGCAAAGATAGAAGCACGGCTGAGAGCACCACCAGAGAACATGTTGAACATTTCAATGATGGTGCCTCTTTGCTGTTCGAGCAATTTAGCAAGTACAGTGGCATCAATACCAGGGATCGGAATAAAAGAGCCGATACGGAAAACAATCAGCGCACCGATAACAAACAAAAGTCTGCGCTTCAGCTCGCCAAGTCCACCTTTAGCACTTTGAAAATCTAATCCCGGTTGCTTAGCCATCTGCTACTTATTCCTCTATTTTACCGCCAGCAGCTTCGATAGCAACACGAGCGCCTTTGGTGACACGCAGACCACGTACGGTAACCGGACGAGCGACTTCGCCTGAAAGGATTACTTTCACGAATTCGATCTGGATACCAACTACGTTAGCGGCTTTCAGCGTGTTCAGGTCGATTACGTCGCCTTCAACAAGAGCCAGTTCAGACAGACGAACTTCTGCCGTGATCATCGCTTTGCGAGAGGTGAAGCCGAATTTCGGCAAACGACGATATAAAGGCATCTGACCACCTTCAAACCCGCGACGTACGCCACCGCCAGAACGTGAGTTCTGACCTTTGTGACCACGGCCGCCGGTTTTACCCAGGCCAGAACCAATACCACGACCTACACGCCTTGGCGCCTGCTTGGCACCGTCAGCCGGAGACAGAGTATTTAAACGCATCTCTTACTCCTCAACCTTAACCATGTAGGAAACCAGATTGATCATGCCGCGAACTGAAGGGGTATCTTCACGTTCAACAGTGTGACCAATGCGACGCAGACCTAAACCAGTCAAAGTTTGCTTATGTTTCGGCAAACGACCGATGCTGCTTTTTGTTTGAGTTACTTTAATAGTCTTTGCCATGGTTATTTCCCTAGAATTTCTTCGACGGACTTACCACGCTTGGCAGCGACCATTTCTGGGGACTTCATATCTTCCAGAGCTGCGATAGTTGCACGAACCACGTTGATCGGGTTGGTGGAACCATAAGCCTTGGCTAATACGTTGTGTACCCCTGCGACTTCCAGGACGGCGCGCATTGCACCACCGGCGATAATACCGGTACCTTCTGAAGCCGGCTGCATGAACACGCGAGAACCCGTGTGAGCGCCCTTGACTGGGTGCTGCAGGGTGCCGCTGTTCAGCGCGACGTTCAACATGTTGCGACGGGCTTTCTCCATCGCTTTTTGGATCGCTGCCGGAACTTCGCGTGCTTTGCCGTAGCCAAAACCAACGCGACCGTTACCATCACCAACTACTGTCAGTGCGGTAAAGCTGAAAATACGGCCACCTTTTACGGTTTTGGATACGCGGTTTACCGCGATCAGCTTTTCCTGCAGTTCGCCAGCTTGTTTTTCGATGTGTGACATCTTACACCTCTACCTTAGAACTGAAGGCCAGCTTCACGGGCAGCATCTGCCAGTGCCTGGACTCGACCATGATATTGGAAACCAGAACGGTCAAAGGAAACTTTCGAAATCCCTTTTTCCAATGCGCGTTCAGCAATAGCTTTACCTACAGCAGTCGCAGCATCTTTGTTACCGGTATACTTCAATTGCTCAGTAATAGTTTTTTCTACTGTAGAAGCAGCAACTAATACTTCAGAACCGTTAGGTGCAATCACCTGTGCGTAAATATGACGCGGGGTACGATGTACCACCAGTCGTGTCGCACCCAATTCTTTGAGCTTGCGGCGTGCGCGGGTCGCACGACGGATACGAGCAGATTTCTTATCCATAGTGTTACCTTACTTCTTCTTAGCCTCTTTGGTACGCACGACTTCGTCGGCGTAACGGACACCCTTGCCTTTGTAAGGCTCAGGACGACGGTAGGCACGTAAATCTGCAGCAACTTGACCAATCACCTGCTTATCAGCGCCTTTCAGCACGATTTCAGTTTGAGTTGGACACTCTGCAGTAATGCCTGCCGGCAGCTGGTGGTTCGACCGGGTGAGAGAAGCCAAGAGCTAAACTCACCGCGTTGCCTTTAATGGCAGCACGATAACCAACACCAACCAATTGAAGCTTTTTAGTGAAGCCGTCGGTAACACCTACAACCATTGAGTTCAACAGTGCGCGCGTAGTACCCGCTTGGGCCCATGCGTTTGCGAAGCCTTCACGCGGACCGAAGGTCAGTGCGTTATCTTCCTGTTTTACTTCAACGGCGTCATGGATAGTACGTGACAGCTCGCCGTTTTTACCCTTAATCGTAATAACCTGACCGTTGAGTTTTACCTCTACGCCGGCAGGAATGACGACGGGTGCTTTTGCAACACGAGACATGCTTTCCTCCCGATTAAGCTACGTAGCAGATAATCTCGCCACCAAGACCAGCCTGGCGAGCTGCACGATCAGTCATAACACCTTTAGAGGTAGAAATAACAGCGATACCCAAACCGGCCATAACCTTTGGCAGCTCATCTTTTTTCTTGTAGATGCGCAGACCAGGACGGCTGATTCGTTGAATGCTCTCTACCACAGCCTTGCCCTGGAAGTACTTCAGTACTAATTCCAGTTCAGGTTTGGCGTCGCCTTCGATTTTAAATTCTTCAATGTAGCCTTCTTCTTTAAGCACGTTGGCGATAGCCAGTTTCAGCTTAGAGGAAGGCATGGTGACCGCAACTTTGTTCGCGGCCTGACCGTTACGGATACGGGTCAGCATATCCGCGATCGGATCTTGCATGCTCATCTGTCATTACTCCCGTGATTCAATTGGTGACAATTACCAGCTAGCCTTTTTAAGACCCGGAATTTCACCGCGCATGGCGGCTTCACGGACCTTAATACGGCTCAACCCGAACTTCCGCAAGAAAGCGTGCGGACGACCAGTTTGACGGCAGCGGTTACGCTGACGAGACGGGCTGGAATCACGCGGCAGAGTCTGCAGCTTCAGAACGGCATCCCAACGATCTTCGTCGGAAGCGTTCACGTTAGAGATAGTTGCTTTCAATTCAACGCGTTTAGCGAAGAATTTGTCAGCCAGTTTCACGCGCTTGACTTCGCGTGCTTTCATGGATTGCTTAGCCATTAGTAACCCTACCTTACTTACGGAACGGGAAGTTAAAGGCAGCCAGCAGAGCGCGGCCTTCATCATCGGATTTCGCAGTAGTGGTGATGGTAATATCCAAACCACGAACGCGATCGACTTTGTCATAGTCGATTTCCGGGAAGATGATCTGTTCACGCACGCCCATGCTGTAGTTACCACGGCCATCGAATGACTTGGCGGACAGGCCACGGAAGTCACGGATACGCGGTACAGCAATAGAGATCAGACGCTCAAAGAATTCCCACATGCGTTCGCCACGCAGGGTTACTTTACAGCCGATCGGATAGCCCTGACGGATTTTGAAGCCTGCAACTGATTTGCGTGCTTTGGTGATGAACGGCTTTTGACCGGAGATGGCTGCCAAGTCAGCTGCTGCGTTATCCAGCAGTTTCTTGTCAGCGATCGCTTCACCAACACCCATGTTCAGGGTGATCTTCTCGACCCGAGGGACTTGCATGACAGAATTGTAATTAAACTCGGTCATGAGTTTATTTACGACATCGTCTTTGTAGTAATCATGCAGTTTCGCCATCGTACTACTCCAAATTACTTGATAGTTTCGCTGTTAGACTTGAAGAAACGGACTTTTTTGCCGTCTTCGAATCTAAAGCCTACACGGTCAGCCTTGCCGGTTGCCGTGTTGAAGATTGCAACGTTGGAAACTTGAACAGCAGCTTCTTTTTCAACGATGCCACCTGGTTGGTTCAGGGCCGGTACAGGCTTCTGATGTTTCTTAACCAGGTTGATACCTTCAACAATGACCTTTCCAGAAGACAGGACATTTTTTACTTTACCACGCTTACCTTTATCTTTGCCGGTAAGCAGGATAACTTCGTCATCACGACGGATTTTCGCTGCCATGGTTCGCTCCTTAGAGTACTTCTGGTGCCAGAGAGATAATTTTCATGAACTTCTCATTACGCAGTTCACGAGTTACCGGCCCAAAAATACGCGTGCCGATTGGCTGCTCGCTGTTATTATTTAAAATAACGCATGCATTACCATCGAAGCGAATGACAGAACCGTCCGGGCGACGAACACCCTTCTTGGTGCGCACCACTACCGCCTTCAGCACGTCGCCTTTCTTCACCTTACCGCGAGGAATTGCTTCCTTGATGGTAATTTTGATGATATCGCCAACGCCTGCGTAGCGACGGTGCGAGCCACCCAGAACCTTGATACACATTACGCGACGTGCACCGGAGTTGTCGGCCACGGTCAGCATAGTCTGTTCTTGGATCATGTTAGTGCTCCGCTAATGTCAACTACAACTTATAAGACCTACTAAGAGGCCATAAAGAAATCCCCACAAATGAGGGCGCAGCATTATAACACTGCTTCATCATTATGGGTAGAAAAAATAAACGGCCCACGTCATGAGCCGTTTATTTATTTTCGAGAGCGCGATTCTATTACAGAATTGCTTTCTCTACAACGCGAACCAGTGTCCAGGACTTGGTCTTGGACAGCGGACGGCATTCGCTAATTTCAACGACGTCGCCGATACCGCATTCGTTGTTCTCGTCATGTACGTGTAGCTTAGTCGTACGCTTGATGAATTTACCGTAGATTGGGTGCTTCACGAAACGCTCAATCGCAACAACGATAGATTTTTCCATCTTGTCACTGATCACACGACCTTGCAGAGTACGGATCTTGTCACTCATTACGCGCCCGCCTTCTCAGTCAGTAAAGTCTTAACACGTGCAACGTCACGACGCACTTGCTTCAACGTGTGTGTTTGCTGCAGCTGGCCGCTGGCCGTTTGCATGCGCAGGTTAAACTGCTCACGCAACAGGTTCAGAAGCTCGGTGTTCAGCTCTTCCACGCTCTTTTCACGCAGCTCTTTTGCTTTCATTACATCACCGTCTTAGTTACAAAGGTGGTTTTAATAGGCAGTTTCGCTGCTGCAAGCTGGAATGCTTCACGCGCCAGCTCTTCAGGCACACCGTCCATTTCGTACAGGACTTTACCAGGTTGGATCAGGGCAACCCAATACTCCACGTTACCCTTACCTTTACCCATACGAGCTTCAAGTGGCTTCTCGGTGATCGGTTTGTCCGGGAATACTCGGATCCAGATCTTACCTTGACGCTTAACTGCACGGGTCATCGCACGACGTGCTGCTTCAATTTGACGAGCAGTCAGGCGACCACGGCCAACAGCTTTCAGACCGTAAGTGCCGAAGCTCACATCCGTACCTTGCGCAAGACCACGGTTGCGGCCTTTGTGCACCTTACGGAATTTTGTACGCTTTGGTTGTAACATCAGCGACTCTCCTTACTTGCGGCCTTTACGCTGCTGCTTTTTAGGTTGAGCAGCCGGTTCCGGTTGTTCAACTGCAGCCATACCACCCAGGATCTCACCTTTGAAGATCCATACCTTAACGCCGATTACACCATAAGTGGTGTGCGCTTCAGATGTGTTGTAATCGATATCCGCACGCAGAGTATGCAGTGGAACACGACCTTCACGGTACCATTCGGTACGCGCGATTTCAGCACCGCCAAGACGGCCGCTTACTTCAACTTTGATACCTTTAGCGCCCAGACGCATTGCGTTCTGTACAGCACGCTTCATAGCACGACGGAACATAACGCGACGTTCCAGCTGTGAAGTGATGCTGTCAGCAACCAATTTTGCGTCCAGTTCCGGTTTACGGATTTCGGCGATGTTAATCTGCGCAGGAACGCCAGCGATACCGGCTACTACCTTACGCAGTTTTTCGACATCTTCACCTTTCTTGCCGATAACGATGCCAGGACGAGCAGTGTGAATAGTCACACGGATGCTCTTCGCCGGACGCTCGATAACGATGCGAGAAACGGAAGCTTTCGACAATTCTTTAGTCAAGAACTGACGAACTTTAAAGTCGCTGTCCAGGTTGTCAGCGAATTCTTTGGTATTTGCATACCAAGTGGAATTCCAAGGTTTGACAATACCTAGGCGAATACCATTAGGATGTACTTTCTGACCCATTGCTAGTCTCCAGAGTCTCAGCGATCGGACACAACCACAGTAATGTGGCTGGTGCGCTTCAGAATGCGATCTGCACGACCTTTAGCACGCGGCATAATGCGCTTCATGCTTGGGCCTTCGTCTACGAAAATCTTCGCGACTTTCAGATCATCGATGTCAGCGCCATCGTTGTGTTCTGCGTTAGCAATGGCAGACTCCAGCACCTTCTTAACCAGACCAGCAGCTTTCTTGTTGGTGTAGGCCAAAGTTTCCAGAGCTTGCGACACTTTCTTACCGCGGATCAGGTCTGCAACAAGGCGAACCTTCTGAGCAGAAGAACGAGCGTGGCGATGTTTAGCTATAGTTTCCATCTCTTCCTCCTACCTTAGCGCTTTTTAGCTTTTTTATCAGCCGCATGGCCGCGATAAGTACGAGTCGGCGCGAATTCACCCAGCTTGTGACCGACCATTTCATCGGAAACAAACACTGGTACGTGCTGACGACCATTATGGACAGCGATGGTCAAACCGATCATGTTAGGAAAGATCGTTGAACGACGGGACCAAGTGCGCAAAGGCTTCTTGTCACCGCTTTCCACCGCTTTCTCTACCTTCTTCAGCAAGTGCAGGTCAATAAAAGGACCTTTCTTGAGAGAACGTGGCATGGCTTATCCTCTAATTATTTTTTGCTACGGCGACGTACGATGAACTTGTCAGTACGCTTGTTGCTACGGGTTTTCTTACCTTTGGTCTGAACGCCCCATGGTGTTACTGGGTGTTTACCAAAGTTTTTACCCTCACCACCACCGTGTGGGTGATCGACTGGGTTCATCGCAGTACCGCGAACGGTAGGGCGAACACCACGCCAACGTGCAGCACCTGCTTTACCCAGAACGCGAAGCATATGTTCAGAGTTACCGACTTCACCCATGGTGGCGCGGCAATCGATCTGAACTTTACGCATTTCGCCAGAGCGCAGACGCAGAGTTACGTAGGAACCATCACGGGCAACGATCTGAACGTAGGCACCGGCAGAACGAGCCAGCTGGCCGCCTTTACCTGGTTTCATTTCTACGTTGTGAACCGTTGAACCCACTGGGATGTTGCGCATCGGAAGGGTGTTACCCACTTTGATTGCAGCATCAACGCCAGATTGGATTTGGTCGCCCACTTTCAGGCCTTTCGGCGCCAGGATGTAACGGCGTTCGCCGTCTTTGTACAGAACCAGCGCGATGTTCGCGGAACGGTTCGGATCGTACTCCAGACGCTCAACCACTGCAGCTACACCGTCTTTGTTGCGTTTGAAGTCAACCAGACGATAATGTTGCTTGTGGCCACCACCGATATGACGGGTGGTGATACGGCCATTGTTGTTACGGCCACCGCTTTTGCTCAATTTCTCAAGCAGCGGAGCAAAAGGTTTACCCTTGTGCAGCTCAGGGTTAACCACTTTAACAACGTGGCGACGACCCGGAGATGTAGGTTTACATTTAACAATTGCCATTGTGCTTACTCCTCCGACTTACTCTGCGCCGCTGATGAAGTCCAGATTCTGGCCTTCTTTCAGGGTGACGTAAGCTTTTTCCAGTCGCTACGACGACCAACACGCTGACCTTGACGTTTAGACTTGCCTTTAACCAGCAAGGTGTTAACGTCTTCGACTTCGACTTCAAACAGCTTCTTAACCGCAGCTTTGATTTCTGCCTTGGTCGCGTCGAGGGCAACTTTGAGTACGATGGTGTTGTTCTTTTCCATCGCAGCGGACGCTTTTTCAGAAACGTGCGGCGCGCGCAGCACTTTCAGCAGACGTTCTTCACGAATCATGCCAGCATCTCCTCAACCTGCTTCACAGCATCAGCAGTCATAACGACTTTGTCGAAGGCGATCAGGCTTACTGGATCGATACCTGCTACATCGCGAACGTCAACCTTGTACAGGTTACGTGCGGCCAGGAACAGATTCTCGTCGACTTCGCCGGTTACAATCAGCACGTCTTCCAGAGCCATGTCTTTCAGTTTCTGTGCCAGCAGCTTAGTTTTAGGCGCTTCTACAGAGAACTTCTCGACAATGATCAAACGATCTTGACGTACCAGTTCGGACAGGATGCTTTTCAGCGCGCCGCGGTACATCTTTTTGTTAACTTTTTGACTGTGGTCCTGTGGCTTTGCAGCAAAGGTCACACCACCCGAACGCCAGATTGGGCTCTTTACAGAACCTGCACGCGCACGGCCAGTACCTTTCTGACGCCATGGTTTCTTACCAGAACCAGTTACTTCGGCACGAGTCTTCTGAGCGCGAGTACCTTGACGGGCACCTGCTGCATAAGCAACAACAACCTGATGTACCAGCGCTTCGTTGAAATCACGCCCGAAGGTAGTTTCGGAAACAGTCAGCGCGCTCTGCGCGTCTTTCACTACTAATTCCATTCCTATCTCCTCGACGTTAAGCCTTAACAGCAGGTTTAACGATCAGGTTGCCACCGGTAGCACCCGGAACAGCACCCTTGACCAGCAGTAGGTTGCGCTCAGCGTCAACACGTACTACGTCCAGGCTTTGAACGGTTACACGCTCGTTACCCAGTTGGCCTGCCATTTTCTTGCCTTTGAACACTTTGCCCGGAGTCTGGTTCTGACCGATAGAACCCGGAACGCGGTGAGACAAGGAGTTACCGTGCGTAGCATCTTGAGTACGGAAGTTCCAGCGTTTAACAGTACCCGCGAAACCTTTACCTTTAGATGTACCAGTAACGTCTACTTTCTTAACGTCTGCGAAAATTTCAACGCTAATGTCTTGACCTGCAGTAAACTCTTCACCTTCTGCAAGGCGGAATTCCCACAGACCACGGCCAGCTTCTACGCCAGCTTTAGCGAAGTGACCCGCTTCTGGTTTGGTTACACGGTTAGCTTTTTTGCTACCAGTGGTAACCTGAACAGCGCGGTAACCGTCGTTTTCCAGATCTTTGATCTGAGTAACGCGGTTTGCTTCAATTTCGATAACGGTTACAGGGATAGAAACGCCATCTTCTGTGAAGATACGAGTCATACCCACTTTCTTACCGACTAAACCAATCATTGTTTCAACCTCTCAATCGCTCAATGACCCTGATTAACCCAGGCTGATCTGCACGTCTACACCAGCAGCCAGATCCAGACGCATCAGAGCATCAACGGTTTTCTCGGTTGGCTCAACGATGTCAACCAGACGCTTGTGAGTGCGAATTTCATACTGATCGCGCGCATCTTTATTGACGTGCGGAGAAATCAGAATGGTAAAGCGCTCTTTGCGGGTCGGCAGCGGGATTGGACCACGAACTTGCGCACCAGTGCGCTTCGCGGTCTCAACGATTTCCGCAGTTGATTGATCAATCAGACGATGATCAAACGCTTTCAGGCGGATACGGATTCTTTGGTTCTGCATGAGACCAGAGCTCCAATTATTTTAAACGTAAAATGATTACTCCTCATTCCCATTTCGATTGATGGGAGAGTGTAATCGTTCTTCACATAACCCCCATATCGGGAGTATTGTTTGCCAGGCGCTTATTTTGCCTGACAACTAATTCTTATCGAATTAGGCTTACCAAGATTAGGTAAGCCCGCGCATTATACGTAACTGAACACAGGAAGCAACCCGTTCCTGACAATAAAGTGCGTTTATTTCGTACTCCCCTGCCCTCTTTCACGTTTTCGCTAAATTTTGGGCGGCAGTTTCCGCCGCGTAAAATGAACAATATTTCATCAAGTCTTTTCGGATTGTTTGTATCCTCCGAAAGATTATTCTTTGTCCTCCACACCGGTACTTGTGAGACCGACAAAGGAGTCACCGTGTTCAACGATATCGCCCGGTTCGCAATGACGCATGGCTATGCCTTGATGACCAGCATCCTCCTGGTCGGTTTTTTGCTGGCGCTAAGCTATATCGACATGCAGCGATTCCAGCTACCCGACCGTCTTACGCTACCGTTATTGTGGATTGGCCTGATGCTGCACGCGGTTTTCAGACCTCAGCATCTCGCCAATGCCGTGATTGGCGCTGCGGCTGGCTACCTGTGTCTATGGGCTATCTATTGGCTGATGAAAGCAGTGACTAAAAAAGAGGGATTGGGATACGGCGATTTTAAACTCATGGCGGCATTGGGTGCCTGGCTGGGATGGGAGTCTCTTCCGTTTGTGGCCTTCATCGCTTCTGTCACCGGGACCATTATGTACGTCTTGCGCTTTTTGTTCCTTCGCCGACTGGGCGCTATTCCCTTTGGTCCCTTTCTCGCGGTTACGGGCGGGATAATTTATATCAGCCAGCAAGTTTATGGCCTGGCTGATACACAATGTCTCTATTGCGTGACTATCCAGTAAACACCGTAGCCAGAACTAATGCGCTGCTTTTTTTGATTCTTCTTTTATCTGAGTTTGAATGTAGTTCTGAATACCCACTCGACCTATCAAATCGACTTCGGTTTCGATCCAGTCAATGTGGTGCTCTTCTTCCGCCAATATAGTAATCATCATATCGCGGCTGACATAATCGTGAATGGAGTCGGCATAGGAAATGGCTTCGCGTAAATCGCGCGCGCCGTCGAGTTCAAGCACCAGATCCGACTTGAGCATTTCCTCAACGTCTTCACCAATATTGAGCTTGCCGAGATCTTGCAGGTTGGGAATGCCCTCGAGGAAGAGAATGCGTTCGATGTAAATATCAGCATGCTTCATCTCGTCAATGGACTCATGGTATTCGATGCCGTTGAGTCGCATCAAACCCCAATTTTTAAACATTCTGGCATGGAGAAAATACTGATTGATGGCAACAAGCTCATTTCCTAGCAGCTTGTTAAGGTGCGCAATCATTTTGGTATCGCCTTTCATAGGAATGCCCTCCGCTGTAGTTCTATGAAGTGTAGAACCACTCGGCTAAGAGGGAAAGAAATAACCCTACTATTTATCAGGCGACTTCGATGATGTAGGTTGTGCTCTCCTGCTCCTCAACCAGAATCTCTCTGGCCTGTCTGATGCATTTCCCGCAATCCGTACCAATCGGCACTAACTGGCGAAGGTCTTTCATCGTTTGTGGCTGATGCTGCCGGATTACTTTTCGGATCACTTTGTCGGTGACTGCATTACACAAACAGACGTACATACCCTAACTCAATATTTAAACAATTCACGCAACTGTAAATGAGAATAGTTTTTATTTCAATTGTGATTGGAAAAATTTACACAACCTATTTGCCGGAAAAAGGCATAAAAAAGGGTGCCGAAGCACCCTCTTTTAGATCACCAATGTTATCAGCGATTAAGCGATAACTTTAGCAACAACACCAGCGCCTACAGTACGGCCGCCTTCACGGATTGCGAAACGCAGACCGTCGTCCATTGCGATTGGGTGGATCAGGGTAACAACCATGTTCACGTTGTCACCAGGCATAACCATCTCGACGCCTTCTGGCAGTTCGATGGTACCGGTCACGTCAGTAGTACGGAAGTAGAACTGTGGACGGTAGCCTTTGAAGAACGGAGTATGACGGCCGCCTTCGTCTTTGCTCAGGATATACACTTCTGAGTCAAATTTGGTGTGTGGCTTGATGGAACCTGGTTTAGCCAGTACCTGACCACGTTCGATGTCTTCACGCTTGATACCACGCAGCAGAACACCTACGTTCTCGCCTGCACGACCTTCGTCAAGCAGTTTACGGAACATTTCAACACCGGTACAGGTAGACTTGACGGTGTCTTTGATACCAACGATTTCAACTTCTTCGCCAACTTTAACGATACCGCGCTCTACACGACCGGTAACAACGGTACCACGACCGGAGATGGAGAATACGTCTTCGATTGGCAGCAGGAATGGCTTGTCGATCGCGCGCTCTGGTTCCGGGATGTAAGAATCCAGGTGACCAGCCAGCTCGATGATTTTAGCTTCCCACTCAGCGTCGCCTTCCAGTGCTTTCAGCGCTGAACCACGAACAACTGGCAGATCATCACCAGGGAAGTCGTAGGCAGACAGAAGTTCACGCACTTCCATTTCTACCAGTTCCAGCAGCTCTTCGTCATCAACCATGTCACATTTGTTCATGAATACGATGATGAAAGGAACGCCAACCTGACGACCCAGCAGGATGTGCTCGCGAGTCTGTGGCATAGGGCCATCAGTTGCAGCAACAACCAGGATAGCGCCGTCCATCTGAGCAGCACCGGTGATCATGTTTTTCACGTAGTCGGCGTGCCCTGGGCAGTCAACGTGCGCGTAGTGACGAGTCGGGGTGTCATACTCAACGTGGGAAGTGTTGATGGTGATACCACGTGCTTTTTCTTCTGGTGCGTTATCGATCTGGTCGAATGCGCGCGCAGAACCGCCGTAGGTTTTAGCCAGTACGGTGGTGATAGCAGCAGTCAGGGTAGTTTTACCGTGGTCAACGTGGCCGATAGTACCAACGTTGACGTGCGGTTTGGAACGTTCAAATTTTTCTTTAGACACGGATATATTCCTTACTATTGTGCTCTCCCCTCAAGGAGAGAGCACGGGATCATTGTGTTAGAAACCTAGGCTTATTTACCACGAGCTTCGATTACAGCCTGGGCAACGTTGCTTGGCGCGTCATCATACTTCAGGAATTCCATGGAGTAAGATGCACGGCCTTTGGTCAGTGAACGCAGCTGAGTTGCATAACCGAACATTTCGGAAAGCGGAACTTCAGCATGAATCACAACGCCGGTAGCGTTGGATTCCTGGCCTTTCAGCATACCACGACGACGGCTAAGGTCACCGATCACGTCACCAGTGTTCTCTTCTGGAGTTTCTACTTCAACCTTCATGATCGGCTCAAGCAGAACTGGTTTCGCTTTCTTAAAGCCATCTTTGAAGGCGATAGATGCGGCCAGTTTAAACGCCAGCTCAGAGGAGTCAACATCGTGGTAAGAACCGAAGTGCAGACGCACACCGAGGTCTACTACCGGGTAACCGGCCAATGGACCTGCTTTCAGCTGTTCCTGGATGCCTTTGTCAATCGCGCCGATGAATTCACCAGGAATCACACCGCCTTTGATTTCATTGACAAACTCGTAGCCTTTAGGGTTAACACCCGGCTCGAGTGGGTACATGTCGATCACAACGTGACCGTACTGACCACGACCACCAGACTGCTTGGCGTGCTTACCTTCAACGTCGGTAACTTTGGCGCGAATCGCTTCACGGTATGCTACCTGCGGCTTACCAACGTTAGCTTCAACGTTGAATTCGCGACGCATACGGTCAACCAGGATGTCCAGGTGAAGCTCACCCATACCTGCGATGATAGTCTGACCAGATTCTTCATCAGTCCATACGCGGAATGATGGGTCTTCTTTAGCCAAACGACCCAGAGCCAGACCCATTTTTTCCTGGTCAGCTTTGGTTTTTGGTTCTACAGCTACGGAGATTACCGGCTCTGGGAATTCCATACGCTCAAGAATGATCACGTTATCCGGATCACACAGGGTATCACCAGTAGTCACGTCTTTCAGACCGATCGCTGCAGCGATATCGCCTGCACGAACTTCTTTGATCTCTTCACGCTTGTTGGCGTGCATCTGAACGATACGGCCCAGACGTTCGCGCTGTGATTTAACTGGGTTAAATACAGTGTCACCTGAGTTGACGAGACCGGAGTAAACACGGAAGAACGTCAAGTTACCCACGAATGGGTCGGTTGCGATTTTGAACGCCAGAGCAGAGAACGGCTCTTTGTCGTCAGAGTGGCGAACTGCCGGAGTGTCTTTACCGTCATCCAACATGCCGTTGATTGCTTCAACGTCGGTTGGTGCTGGCAGATACTCGACAACAGCATCCAGCATTGCCTGTACGCCTTTGTTTTTAAACGCAGAACCACAGGTAACCAGGATAACTTCGTTGTTCAGAACGCGCTTACGCAGAGAAGATTTGATCTCTTCTTCAGTCAGTTCTTCACCGCCGAAGAATTTCTCCATCAGCTCGTCGGAACCTTCAGCAGCGGACTCAACCAGTTTCTGGTGCCACTCTTCAGCCAGTTCTTGCATATCAGCCGGGATATCTTCGTATTCGAAGGTCACGCCCTGATCTGCTTCGTTCCAGTTGATTGCTTTCATCTTCACCAGGTCAACGATACCGGTGAATTTCTCTTCTGCGCCGATAGCCAGCTGCAGAGGAACTGGAGTTGCGCCCAGACGTTTTTCGATCTGGTCTACAACTTTCAGGAAGTTAGCACCCATACGGTCCATTTTGTTAACGAACGCGATGCGTGGAACTTTATATTTGTTGGCCTGACGCCATACGGTTTCAGACTGTGGCTGAACGCCGCCAACAGCACAGTAAACCATTACCGCACCATCAAGAACACGCATGGAACGCTCAACTTCGATGGTGAAGTCAACGTGTCCCGGGGTGTCGATGATGTTGATGTGGTGTGGTTCGAACTGCTTGGCCATACCAGACCAGTAACAGGTAGTCGCAGCAGACGTGATGGTGATACCACGTTCCTGCTCCTGCTCCATCCAGTCCATGGTTGCTGCGCCGTCGTGAACTTCACCGATTTTGTGGTTTACACCGGTGTAGAACAGAACACGTTCGGTAGTCGTCGTTTTACCGGCGTCGATGTGAGCGCTGATACCAATGTTACGGTAACGCTCAATGGGTGTTTTACGAGCCATTTGATTCCTCTATTCCTAGGGCGTTCAGATTTAGTTAATCCAAGCGGGTTAACTGTAATCAGCGCCCGCTTGGTTAGCATAACTACTGCGTGGTGATTACCAGCGGTAGTGGGCGAACCGCCTTGTTGGCTTCGGCCATACGGTGAACGTCTTCACGTTTCTTCACAGCAGTACCTTTGTTGTCTGCTGCATCAGAAAGTTCGTTCGCCAGGCGCAGAGCCATGGATTTATCACCGCGTTTACGAGCAGCTTCAACGATCCAACGCATTGCCAGAGCATTACGACGAACCGGACGTACTTCAACTGGAACCTGGTAAGTAGAACCACCTACACGGCGGGACTTAACTTCCACGGTCGGACGGACGTTGTCCAGAGCGACTTCGAAAGCTTCCAGGCTGTCTTTACCGCTACGTTGAGCCAGGGTCTCAAGTGCGTTGTAGACGATTGCTTCTGCAGTAGATTTTTTACCATCTACCATCAGGATATTTACGAATTTCGCCAGAAGTTCGGACCCGAACTTAGGATCTGGCAGGATTTTACGTTGACCAATGACGCGACGACGTGGCATGGAAATACTCCGTTGTTAATTCAGGATTGTCCAAAACTCTATGAGTTTATTTTGACAGTAATGTGAAAATGTTTGGCCTTACTTAACGGAGAACCATTAAGACTTCGGCTTTTTAACGCCGTATTTAGAACGAGACTGCTTACGGTCTTTAACGCCTGAACAGTCCAGTGCGCCGCGGACGGTGTGGTAACGCACACCTGGCAAGTCTTTAACACGACCGCCACGGATCAGGATAACGGAGTGTTCCTGCAGGTTGTGACCTTCACCGCCGATGTAGGAGGTAACTTCAAAACCGTTAGTCAAACGAACACGACATACTTTACGCAATGCGGAGTTCGGTTTTTTGGAGTGGTGGTGTACACACGGGTACAAACGCCACGTTTCTGCGGGCAAGCTTCCAGCGCTGGAACGTTGCTTTTAGCAACCTTCGTAGAGCGTGGTTTGCGTACCAGCTGATTAATTGTTGCCATTAAAAAGCTCCTGGATTTTGATTCGTAAACTGCTTTGTAAACACGTGATAAATCGACCCACAATCGGCAGATGCCAATATGGGACGCAGAATTTTATTGCTGACCTACGAAAGTGTCAAGAAATATACAACATTTCGCGAAATCACCACGCGATGTGCTGACGGTGCCTTTCGGTTAAATCAACGAATCCATTATAGTCGATTGGCGTCCATTTGTGTGAAATTTGACCAACCAACCCTCTGGCTTGCAGATCTTCACTCAGAACATATACCGGGCAGGTCAGAACAGAGATATGGGACTGCGCCATGCTGTTTTCAAGGGCGGCGAGCACGCCATCCTGCATGAGCAGTAACGCATCTTCATCGCCGACAAGCTGAATAAGTGCCGCCAAATCACACTGTTGAGGAGAATGAGACAGGGTAAAAAGCATTATCTTTATCCGATCAGAAGGTCATAATCACATCATAGGTGGCGAGTCGCCGACGCAGACTATCGGGGGCGAGACGCTCGACATCCAGCACCCAGTCGTCGAATTCCGCCAGACCGCGGGCGCTTGCCGAGGCGTCACAGAGAAAGCATTGCTCAATATCGTAAAGCGGTAAAATGCCGTAGGTAGCAATGTAATTACGCGCTAAAACTTTTTCGGGTTGCTGTCCCGGCAACAGTTGCAAAACGCCATCTGCCACAAAAAATACGCCGATTTCTTCGGTCAGCGCCGAGGTTGCCAGCAGGGCGTCGAGCCCTTCCCTCCCTGCGGAAGTCCCGTGCGGGCTTTGCGTAAATACAAATGCCACCTTCTTTTCTGCACTCATGTTGCTGTCTGTTCCTACGCTTAAAACTGTATCAGCCGATCGCAGGTTAGCGCGGCTTCGGCAAGGCTGCCAAGACCGGTCAAGGCGAATCCGGGCTGAAGATTGGGCTGTGGTTCGTGAGGCTCGTCCTTGCGGTTTGCCGCTTCGTCGGCATCGATAATGCCACGACGCAGCGCCGCCGCCACACAAACGTTCAGCGCAACGCCATGCTCTTCGGCCAGTTGCTGCCAGGCGCGTACCAGGTCGAACTCGTCGGAAGCCGGCGAGGTAAGCTGATTGCCGTTAAGCACGCCTTCACGATAAAAGAAAATGCTGTCGAGTTGATGACCACGCGCCAGCAACGCCTGCGCAAACTGATAGGCGGCGCTGGCCTGCTGGGTACCGTAAGGCGCACCCGTAACCAGAAGACTGTATCGCAACGTCAACGTTAGTTCCCCAACGGCTCGCCGCTTTTAAACTGGCGGATGTAGAGATAGACCGTGTGTTTGGAGATATTCAGACGATCGGCGACCTGATTGATGGCATCCTTGATGTCGAAAATGCCCTTCTCGTACAGATTGAGCACGACCTGTCGGTTTTTGGCATTGTTGGTGACATTGCGATCGGCATTCACCTCTTCGATGGTGAACTCCAGCGTTTGTGCGACAAGATCATCAACCGAAGAAGCAAAGTTGACGGAAGGCGACACGTCTTGAGCTTCCGGCGGAATAAAAGTCTGCATAATCTGCGAGAAAGGCACATCGAGGTTCATGTTGATACACAGCAGTCCGACCACGCGCTGATCGCGATTGCGGATGGCGATAGTGACCGACTTCATCAATACGCCGCTTTTCGCGCGGGTAAAATAGGCTTTGGAGACATTGCTGTCGGCGCCCGTCATGTCATGCAGCATGCGCAGGGCCAAATCTGTGATAGGCGAACCTATCTTGCGGCCGGTGTGTTCACCGTTGGCGATGCGAATAGCCGAGCATTTCAGATCTTCCAGAGAATGCAGAACTATTTCGCAGTGTTGACCAATCAGCATGGCCAATCCATCGACGACCGCCTCATAGGAGGTCAGAATTTCATGGTCGGTTGCACTAAACGGACGTTGGTCCAGCAAATCCAGCTCACCGGTTTCGCCATTTAAAAGCGAATTAGACATTGAAGCTACCACCCTCTACATCGGGACCTTACTCATCAGCTGGAGTAAGACTCTCCGTACAATCATTTCAGCAGGCCCCACTGTAACAAAGCTACAGTGAAAACCTCCCTACGATTTTTCCAATACCCTGACGTTAAGCCCGAGCGACAAGGCCGTCAAGTTATCATCATAGAGTAACCCCAGCAAAAATGGGGTGGAAGCCTTTAAAAAGCGTAGGGTAAAAAAAACCGCCGCATAAGCGACGGTTTTTTCAGGTACAAAACGCAGAACTGATTATTCTGATTTTGCAGCCGCGGCCGGTGCAGCAGGCTTGGTCGCGTCTTTGGCATCCGCTTTAGGCGCAGCCTTGATATCCAGCAGTTCTACGTCGAAGACCAGCGTAGAGTTGGCAGGAATGCCCGGAACGCCGGTTTTGCCGTAAGCCAGAGCCGGTGGAATGACCAGCTTGATTTTACCGCCTTTCTTGATGTGTTTCAGGCCTTCGGTCCAGCCCGGGATAACACCGTCAAGACGGAAGGACAGCGGCTCGCCACGGGTGTAGGAGTTGTCGAACTCGGTACCGTCAACCAGCGTACCCTTGTAGTTCACCACGACGGTATCGCTGTCTTTAGGTGCAGCGCCGGTACCTGGTTTCTCAACCTGATACAGCAGACCGGATTCGGTTTTCTTCACGCCTTTTTCTTTGGCGAAGGTTGCGCTGTAAGCGGCGCCTTTCTCTTCGTTGGCTTTGGCGTCAGCTTCCATTTTCTGCTGGGCAGAAGCTTTCACGCGGCCTTCGAAGGTTTGCAGGGTTTTCTCGATATCGGCATCAGACAGTTTGCTCTTGTTGGCAAACGCGTCCTGAACGCCGGCAATCAGCTGGTCTTTATCCAGTTTGATGCCCAGTTTTTCCTGCTCTTTCAGTGAATTGTCCATGTAACGGCCAAGTGAAGCACCCAGCGCGTAAGCCGCCTGCTCGTCGTCGTTTTTGAATTTTGCAGTATCGGTGGTCGCAGGTGCCGAAGCCGCTGGCGCAGCTGCAGTAGAATCAGTCGCTTTTGCAGCATCGGCTGCCATGGCCTGAGTCGCGCCCAGGGCAAGAGCCATCGTGGTAGCCAACAGCGTTACTTTAAACAGTGATTTCATCCATTTCTCCAAGACTTGAGGCTCGTGCCCCAAGTAACAATTACGAAAGTTCGCCGGTTAATATAACTGTCCGTGTCAATGCATGACAATCGCTATACTTCCCGAACGCGCTTAATTCAGACCTTTTTTGATTCAATAAGTTTCTGAAGATCTCAGAAAACGGCCTGCGTCGAGTATTTTTGATTTATTGTGCGTAGAATATGGCGCAAATTCTGTCGCGCTGACAGACAATCCTCACCGATAGGCATTAAAGGCACAAATTATGGAACAGAATTCCTTCGAACAGCGGATTGAAGCCCTGGAGAGCAAGCTGGCTTTTCAGGAAGTGACCATTGAAGAGTTGAATCAGATAGTCACCTCGCATCAACTCGAAATGAGCCGCCTGCATGATCATCTGCGCCTGCTGACCGACCGTCTGCGCGCCTCGCAGCCGTCAATGATAGCCGACGCATCGGAAGAAACGCCGCCTCCGCACTATTGAGCAACACGCAATAAAAAAGGCGGCCAGTGGCCGCCTTTTCTTTTAATAAAGTGGCACCTCGGGATGCTCGATGCCACAGGCTTTCGCATAGCGATAGAGAGTATCGATTGAGGCTCGAAGAATGTTTTTTTCCATTTTGTGAACGGTGGGCGGTTTGATGCCCATGCGCGCAGCGACTTCGGCACTGGTCAGATTTTCCTTACTGCGCCACTGTGCCAGTACGGCCCGCAAATGTTCTTTGCGCATTTCTTCTTCGTAGGTCGCACGATATTCTGGATCACGCATCCATTCATCATGCAGCTCGCTATGACTCACCCATTTCATTTTTTATTGTCTCTAGCCGCGACCATGCCATGTCGAGTTCAGATCTAGAAATTTCTGTGACTTTTTAACAAAGACTCTCAACATGATGATCAGATTGCCTCTCTGATAGACCCACAAACCACGTGCGATATCTTTACCCTGCGTTCTCAGCTCAAATAATCCATTGCCGAGCGGCTTTGTGTCCGGTTCTCTGAGTAATCGAGGGTCCTGCTCGAGTTTTTTTACGAGCCTGTCAAATTTTGCCCTGGTTACCACAGGCAATCTACTTGGCCTCCTGGAGCGCGTCAGGATGATAATAGACGGTGAACAAGATTCACTCCCTGAAGGAAATATTAGTCTGTAGGCTAATTAGTGACAAGGAGAAATTATTTTACGGACTTGTTTCAGGTATCGCTTGCAGATAACGCTCTAATAAGGGCAGACGAAAGAAAGAAGACATTTGGAAGGAGAAACCAGGGGGTTTTACGCAATAAAAAAGGCGGCCAGTGGCCGCCTTTTCTTTTCATCGGTTTACATGCCGATTAGTGGCTGCAACCGCAACCGCCGGTGCCACAACCGCCCTGACCGTGGTCATGGTCGTGGTCGTGCCCGTGGTCATGACCGTGCTCGCCGTGAACGTGGCCGTGAGCCAGTTCTTCTTCGGTCGCTTCACGGATGGCAACCACTTCAACGTTGAAGTTCAGGTTCTGGCCAGCCAGCATGTGGTTGCCGTCAACCACAACATGGTCGCCGTCAACAGCGGTGATTTCTACAGGTACCGGACCCTGATCGGTGTCGGCCAGGAAACGCATGCCGACTTCCAGTTCGTCAACGCCCATGAACACGTCTTTAGGAACGCGCTGCACCAGGTTCTCGTCATAGTTACCATAAGCTTCGTTGGCGCCTACGTGAACGTCAAAACGATCGCCAACCGCATGGCCTTCCAGCGCGCTTTCCAGACCGGAAATCAGCGAGCCGTGACCGTGCAGGTAGTCCAGTGGTGCGCTGACCGGTGACTCGTCAACCAGCACGCCGTCTTCTGTACGAACCTGATACGCAACGCTGACAACCACGTCTTTAGATACTTTCATGATAACTCCTACCGTTTGAAATCTGTAATTTCGTCAAATACTGCATTTTGGCGAAGATTGTAGCGGAAAACCGCGCCTCTGTACCCCTAAGCATAAAAAAAGCCGCGGGATAACGCTACTTCGGATCAAAAATGCCGATCACCTGCTCATCGCCGCGCACGTGCTTTTTGACCTGCTCATCGGTTTGACGTTTCTGGTGTCCGCATTTCACGCACTCGACTACCTCAACCTGATCTTCCTGCCATAACCTCAGCGTATCCAGTGCCTTACACTCGGGACATACCGCACCGGCGATAAATCGCTTACGGGTTGCTGCCATTTTCCGACTCTCCCGAATCCTGTAGCGAGCGGGTTTGTTGCCGCCCGCCGTAGGGGATTCTTTACAATAAATATTAGGAAACTTCTGTCGTCGCGGCCGCCTGCGACCTTATTGATCGTCGTCCCAGCCGTCGAGCTGACGCCGTTCTTTGTGCATCTCGCTCTGGAAAACGTCTTCCAGTTCGCGACGCGCCTCTTTCACACGCGAAATCTGCGCCACATCGCCCTGCACCTGCGGCACCAGTTCGCGCAGCATGCGCATGTCCAGACGGCGGAAATGCTGCTGGGCGCGATAGGCGCTATGCGGATGCATCCCCAATGTAATCAGCGCCTTTTTACCCAGTTCCAGCGCACTCGAAAACGTCTCGCGCGAGAAGTTCTGCACGCCGGCCTGCAACAGTTCATGCGCCTCTACACGCCCGCGTGCACGGGCAAGAATATTGAGGTGCGGAAAGTTTTCCTGACAAAGCCGGACAATCTGCAAGGTATCTTCCGGCTCATTGCAGGTAATCACAATGGATTTTGCCTTTTCCGCACCCGCTGCGCGCAGCAGTTCGAGCCGTGTTGCATCGCCGTAGTACACCTGATAGCCAAAACTGCGCATCAGACCGACTGCACTGATATCGCGTTCGAGCACGGTAATGCGCATTTTGTTGGCCATCAGCAGACGCCCGACCACCTGCCCGAAACGCCCGAACCCGACGATGATAACTTGCGGATCATTGTCTTCGACAAAGTGCGTTTCGTCACTTTCTTCCTGTGCGTTATAGCGGCGGACCAGGATCCTGTCGACGTATTTCAGCAACAGCGGCGTCGTCATCATCGAAAGTGTGACCACAACCAGCAAGAGCGACAGCTGCTGCTGGGAAATCACTTTCTGCGCCCCTGCCGCCGAGAACAGCACAAAGGCGAATTCGCCGCCCTGACTCAGTACGCCTGCAAATTGCAGCCGCACCGAAGTGCGTAAATCGAACAGCCTGGCGAGCAGATAAAGCACGCCGCCTTTTACTATCACCAGCACGATAACGCTAAGCAGAACCAGCAGGATGTTGGTATACAGCACCCCAAGATTCAGCGCCATACCCACCGAGATAAAGAACAACCCCAGCAAGAGTCCCTTAAACGGCTCGATGGCAATTTCCAATTCGTGCTGATATTCGCTTTCCGCCAGTAAAATCCCGGCGATAAAAGTGCCGAGCGCCATCGAAAATCCGAGCTCCTGCATAAACAGCGCCGCGCCGAGCACCACCAGCAAGGCGGCCGCGGTAAAGACCTCCCGCACGCCCGACGCCACAATCAGCCGGAAAATAGGCCGCAGCAGATAACGCCCGCCGACCAGCATGCCGACAAACGCCAGCACCTTCATGCCTATCATGCTCCAGTCATTCCCGCCGGACGAAGTGCCCGCCAGCACGGGGATAAGCGCCAGAGCAGGGATAACCGCGATGTCCTGAAACAGCAGCACGGCAAAGCCCAGCTGACCGCCTTCGTTGCGGGTCATGCCTTTATCCTGCATCAGCTGTAGCGCCATCGCCGTCGACGACATCGCAAGCCCGATGCCGCCAATCACCGCAGCCTGCCAGGAGAAATGAGTCAGGAACAGCAGCCCGCCGAGCACCAGCGCCGTCAGGATAACCTGACCGGCACCGACGCCGAAAATCTGCCGCCGCAGTTGCCACAGCTTGCCGGGATTCAGCTCCAGACCGATGATAAACATCAGGAACACCACGCCCAGCTCGGAGAAGTGCAGAATTTCATCTACGTCGCGAATAAAGCCTAGTCCCCACGGACCAATGGCGATACCGGCCAGCAGATAGCCTAAGACCGCGCCGATACCCAAACGCTGCGCAATCGGCACCGCCACCACGGCGGCAAAAAGAAACAGCAGAATCGCTGTCGGTAAACTCGAACTGTCGATGGTTAGATTCCTCCGTTTGGCAGGGGGTTCTGAAGCCACTCGCCGTAAGCCTGTGCGTGGCTGGCCAATGTGTCAGGCGACTGACGACGCGCCCAGTAAATGATTATCGGCGTCAGCCAGTGCATGCCGCACATCGCGGCGGTCAACTCGAACGGGCGCATCACATCACTCATTTTATAGCCGTTGTAGCCGCCTGCACGATACGCGCCTTCCGGTTCGCCGGTGGTCACCACCGAACGCCAGTACTTGCCTTGCAGGGCCGTGCCGTCCGCACCGCTGGCAAAACCGCGCGCCAGCACCCTGTCCATCCACTCCTTGAGCAGTGCCGGACAACTGTAGGTATACAGCGGATGTTGAAAGACGATGACGTCATGCTCGCGCAGCAATTGTTGTTCGTAATGAATATCGATGAAAAAGTCGGGATAGTGCGCATATAAATCGTGGACGGTAACATGCTCAAGCTGTTTGGCCCGGTCGAGTAAAATGCGATTGGCAACCGAATCGGGTGATTCCGGGTGGGCGTAAAGCAGCAAAACCCTGGGTGGCTGCGACATCAAAACCTCCAAAGCGTCGTCAGGGTGCAAAATTTCCGCTACCATGCTCCGCAAATACAAAATGGGACGTTTAATACGTCTTGTTTAACTCAGTATGATGACAGTCAATTTAACATACTCTCAACTACACGGCGCTTTATGATAGTTTTCTCATCGTTACAAATCAGGCGTGGCACCAATGTCCTGCTTGACAATGCCTCTGCCACTATCAATCCGGGTCAGAAAGTCGGCCTGGTGGGCAAAAACGGCTGTGGTAAATCGACTCTGATTTCGCTGTTGAAAAACGAAATGAGCGCCGATGCGGGCAACCTGACGTTTCCGGCAAACTGGGCGCTGGCCTGGGTAAACCAGGAAACGCCGGCTCTCGACGTGCCGGCGATAGAGTATGTTATCGATGGCGATCGCGAATTTCGTCAGCTTGAATCCGAATTGCAGGCGGCCAACGAGCGCGACGACGGCCATGCCATCGCCGTTTCTGCACGGAAAACTCGACGCCATTCAGGCGTGGACCATTCCGGCACGTGCGGCAAGCCTGCTGAGCGGACTTGGATTCACCCAGAATCAGCTGCAACAGCCGGTCAAATCCTTCTCCGGCGGTTGGCGTATGCGCCTTAACCTGGCGCAGGCGCTGATTCTGCGCTCCGATCTGCTGCTGCTCGACGAACCGACCAACCACCTGGATCTGGACGCCGTCATCTGGCTGGAAAAGTGGCTGAAGAGCTACGACGGCACGCTGGTCCTGATTTCCCATGACCGCGACTTCCTTGATCCTATCGTCGACAAGATTTTGCACATTGAACAGCAGACGCTGAACGAATACACCGGCAACTATTCGTCGTTCGAACGCCAGCGCGCCACCAAACTGGCCCAGCAGCAGTCGCTGTTCGAAAATCAGCAGGAAAAGGTCGCGCACCTTAAAAGCTATATCGACCGTTTCCGCGCCCAGGCGACCAAAGCCAAGCAGGCACAGAGCCGTATCAAGATGCTCGAGCGCATGGAGTTGATTGCACCCGCGCACGTCGACAACCCTTTCCAGTTTAGTTTCCGCTCGCCGGAAAGTCTGCCGGACCCGTTGCTGCGCATGGAAAAAGTCAGCGCGGGTTATGGAGACCACGTGATCCTCGACTCCATCAAGCTCAATCTGGTGCCGGGTTCGCGCATCGGCCTGCTCGGGCGCAACGGCGCGGGTAAGTCGACACTTATCAAACTGCTGGCGGGCACCATGCCGCCGCTGAAGGGCGATATCGGTCTGGCAAAAGGCGTAAAGCTGGGTTACTTCGCTCAGCATCAGCTGGAATTTCTGGTCGCCGAAGACTCGCCGTTGCAGCATCTGGTGCGGTTAGCCGACAAGCAGACTGAACAGCAGCTGCGCGACTATCTCGGCGGTTTCGGCTTCCAGGGCGATAAAGTCACCGAAAAGACCGAGCGTTTCTCGGGCGGTGAAAAAGCGCGTCTGGTGCTGGCGTTAATCGTCTGGCAACGTCCTAACCTGCTGCTGCTCGATGAACCGACCAACCACCTGGACCTCGACATGCGTCAGGCATTGACCGAAGCGCTGATCGATTTCGAAGGCGCCATGGTTGTGGTGTCGCACGACCGTCACCTGCTGCGTTTCTACTACCGATGACCTCTATCTGGTTCACGCGGGCAAGGTTGAGCAGTTTGATGGCGACCTCGAAGACTATCAGCAGTGGCTGGTGGATATTCAGCGTCAGGAAAACCAGCAGGGCGCGCCGGATAAAGACGCGGGCTCCAACAGTGCGCAGTCACGCAAGGATCAAAAACGTCGCGAGGCCGATTTCCGCAACCAGACGCAGCCGCTGCGCAAGCAGATAACCGCGTGGGAAAAGCAGATGGAAAAACTTTCCGGCGAACTGGCCGAGGTTGAAGCGAAGCTCGCCGATTCAGCTATTTACGACAACAGCCGTAAAGCCGATCTGACCGCCTGTTTGCAGCAGCAGATCAAGGTGAAAGGCGCGTTGGAAGAGGTTGAAATGAATTGGCTCGACGCGCAGGAACAGCTCGAGCAACTGGCGCAGGAATTCAATGCCTGACACCGGCACAGTGGAGTGAAGAGGCAATCAGGGTGGCGTATCCTTACGTCACCCTTTTTTATCGCCCTGTATCACGCTGAATAAAACGGCTTATCACCTAGGATCGTCGCGCGGTGCATGATACGGCGCTGCGGCAGATAGTCGGCATTGGCATAATGCTGCGTCACGCGGTTATCCCACAACGCAATATCGTTTTCCTGCCAGCGCCAGCGCACCTGAAATTCGGGTTTGGTGATGTGACGGAACAGGAAATCGAGGATCGCGGCACTCTCCTTCTCTTCCAACCCGATTATTCGCGTCGTGAAACCTTCATTAACGAACAGCGCCTGCTTGCCTGACACCGGATGCGTGCGGATCACCGGATGCAGCAAAGGAGGATTCTTCTCTTTGGCCTTTTGCCACTGCGCATGCTCTTCCGGCGTCTTGCGGTATTTATATTCCTGGAAAGACTTGGTGAAATCATGCTCGGCCTGCAACCCGGCCAACAGCTGCCTGAAAGGGGTCGACAACGCCTCGTAAGCCGCGATGCCGCTGGCCCACAGTGTGTCACCGCCGGTTGATGGCAGGCGTTTTGCCGCCAGAATTGCGCCCAGCGGCGGCGTTTCGATAAAGGTCACATCGGTGTGCCAGTTATCATTGTCCGGCGGATTGTTGTCGTCGGTATCAAGAATAATGATTTCCTGCGCTTCGGGCGTTTGCGGGTACACAGGATGAATGTGCAGATCGCCGAAACGGGCCGCCAGCGCGCGTTGCTGAACCGGCGTCACCGGTTGGTTGCGGGCAAACAGCACCTGATATTTCAACAGCGCGTGATAAAGCTGCTCAAACTGGGCGTCGGAAAGCGGACGGCTCAGCGACACATCTTCCACCAGCGCGCCAATGTAGGGGCCGAGCGGGGTAATCTTCAGGCGTTCGTTCATTGTTGTTCTCCGTGCCAGGGGGTCAGTTTGCGCTGCAGATAGCGCAGGCCCAGTTCGAGTGCGCAGGCGATAAGCGCGATGACGCTAATCCCGGCGATAACCACGTCAGTCGCCAGAAACTCTCCCGCCGACTGCACCATAAAACCTAAACCTCGCGTGGCCGCGATAAGTTCCGCTGCCACGAGCGTGGACCAGCCAACGCCCAGTCCGATGCGCACACCGGTAAGAATTTCCGGCAGCGCGCCGGGCAGAATAACGTAACGCAGCACCTGCCAGCGGCTGGCACCCAATGCCTGCGCCGCACGAATGCGGACTTTGGAGGCGCTGCGCACGCCTGCCAGCGCAGACATCGCCACCGGCGCGAAAATCGCCAGATAAATCAGTAAAATCTTCGAGGTTTCACCAATGCCAAACCAAATGACCATCAGCGGCAGATAGGCCAGCGGCGGCACGGGGCGATACAGCTCAATCAGCGGATCAAGAATACCGCGCAGCGTTTCGTTCAGCCCCATTGCTATCCCTACCGGCACGCCAATCACTATGGCGGCAAACAGCGCAATCACGATGCGCGCCAGACTCGCCTGCAAATGCTGCCACAGGGTGGCATCCATAAAGCCCTGCGGACTGGCGATGGTGATTAACTGATGCAACACCTGCTGGGGCGCGGGCAGGAACAACGGCGGTATCCAGTTCAATGCCGTGACCGCCCACCACACTACGAGCAGCGTCAATAGCGTGCCGAGGCTGAGACGCACATTGCGTGGCAACGTCCAGCCTTTGTTCGGGCTTTTCGCGCGCGTTATCTCTTTCAAAACCGGTTCGGCGCTCATAGCTGGCCTCCTCGATGCTGGAACACCTGACCGAGCACGTACTCGCGCTGGCGAATAAACTCGGGGTCGGATTTAATGCTGCGGCAGGATTCGCCGTCGGCATAGCGTTGTCCGAACGCCAGCGGAATACGTTCCAGCACCCTTCCCGGACCGGGCGACAGCAGCAACAGTTCGCTGGCGAGGAAAATCGCCTCTTCGATGTCATGCGTTATCAGGAAAATCTGCTTGCCGGTGTCGCGCCAGATGGTCAGCAACAGTTCCTGCATCTGTTCGCGGGTAAAGGCATCGAGCGCACCGAACGGCTCGTCGAGCAAGAGCAGTCGCGGGTCGGCGGCCAGTGCGCGGGCAATACCGACACGTTGACGCATCCCGCCCGACAACTCCCACAGATTATGGCGCTCGTAACCGGTCAGGCCGACTTTGGCGAGCATTCTTTCGGCCGTTTGCCGACGCGCACGTTTATCGATGCCCGCCAGCTGCAAACCGAATTCCACGTTATCCAGCACATTGCGCCACGGCAGCAGCCCCTCATGCTGGAACACGACGCCACGCTCCGCTCCCGGCCCCTTGACCGGCGCGCCGTCGAGGTTGATTGACCCGCCGCTCGGCGAGGTAAATCCGGCAATCAGGTTAAGCAGCGTCGTTTTGCCACATCCCGATGGCCCCAGCACAACGACCAGTTCCCCCGCATCGATTTGCAGCGAGATGTCGTGCAACACGGGATTGCCCTGATATTGGGCCGAGAGTTGAGAGACCTGAAGCATGGCGACCTCCTTAAGATTGCGGGTCGGCCTGCACGGCCTTCACGAATTTGTCGGTCACAAAGCTGCTGTAGTCGTTATCCACCTGCGGCACCTTGCCCTGTTCCTTCAGGAAGCTGGCGGTGTCTTTAATCGCCTTGTTCACCGGCTGCCCCAGTTGGGTTACCTGTTCGGCCACCGGCAGATAACGGTTGCCTTTCACCAGCCCCGGGATCTGGTCGTCCGGCACGCCGCTCAGACGCGACAGCGTATTCAGGTTTGAGGTGTCTTTCAGCCACTGCTCCGGATTCTGCAAATAGGCTTTCTGCGCAGACAGCGCGCTGCGGGCAAAGGCGGTCACGATTTCAGGATGCGCCTGCGCGAAATCCTTGCGCACGACCCAGACGTCCAGCGTCGGAGAACCCCATTTGCCGACCTGCGAAGAGTCGGTCAGCACCTTGCCGGTTTTCTCGAGCTCATTGACCGCCGGAGCCCAGACATAGGCGCCGTCAATGTCGCCACGCGCCCACGCTGCCGCGATGGCAGGCGGTTGCAGGTTCACGATGGTGACTTTTGCAGGATCGATGTTCCAGTGTTTCAGCGCCGACAGCAGGCTGTAGTGCGTGGTCGAGATAAACGGCACCGCGATGCGCTTGCCAATCAGGTCCTGCGGGCTATTGATGCTTTTCTTGACCACCAGCGCTTCGGAACTGCCGAGTTCGGACGCCAGCAGGAAAGCCTCGATAGGTAATTTCTGGCTGGCGGCAACGGCCAGCGGGCTTGAGCCGATATTGCCAATCTGTACGTCGCCCGAGGCCAGCGCACGCAGCACGCTCGAGCCGCTGTCGAACTTGCGCCAGTCGACGGTTGCGCCGGACGCCTTGGCAAAGGTATTTTCGGCCTGCGCCACTTTGGCCGGTTCCGCCGAGGTTTGATAGGCGACGGTCACATCCACCGCGTGCGCGCTGAGAGCGGTCAGTGACAGCAGCAATGCTGCGCCACGTAAAAGAGAACGGTTTGCCATGAATAGGTGCTCCACAAAAAGTTAAACGCGATGGATGATTTTTTGATCTGTGGAGAATTTTTAGCTGAGCGGCAGCGACATTAAAAGTAATTATAAATTACCTTTAATAACTAAAAGGAATATATGGACGTTATGCCAGTCAAAGGAAGGGTAAATACAGGAAAACGGCTATCTTTTTGGATAGCCGTTTGGGGGCGTTAAACGAAGTGAGCACGACATCGCGCCAGAAATCAGCGCCAAATCAGCAACACGCAGGCGGCGGTAAGCAAACCCATCGCGATATTGAAGGTGTACCACGCGCGACGACTGCCGAGCAGACGGCCGATCACGGTACCAAAACCTAGCCAGATAATCCCTGACACCAGATTGACGATAAATACGCCGAGACTGATTGCCGCCACAGAGTGGTTATACTGCGCACCGGCCAGACTGAAACTGGCGACCGCGCCCAGAGCCATGAGCCAGGCTTTCGGGTTCAGAAACTGCAACAACCAACCTTGATAGAGACGAATGGGTTTGGCCTGTCTGGCGTCGGTCTCCAGCGTTTCATAGGCGGAAGTCGCAATCTTCCACGCCAGCCAAAGGAGATACAGGCTACCCAGTATCTTCAGGAGAGTATGCAGCGACGGATAAAGCAGAATTAACCCGCCAACGCCGAACGCCACCAAGATGACAATACTCTGCATCCCGAGCATGATGCCGAGCATCAGCCATAGCGATCGCATAAAGCCGAAGTTTGCGCCGGAGGTGGTTAACAACATATTGTTCGGGCCGGGCGTAATGGCCGCAACCCACAAAAATCCAAGCATCGAAAGAAATAAACCCAGTTCCATTTAAACAGCTGCTCCCTACCCCAATAATTATGCAATTAGCTGAGAAGCTATCAGTGTGGTATGGGTAGTACAAGCTTCCTCGAGGAGATTTTTTTCCACAAAATGTCTGAAAGTTTTCGTCCCCTGCGCGGTGCTAGCAATCCGCATCTGCAAACGCTGCTGCCGCGTCTGGTCCGACGGCACGTAAAGCTAAAGCCGGTCTGGCAACGGCTGGATCTGCCCGACGGCGATTTTGTCGATTTGGCCTGGAGCGAAGATCCGCAATCTGCGCGCCACAAGCCGCGCATGGTGCTGTTCCACGGACTCGAAGGCGGCTTTTCCAGTCCTTATGCCCACGGCCTGCTGCAAGCCTGGCGGGAAAAGGGCGGACTCGGCGTGGTCATGCATTTTCGTGGTTGCAGCGGCGAACCCAATCGGCTGCGGCGGATTTATCATTCGGGCGAAACCGACGATGCGCGCTTTTTCCTGAACTGGCTGCGCCGCACCCACGGGGAAGCGCCGACCGCCGCCGTCGGCTTTTCGCTGGGCGGCAATATGCTGGCCTGCTATCTTGGCGAAGAAGGTGAAAACTGTGCCTTGCAGGCGGCGGTGATAGTCTCTGCGCCGCTGATGCTCGAACCCTGCGCCTATCGCCTCGAACAGGGTTCGTCGCGCATTTATCAGCGCTATCTGCTGGACCAGCTGAAAGGCAACGCGCGGCGCAAGCTGTTGAAATATCCCGATACGCTGCCCGTGACGCTGGCACAGCTCAAGGCGATGCGCCGTCTTCGCGAGTTTGACGATGCCATCACCTCCAAAGCTCACGGCTTTGAAAACGCGCTAGACTATTATCGTCGCTGTAGCGGTTTGCCGCGGCTTTCGAAGGTCAAGGTGCCGCTCCTTATTCTGCATGCCAAAGACGATCCCTTCATGACCGACGCGGTTATCCCGGATGCACGGGATCTGCCGCCCGAGATTGAATATCAGCTGACCGAACATGGCGGTCATGTCGGCTTCGTAACCGGCAGCTGGCGGCGTCCGCAGATGTGGCTCGAAACACGCATTCCCGACTGGCTGGCCCCGCGCCTTCTGGCTAAATAACTGATGAAAAAAGATAAATAACATGATCATTCCCTGGAAAGAACTGCCTACCGAAACGCTCGACAGCGTGATTGAAGCCTTTGTACTGCGCGAAGGCACGGACTACGGCGAACAGGAGCGCTCACTGGCGCAAAAGGTCGAAGACGTTCGCCGTCAGCTCAAAAGCGGCGACGTAGTGCTGGTGTGGTCCGAGTTGCACGAAACGCTCAATATCATGCCGCGGGGTCAGTTCCGTGCGGGCGACGAAGAGCGGGAAAACGATTATCCCTAGTGCAAAATGTCTTCGACTCCGCCACCCGGTTGTCCTGTAATTCAGCGCATAGATATGGTAACAATAAGCGTAATTATGCGCGAACCGCAGGAGTCAGACGCCCATGTCAGCTAAACATCCCGTTATCGCCGTCACCGGATCAAGCGGCGCAGGAACGACGACCACCAGTCTGGCCTTTCGCAAGATTTTCCAGCAGCAGGGCCTGCACGCCGCCCAGCTTGAAGGCGATAGCTTTCACCACTTTACGCGTCCGGAAATGGACGCGGCTATCCGCAAGGCGCGAGATTTAGGGCGACATATCAGCTATTTTGGTCCCGAGGCCAACGACTTCACCCTGCTGGAGCAGAGTTTTATCGAGTACGGCAGAACCGGCTCCGGCCGCTCACGCAAGTACCTGCATACTTATGACGAAGCCGTCCCTTACAATCAGGTGCCCGGAACCTTTACCCCGTGGCAGGCGCTGCCCGAGCCGACCGATATCCTGTTCTACGAAGGGTTGCACGGCGGGGTGGTCACCAATCAGGTCGATGTCGCCAAACACGTCGATCTGCTGGTCGGCGTGGTGCCTATCGTCAACCTCGAGTGGATTCAGAAACTGGTGCGCGACACCGGCGAACGCGGTCATTCGCGTGAAGCCGTGATGGATTCCGTAGTGAGATCGATGGATGACTACATCAATTACATCACGCCGCAGTTCTCCCGCACGCACATCAACTTCCAGCGCGTTCCGACCATCGACACCTCCAACCCTTTTGCCGCCAAGGCCATTCCTTCGCTGGATGAAAGCTTTGTGGTAATTCACTTTCAGGGGCTGGATCAAATTGATTTCCCCTATCTCCTGGCAATGCTGCAAGGCTCGTTTATCTCGCATATCAATACGTTGGTGGTGCCTGGCGGCAAGATGGGACTGGCAATGGAGTTGATTATGGGGCCGCTGGTGCAGCGTCTCATGGAAGGCAAGAAAATAGAGTAGGCACCGGCTGCCACCCGGTATTGGCCCGGCGGCAGTCGGCGATTGATGGCGCGACCCGTGGTCGCAATGTTATGGCTTATTCTTGCGAATCAATCACTTCAAAGCTGTGAGTGATAGTTGCCGCTTTCCCGAGCATCAGGGACACCGAACAGTATTTCTCGGCAGACAGGCTTACCGCGCGCTCAACGACTTTGTCGGTCAGATCTTTACCGGTCACGATGAAATGCAGGTTAATGGTGGTAAACAGGCGCGGGGCCTCTTCGCGGCGTTCGGAAGTCAGTTTCACTTCACAGCCGACAATCTCGTTACGCCCTTTTTGCAGGATTGAAACCACGTCGATGGCGCTGCATCCTCCGGCCGACATCAGCAACATTTCCATCGGGCTGGGTGATTTGTCCCCGGCATTGCCATCCATCAGAATCTGATGGCCAGAGGCTGATTCGCCGAGAAACGTTAACCCTTCAACCCACTTTACCCGTGCTTGCATTTGAATCTCTCCACTCGTCATTTTTCAAAACAGACTACCCTTTACCCCTGAAACTGGCAATGTAACTCGATCCGCATCATGCTGAAGCGAGACAACACAAGACACGTCTGCAAACCTGTGCTACAAACAAAGCCGAAAGAAACTTTCCAACAAGTTGCGGTCAGGTTTTTTGGGTGTTAACAGGATAACCTTGGTGATAAGGGCAAATTACCGCTTAAATCACTCTACCTGCCGCTTGCAGCATTGCTGGTCAGTTCATATGCTAAAAGAGCGCGAAGTAAAAATCGCCGAACAGGGTCTTAGAACCCTGCGATTTTGGGCAGCGATAAAAAGAGGATAATAACTAATGGTTCTCGGCAAGCCACAAACAGACCCTACTCTCGAATGGTTCCTGTCTCATTGTCATATACACAAGTATCCATCCAAAAGTACGCTGATTCACCAAGGTGAAAAGGCTGAAACGCTTTACTACATCGTGAAAGGCTCGGTTGCCGTGCTTATCAAGGATGAAGAAGGTAAAGAGATGATACTTTCCTACCTGAATCAGGGTGACTTCATCGGCGAGCTGGGACTCTTCGAAGAAGGTCAGGAACGCAGTGCATGGGTTAGAGCGAAAACTGCCTGTGAAGTGGCCGAAATTTCCTACAAGAAATTCCGTCAGCTTATCCAGGTCAACCCCGACATTCTGATGCGTCTTTCCGCACAGATGGCAAGCCGACTGCAAATTACGTCCGAGAAAGTGGGTAACCTTGCTTTCCTTGATGTAACCGGTCGTATTGCCCAGACTCTGCTGAATCTCGCCAAACAGCCCGATGCCATGACGCATCCCGATGGGATGCAGATAAAGATCACCCGTCAGGAAATCGGTCAAATCGTCGGTTGCTCACGCGAGACGGTAGGGCGAATTCTCAAAATGCTCGAAGATCAGAGCCTGATCTCGGCACACGGTAAAACGATTGTCGTTTACGGCACGCGTTAATCGCTTTAAAAACGGCACGGCGAGTCTTCGTTGTGCCGTTTTTGTCAGACTCTCCTTCACATGACGCTTTGGCGACGACTCTTTTACCACCCTGAAATCAATTATGCGCTGCGACAGACGCTGGTGCTTTGCCTGCCTATCGCCTTTGCCATGCTGTTCGGCGAATTGAAGATGGGGCTGCTGTTTGCGCTCGTTCCTGCCTGCTGCAATATTTCCGGTCTCGACACGCCGCACAAACACTTCTTCAAACGCCTGGCTATCGGCGGTTCGCTGTTTGCCGTCAGCAGTATTCTGCTCCAGCTGATGCTGGTGAACTGGCATGTTCCGCTGCCGTTTATCATGCTCGGCCTGTCGCTGGTTATCGGCGTAACGGGCGAGATAGGCCCGCTGCATGGCCGTTTGCTGTCGGGTGCGCTGGTGGCGTCCATCTTTACCCTCAGTATGGCGGGCGTGGTGCCTATCTGGCATGCGCCGCTGCTGTTTGTGGTCGGCACCGCGTGGTACGGCCTCTTTAACTGGCTGTGGTTCCGACTGTCCGAAGAGCAGCCGATGCGCGAAACCCTAAGCCAGTTGTATAACGAACTCGCCGATTATTTCGAAGCTAAATACTCCTTGCTGACTCAGCACACCGATCCCGAGACCGCGCTGCCACCGCTACTGAAAAGACAGCAGAAAGTGATCGACCTGATTGCCCTGCTCTATCAGCAACTGCATATGCTGCCCACCAACCAGCATCAACATCGCAAACGGCTGCTGCGCAGTTTTCAGGTGGCGCTGGATTTGCAGGAGCACATTACCGTCAGCCTGCATCTGCCTACCGAAGTGCAAAAGCTGGTGGAGGAGAGCCACGCGGAAGCGGTTATCCGCCGCAATGCGCAGGTGATTGGTGCGCGATTGCGGGTGATTGGCGACGACATTCTCTATCATCGCCGTTCCGTGCGTTTCTCGATGGCCAATGAACTGGCGGCGCTGGAGAAGATTGCCTCGCGCTATCGCGAGAATCCCGTTGGTCAGTTTTGCTATTACCATTTCAGTCGCATTGCCCGCCTGCTGCGCACCCAGCGCCCGCTGTATCGCCGTGATTTGATGCAGGAGCAGAATCGGCTGCCCTTCTGGGCCGCGCTGAAAAGCTATCTCTCCTTCAAGTCGGCGGCCCTGCGCAATGCCGCGCGGCTTGGCGTTATTCTGGCGATAGGCAGTACGCTCGGCATGTTCTTCAATTTGCCAAAACCTTACTGGATTTTGCTTACCACCCTGCTGGTGAGCCAAAACGGCTACAACGCCACGCGGGTGCGGATTCAGCACCGTGCGCTCGGCACGCTGATAGGGCTTATCGCGGCCGCGGGTCTGCTTCAGCTCGCCATTCCGCAAAATTTAACGCTGCTGCTCATGCTGATCATTACCCTTGTCTCCTACACGGTGCTGCGCAAAAATTACGGGTTGGGAATGATTGGCCTGACGGTGACGGCGGTCTATACGTTGCAGATTCTGGCGCTCAATGGTGCGCATTTCCTGCTGCCGCGGCTGATTGATACCCTGATTGGCTGCGCGCTGGCGTTTGGCGGCACTATCTGGCTGTGGCCGCAGTGGCAGAGCGGGATGCTGCGCACCAACGCGCATCAGGCGCTGGAGGCCGATCAGGAAGCCATTAGACGGGTATTGCAGCAAGATCCGGATCCCGCCGAGCTGGCCTACGCCCGCATGAAAGTGAATCAGGCGCATAATCAGCTATTTACCTCGCTGAATCAGGCCATGCAGGAGCCGGGATTCAATTCGCATTATCTGACGGATATGCGGCTTTGGGTGACGCACAGTCAGTTTTTGGTCGACCATATCAACGCCATGACCATTCTTGCGCGCGAGCATTACATGCTGACGCCGAAACTGGCCATCGAGTATTTGCAGACTTGCGAAATTGCCTTGCAGAGTTGTCAGCAGCGATTAACCACCGACGGAACGAGCAGCGGATCGACGGCGTTTCAGCCGCCGGACATGCATACCGATATGCCCGTTACCGAAATGGAGCGGCATCTGCGCCGCGTGCTTTCCCATCTCAGCGCCATGAACACGATTTCGTCTCTGGCCTGGCGGCAAAGACCGCATCACGGGATCTGGCTTACTCGCCGGGTGAAAGCGTAATCCCTTCTCCTGCCTTTCGACAGGAGAAGGGAAAGCGATTAGCCCACGACTTTCTGTACGGCTTTCTCGAAACGCGCCATGCCTTCGCTGATGTCGTCGAAATCGATCACCAGTGATGGCGCAAAGCGCATTACGTTGGTTCCGGCCACCAGCATCATCAAGCCAGATTCTGCCGCGGCAGTCATAAACTCGCCGGCACGGTTTTTGTATTTTTCGCAAAGTTCGGCCCCGATCAGCAAACCCTGACCACGGAACTCGGCAAACACCTGATATTTGGCGTTGATGGCTTCCAGCGCCTGCAGGAACGCCTGGCGACGCTCTTCGATTCCTGCCAGCACTTCTGGCGTATTGATGAGGTCCAGTGCCGCTTCTGCCACGGCACAAGCCAGAGGATTGCCGCCGTAAGTGGTGCCGTGTTTGCCCGGCGCCATGACGGATGCCACGTCTTCCGTGGTAATCATCGCGCTTATCGGGAAACCGCCGCCGAGCGCTTTTGCCGTGGTGAGAATGTCGGGCGTCACGCCGTAATGCATATAGCTGAACAGCTTGCCGCTGCGGCCCATGCCGCTTTGCACTTCATCGAAGACCAGCAGTGCCTTGTGCTCGTCGCACAGCGCACGCAGACCTTCCAGGAATGCCTGCGTCGCGGGCGTTACGCCGCCTTCGCCCTGAATCGGCTCGACGACAATGGCGCAGGTGTGGTCATCGATCACCGCTTTCACGGCATCCAGATCGTTAAACGGAACGTGGACGATATCGGCCGGTTTCGGACCAAAGCCGTCGGAGTATTTTGGCTGGCCGCCGACGGACACGGTAAACAGCGTGCGCCCGTGGAACCCGTTATGGAAAGCAATGATTTTGCTCTTGTAAGGGCTATGTTTGGCAGAAGAGTAGTAACGCGCCAGTTTGAAGGCCGCTTCGTTGGCTTCGGCACCGGAGTTGGCGAAGAACACACGATCGGCAAAGGTCGCATCGATGAGCTTCTGCGCCAGACGCAGAGAAGGTTCGTTGGTAAAGACGTTGCTGACGTGCCACAGGGTTTCGCCCTGCCTGTGCAGCGCGTCTACCAGCACCGGATGGCAATGGCCCAGCGCCGTAACCGCGATGCCGCCCGCGAAATCGATATATTCGGTGCCCTGCTGGTCCCAGATACGACTGCCTTTACCTTTGACCGGAATAAACTTGACGGGTGAATAAACAGGCAAAATCACCCGATCAAATGCATCGCGACCTACTGCTGTTTTTTCTGTCATAGCCTTACTCTCCAATGCGTTTCCGCTGCGCTCAGGTATTCACACTCTAAATGAATGTGAGAATATAATCATAAAATATGCATAAAAAATCACTCACAGGCAAACGTTTATCGTCCCGTCAGTGAGAATATTTGGTAATTGCTTAAATTTTAAGGAAATTATCGAGTAATTGATGTCCCTGCTCGCTAAGTATGCTCTCGGGATGGAATTGTACGCCGTGCAAAGGCAGTTCGCGGTGGGCGATGCCCATTATCTCGTCGGGAGAGCTTGCCTGACCGGTCCAGGCGGTTATCTCGAAACAGGCGGGTAACGTGTCGGGTTGTACAACCAGCGAATGATAGCGAGTCACGCGAAGCGGATGATTCAGACCGGCAAATACCCCTCTGCCGTTATGTTCGATAAGCGAGGTTTTGCCGTGCATAACCTGACGGGCGCGGACCACCTGCGCACCAAAGCTCTGCGCCATCGCCTGATGTCCGAGACAAACGCCGAGAATCGGTAGCGTATCGGCAAAATGCGCAATCGCCTGAAGCGAAATGCCCGCGTCGTTGGGCGTACAGGGGCCGGGAGAGATGACCAGATGCGAAGGTGCTAGCCGGGCGATGTCGGCAATCTCCAGCTCATCGTTACGTTTTACCACCACCTCGGCCCCAAGCTCGCAGAAGTACTGGTAAAGGTTATAGGTGAAAGAGTCGTAGTTATCGATAATCAGCAGCATGGGTATCCGGTTTGGCGAGGTCTGGTTTTTGCCGGGTCATTCTACCTATTTCGGCGCTGACCCGCAGACTTTTCCCCGCCCGAATCCCTGTCAATCATGTTGCCTGGCCTTACGCGTCGGCCACAATGTGTTTGAACACTTCAGCAAGCGGTTGCTCGTCACCAAAGGCGGCCGCCTTGTTGGCCTCGTTCCAGCGGGTGTTATCGACCTTGCTCCAGTCGATGCCGTAACCTGCGTGCGTCAGCAGTTGCTCGAAGAAAATTCGCTGCGCGCGTCCGCTGCCGTAACGGAAAGGATGCAGCAGGTTTATTTCCGAATAATAGTGTGCAAGCCGCGAATACAGTTCATCCTGCGGCAAATCGCGCAGGTACGCTTCGTTCTCAAGCGCCTGCATCAGAGTGTTGCCTTCGCGCTCAATGTAGTCGAAATGGCAAAACGGCGTGTCTTCCTTGAAGATATCCACTTCGCGCAACTCGCCCGCCCAGTCGAACAGGTCCTGAAACAGGATTTGATGGATGGCGCAAAGGTGCGGCAACCCCATTTTCGGCGGACCCAGCTCGATGGTCGCCGCGCGCAGCGGCGTCAGCGCAAGTTCGGCCTCGCGCAACTGATTGGCATTCTTGAGGTTGAAACGGTTTTTCAGCACGTCCTTTCCGGGATACAGATAAGGATCGTCGGCCACCGACAGCAGTTTATCGCTCATATTTCCCCCTCACTTCTTCAAGACGTGCTGCAATCTGCTCATCCGTTAAATCAATGAGTTCGAGGGTCAGTCCATCCAGCGCCGTGCTGCCTTGAAAGTTGAGGTTTCGTCTTTTGCGGTAGAACTGCTCTTTCTGTTTATCGGTCAGCTTCGTCGCCATACGGCTTCTCCCTTGCGCCAAGAACGTGGAGTTTAAGTATAGACAGGGACACTGATTTTGCCGTTGGACGGGCGGGAATTGCGGATGCGGCTGCCCAAAACGCGTCGTGGGCAGCCCTTGTCAACGCGAGGAAGCCGTTATGGCAGCACTTTGGCGGAAAGGATAACAATCGGCGTCGCCGGCACATTCTCGTACGGCCCGACATTTGTGGTTTTAACGGAAGAAATCTTGTCTACCACGTCCATGCCTTTGATAACCTTACCGAATACGGCATAACCGAAATCGGTCTGCCCGTGGTCGAGGAAAGCATTATCCGCCACGTTCAGGAAGAACTGGCTGGTCGCGCTGTCTTTATCGGACGTGCGTGCCATCGAAATGGTGCCGCGCAGGTTACGCAGTCCGTTGTCCGCCTCGTTCTTGATCGGCGGGTTGGTGCTTTTCTGCTGCATATTGGCGGTAAAGCCGCCGCCCTGAACCATAAAGCCCGGGATCACGCGATGGAAAATGGTGTTGTTGTAGAAACCACCCTGCACGTAATCGACAAAATTCTTAACGGAAACCGGTGCCTTCGCATTATCGAGTTCCAGCTCGATATTTCCCGCCGAGGTGGTCAACATCACATGGGTATCCGCAGCCTTGGCTGCAAATGCTGCCGGTGCCATCGCGGTGAGGGAAAGCAAAGCAGTGAAGGTCACTAAAGTACGTTTAAACATAACGGTTCCTTTCTCCAATAGACAAGCCACAAAACGCATTGATTCTAAAGACCCTCACCCCTTCGCGCCAGCCCTTTACCGTTATTTACGCAAAGTCCGCGGTGAGGGGTAATTCAGCGTGTAAAATCAACGGGTTCAGCCTTATCGAGATGTATTGTGCTCGAGGCGGGCCGAGTCTCGGCAATCACCCTGCCGTGACGAATCGAATAGCGGACCGGAACCTGTCTGCGCACGGCATCGAAGCCGCTGTCGGCAGGCAGAATAATCAGGTTGGCGTCGTGCCCGCTCTTGATGCCGTATTCCGGCAGATTCAGGGTTTTGGCGCTGTAGGTCGTAATCAGTTTCAGTCCGTCATTTATCTGCTCATACCCCATCAACTGACAGACATGCAGCCCCATTTGCAACACTTGCAGCATATTGCCGGTGCCCATCGGATACCACGGGTCGAAGACGTCGTCGTGTCCGAAACAGACGTTGATCCCGGCTTCCAGCATCTCTTTCACCCGCGTAATGCCACGGCGTTTCGGATAGGAATCAAAGCGGCCCTGCAAATGAATATTGACCAGCGGATTGGCGACAAAGTTGATGCCCGACATTTTGAGCAGCCGAAACAGTCTTGAGGTGTAGGCGCCGTTGTAGGAGTGCATGGCCGTAGTATGACTGGCCGTGACCCGCGCCCCCATGTTTTCGCGCAGCGCCAGCGCCGCCACGGTTTCCACAAAGCGCGACTGTTCATCGTCGATTTCATCGCAGTGCACATCGACCATACGCTGATATTTCTGCGCCAGCGCAAAGGTTTTGTGCAGCGACTCGACGCCATATTCGCGGGTGAATTCGAAATGCGGAATCGCACCGACGACGTCCGCGCCCAGCTTCAATGCCTCTTCCAGCAAGGCTTCGCCATCGGGATAGGAGATAATGCCCTCCTGCGGGAAGGCGACGATTTGCAGCTCCACCCACGGCGCAACTTCCTGCTTCACTTCCAGCATGGCTTTCAGCGCCGTCAGCGTAGGATCCGAGACATCGACGTGGGTGCGCACATGCTGAATGCCGTTGGCAATCTGCCACTTCAGGGTCATCCACGCGCGTTGTTTTACATCGTCGTGAGTCAGCAGCGCCTTGCGTTCGGCCCAACGTTCGATGCCTTCAAACAATGTGCCCGAGATATTCCAGGACGGCTCACCGGCAGTTTGCGTGGTATCGAGATGAATATGCGGCTCGATAAACGGCGGCAGCGCCAGACCGCCCTGCGCGTCCAGCACCTCTGCGCTGTCTTGTCCGCCGTGCGGCTGCGAGGTTATCTGTCGAATCTTGCCGTTTTCGATATCGATTTGCCACAGCCCCTGTGCATAGGGCATGCGTACGTTTTTGATGGCCCGCAGGCTGGATTGCGTCACCTTTACCTCTCTTTGCCGTCTGTGGTTTTTTTAGACTACTGCAAAACGTGGCCGATGACGCGATGCATACAAAAAAAGCATGAATCTTTTGTGCTTTATTAGCAGCATACCGGTAATGACAAAGGTTCTTATCGATCTGCAATCCGGCACGCAAAGCATGACCAGACAAATTCAGGACAAAAAAACCACGCCCTAAAGCATGGTTTTTTGTTTTGCCCGGTGGACGAAAGAATCAGGGTGCTACAAAACCAATGGCGTCATAGACCTTGCGGAGCGTCTCCTGCGCACGGGCGCGGGCTTTCTCGGCACCTTCGCGCATGACCTGCTGCAGATAGGCTTCGTCCGCACGGTAGGTGTTGTAGCGTTCCTGCAAGGTGGTCAGCATGCCGGTAACCGCTTCGGCAACCGCGCCTTTCAGGTGGCCATACATCTGTCCTTCGAATTCGGCTTCCAGCTCGGCAATGCTTTTGCCATTTACGCCAGAGAGGATATCGAGCAGGTTCGAAACGCCCGGTTTCGCAGCCTGATCGTAACGAATGACCGGTGGCTCTTCGGAATCGGTCATCGCGCGCTTGATCTTCTTGGTCACCGATTTCGGATCTTCCAGCAGGCCAATCACGTTGTTACGGTTGTCGTCCGACTTGGACATTTTCTTGGTCGGATCCTGCAAGGACATCACACGCGCACCGGATTTCGGAATAAACGGCTCGGGGATCTTGAACACGTCACCGTAAAGCGCGTTGAAACGCCCGGCGATATCGCGGCTCAATTCCAGATGCTGCTTCTGGTCTTCACCGACCGGCACCTGATTGGTTTGATAGAGCAGAATGTCGGCGGCCATCAATACCGGATAGTCGAAAAGCCCGGCGTTGATGTTGTCGGCGTAGCGCGCAGACTTGTCCTTGAACTGGGTCATACGGCTCGGTTCGCCGAAATAGGTGTAGCAGTTCAGCGCCCAGCCCAGCTGGGAATGCTCGGCAACGTGGGACTGAACGAAAATGGTGCTCTTTTGAGGATCGATCCCGCAGGCCAGATACAGGGCCAGCGTGTCGAGGGTCGCTTTGCGTAACTGAGCAGGATCCTGACGTGCCGTGATTGCGTGCAGGTCAACGATGCAATAAATGCAGTCATAGTCATCCTGCATTTTAACCCATTGACGCAGAGCACCCATGTAGTTACCAATGCTCAATTCACCAGAGGGTTGTGCGCCACTAAAGACGATGGGTTTACTCATTTTTTATGCTTCCTGATCCTTTAAGGGGGATAGCCCGAAGGTGGGCAAAAGGTCGGCAAAGCGTTCAAGAACCCGATCGGGTTGACTCTGCGCAATGGCTTCGCCGTAATTATAACCGTAGGTCATGCCGACACAGCAACATCCCGCTGCCTGTGCCGCCTGAATATCGTTGCGCGAATCGCCGACGAACACCAGTTCGCTGGCGCGCAGACCCAGATTGGCCAGCATCAGATACAGCGGCGCAGGATGCGGTTTTTTCTGCACTACGTCATCGCCGCCCAGAATCTGCGTAAAGAGTCCGTCGAGACCCAGAGAAACCAGCAACGGCGCGACAAATGCCGTCGGCTTGTTGGTAATCAAGCCAAGCGGAATGCCTGCCGCAGCCAGCGCGGTCAGGGTTTCTTTCACCTGCGGATAAAGCGTGCTGCCACGGGCGGCGGTCTGTGCATAATAACTGTCAAATCTGCCGCGTACCTGTTGCAGAAACGCCGGGTCGAGAGAACCTTCGGCCCAGCGCACGGCGCGCTCGACCATGACGTCGGCACCGTTGCCTATCCAGGTGCTGACGCGCTCGACGCCTGCCGCGGGCAGTCCAACATCGACCAAGGCCTTGTCGACCGCCTCGGCCAGACCCGGTGCGCTGTCGACCAGCGTTCCATCAAGGTCGAAGGCCACGCCCAGCGGTGAAAGCGGCTTAGCCATGAGACACGCTGGCCAGCTCGCTGCGCATCTTGTCGATGACGGCGCGGTAGTCTGGCTGGCCGAAAATGGCGGAACCCGCAACAAACATGTCGGCACCGGCAGCGGCTATCTCGGCGATGTTGTCGACCTTGACGCCGCCGTCGATTTCCAGACGAATGTTGTAGCCGCTTTCATCGATACGCTTGCGCACTTCGCGCAGCTTATCGAGGGTGCCCGGAATAAACGACTGACCGCCAAAGCCCGGATTGACCGACATCAGCAGGATAACGTCGAGCTTGTCCATCACGTAATCGAGATAGCTCAGAGGGGTCGCGGGGGTAAATACCAGACCCGCCTTGCACCCGTGCTCACGGATAAGCTGGAGAGTGCGGTCAACGTGGAAAGAAGCTTCGGGATGGAAAGTGATGTAGGTCGCACCCGCATCGGCAAACTGCGGGATCAGGCTATCGACCGGCGTAACCATCAGGTGCACGTCGATAGGTTTGTTGATCCCCTTCTCTTGCAGATACTTGTGCAAGGACTGGCAGACGTTTGGACCGATAGTCAGGTTCGGCACATAGTGATTATCCATGACATCGAAATGCACGACGTCACCGCCGGCTTCCAGTGCTTTCACGGTGTCTTCGCCCAGGCGGGCAAAGTCGGCCGCAAGAATGGATGGAGCAATCAAAAAATCTTTCATCTGCTTCTCCTACGTTGAAAATTCCTTAGCTATACAACGCTAATAGCTCGGTAACCTTGCTGCGCTGCAATATGTTGCTGCTGATGGTTCTCCGCGCCGTCACGACGTGCAGGTCGGCAGCGGCATACCAGTCGCGGGTCAATTCGGTATCATGATTTGAAATCAATACCGGTACCCGCTGGTTCTGCCAGCAACTGTTCGGCCAGACGGGCCAGATTTTGCTGGTCGGCCAGACTGAAGCTGTTGGTATGGTAGGCGGTAAAATTCGCCGTGGCAGAAAGCGGTACATAAGGGGGATCACAATACACCACGGATCCGGTCTGCGCCTTCAACAGAGTTTGCTGGTAATGCTCACAGACAAACTGTGCATTCTGTGCTTTTTCGGAGAACCAAAACAGCTCTTCCTCAGGGAAATACGGTTTCTTGTAACGTCCAAAAGGCACGTTGAAGGACCCGCTGAGGTTGTAGCGACAAAGGCCGTTGTAGCAGTGACGATTCAGATATAAAAACAGCAGCGAGCGACGATAGATGTCCTTGCAGGCATTGAACTCGTCTCTTAGCTGGTAAAATCGCTCTGACTGGTTGAATTCGGGAGTAAAAAGCTCTCGTGCGTCGCGAACGAACGCCTCGTGACGCGTTTTTACGATGTTATACAGGTTGATGAGATCGCTGTTGATGTCGGCCAGAATATAGGCGTCATAATCGGTGTTCAGAAACACCGAACCCGCACCAACAAAAGGCTCAATCAAACAATCTCCCGCTGGCAGATAACGTTTGATGTCATCAACCAGCGGATACTTGCCACCAGCCCATTTTAAAAAAGCGCGGTTCTTCTTCATGCCGTCAGTTAGCTACTTATACAATTCACAGCCGCGGATTGTACCCTGTTTTAGACAGCACATCGCGTACAGCTCAGATTCATTTTTTCAGGTCTTGCTGTACCTGGTGTACAGGCTTGACCCACGGTTTTTTCGCTTGAACGTCGGCAGGTAAACTGGCTATCGCGCGTTTGGCTTCCGCCGAGGACGCATAATTGCCGCTGACCAGAACAAACCAGGGTTTGCCGTCGCGTGCGGTTTGATAGACATAAAAGTTTTTAAGCCCCTGCTGACGAGCAAAGGTGTTCAAGGAGTTGGCTTGTGAAGCGCCACTGAGTTGCAGGGTGTAATGGCTGCCCGGTGCAGTTTTCAGTGCCGAGGCGCTGCCCGATTCCACGGCGACTTTCGCTGGTGCGGCGGTGTGACGTTCGGCTTCTTTACGCGTTTCAGGTTTACGTGCCGGTTCGGACGCCTTGGCGACGGGCGTTCTTGCCGGCGTAGTGTGTTCGTTGCGTGACGCACTGCGATGCTCCGCAGACGGCGCTTTTACCGGAGAACGCGGCGCAGCGGTAACGGCAGTGCTCGCCGGTGCGCGACCTTTGATGCTGCTGTTGACCGTTGCCGGACCGGTTGGCAGTGACGTCAGAGACTGCGTTCCTTCCTGCGCGGCGGCATCGACCTGGCCCTGCTGCTGGGTCAGGGCATCGTTCATGTCACCCGGTAAGTCGACCCGCTCTTTTTGACCGTTGTTGACTTGAGGCTGCGCCTCGGTCGGCGTCGACGAAACCGGCGGTAAACCAATGCTTTTCGGCTGATTACCGGCGGTCTGATCAGTATTTGCAGGCGTCTGGGCGTTCGGAGCCTGTACCGGCGCGGCTTCGATGCCAACTGCGGCTGAATTGCCCGCCGCAGGCGTGCTGTCACCGCCCGAAAGGCTGATGTCTTTTGGACCGTTTGACGGCGCGGAGGCAGTGTTTGAAGACGGTGATTTCAGCGCAGAACCGATTCCGAGAATCAGCAGGAGCAACACGATAATGCCGATGCCCATCATCAGATACTGCCGGGAAACCGGGAGTTTTGGCGCCGGTGAAGACGGCTTGCGCGAGCGCGGCGGACGGCGGTCGCTGGTATCTGGTTTAAGATCGTCTTCCGGTGGTAAATCGTCCATCTAAAATCCTCCAACCCGTCTAGATGCCCGTTCGGTAGCGAAGGGGCCGGCAAATATCCACTGCGGCGCTCTGCTGCCAAAGCGCGGGGAACTCAATGATTCAATGACGCAGAGAGGCGTTTTACGGCGTCTCGCAGTCTCTGATAGAGGCAAGCACCATGTCATGAGGCACGCCTTTACGTACTTCAGACTGCCCGACCGCCGTCGGCAATACCAGACGTAATTCGCCTGCCAGAACCTTCTTGTCACGCATCATGTGCGGCAGATACGCTTCGGCGGCCATCTCTTTCGGCCCGCTGACAGGTAATCCTGCGCGTACCAGCAAAGATTTGACGCGGGTAATGTCTTCCAGACTGAACTGGCCCAGACGGTGCGCGGTATAACAGGCCATAACGATACCGGCGGCGACGGCTTCGCCGTGCAGCCAGTTGCCGTAGCCCATGGCCGCTTCGATAGCATGACCATAGGTGTGGCCGAGGTTGAGCAGCGCACGCATGCCGTGCTCGTGTTCGTCGGCGGCCACAACGTCGGCTTTCAGCTCGCAGCAACGACGGATGCAGTAAGCCAGCGCGTTCATATCAAGCGCCAGCAGGGCATCCATGTTGTTTTCGAGCCAAACGAAGAAATCGGCATCCAGAATAATGCCGTATTTGATAACCTCGGCCAGACCCGATGAAAGCTCGCGGGCAGGCAGAGAGCGCAGGCAGTCCAAATCGACCACAACCGAGGCAGGTTGATAGAACGCCCCAATCATGTTCTTGCCTAGCGGATGGTTAACGGCTGTTTTGCCGCCAACGGAAGAGTCAACCTGAGAGAGCAACGTGGTAGGCACCTGAATAAAGCGCACACCGCGTTGATAGCTGGCCGCAGCGAAGCCGGTCAAATCGCCGATAACTCCGCCGCCGAGCGCCACGAGGGTGGTGTCACGACCGTGAGGTTTTTCCAGTAGCGCAGAAAAAACCTCATTAAGAACAGACAGGGATTTGTACTGTTCGCCATCAGGCAGAATCACCTGATCAACACGAACGCCTGCTTGCTCAAGCACTGAACGCACTTTGTCCAGATAGAGAGGTGCCAATGTCTGGTTGGTAACCAGCATGACTTGATCACCCGCCTTTACAGGCATAAAAGAAGCCGGATCGTCAAACAATCCGGCGGCAATCGTAATGGGATAACTACGCTCCCCCAACGTTACAGTAATCCTCTCCATGTCGTGCTCAATGACCTTTTAACTTGCACCCTCAGGCTGTGGTTGAAAACCAGAGTTAGTTGCTTTCAATCATGTTAATGATTTGATTGGCAACCACTTTGGCGCTTTGATCATCAGTACGGATAGTCACATCCGCAATCTCTTCGTAAAGCGGGTTGCGCTCTGCCGCTAGTGCTTCGAGCACTTCGCGTGGCGGTGAGCTTACCTGCAACAAAGGACGTTTCTTGTCACGTTGTGTACGTGCCAGCTGCTTTTCGATTGTAGTTTCTAAATATACGACGACGCCGCGGGCTGACAAACGATTACGGGTTTCGCGTGATTTCACGGAACCGCCACCAGTTGCCAGAACGATGCCTTGTTTTTCGGTGAGCTCGTTGATCACTTTCTCTTCGCGGTCGCGGAATCCATCCTCACCTTCCAAATCAAATACCCAGCCCACATCAGCTCCGGTACGTCGCTCAATTTCGTGATCGGAGTCAAAGAACTCCATATTGAGTTGTTGAGCTAACTGTCGACCAATAGTGCTTTTGCCGGCACCCATAGGCCCAACCAGAAAGATATTGCGTTTCTCTGCCATGTTTTTCGGTATTACTAAGACAATTCGTTGATGATAACCCGCCCCGCCAATCAAATTAGCGGCGGGACCTAAACTGAAACCTCATGAGCGATAGTGCGAGATCAGATAAAAATTATCTCAACACTCCTGGTAGTTTGGCAACCGAATAAACTGCATGTTAACTACATAGCGCGCCGCAGGAGGGAAACCATACGTTTTTATCGGCGCGTCGGCATTAAAAAAATCTCGGTGCTCAATTCGGTAACCCTTGTAAGCTAAATCGGCGGCAGCGTCAAACTCAGAAGCCTTTCGCCACACAAAAAGTTGCATAAGCTCAACGTATTTGTGCAATTTCAGTCAACAGTATACCCAAACTTTCGGCGTCTAATGGCTGTTGATTAACGTTGGGGTGATAAAAATCACCAATTCGCGACGTTGGTCATGCGTAGACTGTTGTTTGAACAGCCCACCCAACAGGGGAAGATTGCCCAGCCCGGGGACTTTATTCACGGTATTTATACCCTGCTGCTGGAATATCCCACCCAATACCAGCGTTTCGCCGTCTTTTACCGTGACCTGGGTTTTTATCTCCTGTTTATCGATGGACAACGCCTCGCCCTCCGCCTGCTTTATTTTTCGACCAGGCATGTTTTGACTGATTTGCAGTGCAAGCGTAATGGCGCCGTTGGGCAGAATCTTCGGCGTGACCTCCATTCCAAGCACCGCTTCCTTGAATTCGATAGAGGTTGCGCCGCTCGCCCCGCTCGACACCTGATAAGGAATTTCGGTGCCCTGCTTGATGCTGGCGGTTTGCAGGTTGGCGGTCATCAGGCGCGGACTGGCGATAATCTCCACCCTGTCCTTCTGCTCCAGCGCCGAAAGCTCGAGACTCAACAGCTTTTCGCCGATACGCGCCAGCGTAAATCCGGCGCTGATAAATGGATTGTCGACGCCCTGCCCGATATTGACCTCGCTCACCAGCGGCATTCGAGTGGCACCGGCGGGTGTGTTGACGCCCCATTTCACGCCGAGCTCACGAAGACTGTCACGGTTCATGGTGACAATGTGCGCCGCCAGCTGTACCTGCTGAATGGGATAGTCCATTGCCTCGACCCAGCGCCGGGCGTTGTCCAGCTCTGGCCGCGCATCACGGATTAAAAGTTGATTGGTGCGCGTATCGGCGCTGACCAGCGCGCGCAGCGAAAGCAGCGTCCCTTTCTGGGCGTTGAGCTGCGTGGCCACTGCCGTGACATCGGCGTGTTTCAGTCCGAGCGTCAGGTCGTGCAGCGGCCGCGCCTGTTTCTGTCTTTCGGCCTGTTCACTCTTTTTCTGCCGTTGAACCGCCAGTTCGGATTCCGGGAAAATCATTAGCACGTTGCCCTGCTTCTGACTGGTCAGTTTGCCCATGCGCATCACAACCTCGAGTGCCTGCTGCCACGCAATGGCATGCATCCGTAAACTGAGCGAGCCTTCCACGCCGGGGCCGAGCACCAGATTAAGCTGCTGATGTTCGGCAAGCGCACGCAGAATCAGGCTGACGGGTGCCTCATAGAACTCGAGGCTAATCGGCGCTGCCTTTTCTTGATGCGCTGCGCCTTGCGGTTTGGCGGCGGCATGTGCCTGTGTCATTCCACTGCCTGTAAGCAGCAGGCCGACAAGCAATAATAGTGCGCGAACGCGAGATTCATGATGCATCTGAAGGTCCTCCATGACCGGTCTTTGGTAGCGTTTGCCCTGCCAGTGTCAATATTTGCAACGCCTCGCCGCAGCGCGGCTGCGACAAGGTGAGTCGTACCTGATGCGCGCTGACGTCCTCGACGCGGCCGCCATCGTTTGGCAATTTTCTCCCCGGCTGCGCCTTGAACCACTCCCCGCCGACAGGCTAATCCAGCCCGTGAAATTGTCTGCACTGCCGATAATGCCGCTCAGCTGCGGAAATTTTGCCTCTTTGATTGATTCTCGACAGCGGGGCGCCTGACGAAGGGAAAAAGGATCGCGCAGCAGTGCGGCGGAAAACTGACTCTTTACCTGCTCCTTTTGCTGCGCGCTAATGCGCCCGCGATAGGCCGCCAGCCGCAGCGTGACGTCCAGGAGGGATTCCGCGCCGAAACTCTCCGCCGCCGGACTGACGGCCAGCTGTTCAATCGCCACCGGCGCGGAAGACGCCGCCAGCAACTGCTGTAGCATCGACACCAACCCGATATAAGGAAGCTGTAATCTGAACGTGCCCTGCTGCACGGCGCCTTCCGGTGTTGCCAGGTCTTTTTCGGGCAACCAATGCAGCATTCGCCCCCCGGCCGCATTTAGCGGCGCAAGGATATGCTGTGGCAATGGCGGTAGACTTGCCTGTTTCGGCAGGATGTCTGCAAGCTTAGATTGCCATTCGGCCCGTGAACTTTGTCGCAACAGCACCCGCTGCTGCTGACTAACCTGGCGCGTCTGCGTGTGAATCTGCTGTATCAGGTTTTCGGCAGTGACGCGCAGTGGCAGAATCCACAGCCAGTAGCCGCCTGCGGCAAAGGCGCTGAAAACGGCCAGCATCAGCCACGCCATCTGCCAGTGGGATCTGCTCGACAACCGCATGACGAGTTCGCGATATTCCGTTCGCATAATGTAGCCTCATTCGCCCTCTGCGGATTGCAGCGTGGCGTTAAGCGAAAAAGAGAGCTCTTCGGCGGGAAGCTGTTTCACTTCCCGCAGCTGAATTCGAGGAAACAGCGCGTCGTGCGGCAAGGCGCTATCGAGTGCCAGCACCGCTTCATAGTTTGCGCTGCGGCCTTCCAGCACCACGTTGGCTGCGTTCTGACTAAGCCGTGTTGCCCAGACCTGCTGCGGCATCACCTGTGAAAGATGGCGCAATAGCTGCACGTATTGCAGACTGCGGTCGAACCGCTGCTCCATTTGCACATTTATCTGCTCGGCCCGCCGATACGCCAGTTCAAGCGCATTGACTCGC